>QCLI01000001.1 GCA_003214695.1 Prochlorococcus sp. AG-412-P08
AATAGCATCTGGTCCTCTTACTAGTGATGACTTTGCGATAGATATTAGAGCTTTTACAGGTCTTGAAGAATGCCATTTCTTCGATGCTGCAAGTCCAATCGTTGAAGGTGAAAGTATTGATCTATCTTTAGCGTTTAAAGCAAGTCGTTATGACAAAGGAGATGCTGATTACATAAATTGTCCAATGAATAAGGAGCAATATCTTGCTTTTAGAGCTGCATTGCTTAATGCTGAGCAAGCAGAAGTGAAAGGCTTTGATAAAGAATCTGCCACTTTTTTTGAAGGTTGTCTTCCAATAGAAGAATTAGCAAGAAGAGGCGAAGATACGATGAGATACGGTCCCCTTAAACCTATTGGGCTTTGGGACCCTAGGTGGGGTGATTTAAAAAACAAGGAACTAAGACAAGCAAAAAGAGCGTATGCAATAG
This sequence comes from Prochlorococcus sp. AG-412-P08, assembly GCA_003214695.1. GTDB lineage: Bacteria > Cyanobacteriota > Cyanobacteriia > PCC-6307 > Cyanobiaceae > Prochlorococcus_E. Next base: position 429 of record QCLI01000001.1, read on the forward strand.
TCCAACTTAGAAAAGAAGATACCGATGGCAGGCTATGGAACTTAGTTGGATTTCAGACAAACTTGAAATGGGGAGAACAAAAGAGGATTCTTCGCTTAATTCCTGGGTTGCAGGATGCAGATTTTATACGTTTTGGTGTAATGCATCGAAACACATTTCTTGAGTCCCCAAAACTTTTAACTCCAACTCTTCAATTTAGAACAAGATCAAAACTTCTTGCTGCAGGTCAGATTACTGGCACGGAAGGATATGCCGCTGCCGTAGCTGGAGGGTGGCTAGCTGGAACAAATGCAGCCTTATTAGCAATGAACCGTGAACCAATAACACTTCCGAAAACAACAATGATAGGTGCCTTAATTAATTTTATAAGTGAGCCTAAACAAGAAAAAAAGTCAAGTCACAAAAATATTTTCCAACCAATGCCACCTAATTTTGCTCTTTTACCTGACCTGAATCGACGAATACGTGACAAACGTTGTCGCTATGGTGCTTATCGTGATAGAGCATTAGAAGAAATTAAAACCATTAAGAAAGAAATGGTAATTACTAATCCTATTAATCCTATAGAGCAATGAATTTAGATAAAGATATTCTTGAAAATAACAATGAAATTTTGTGGGATGCAATAGTTATTGGATCAGGAATTGGAGGGTTAGTTACTGCAACTCAACTAGCGGCAAAAGGAGCAAAAGTATTAGTTCTTGAGCGCTACATTATTCCAGGTGGAAGCAGCGGTGGCTTTCATCGGGAAGGTTATACTTTTGATGTTGGAGCCTCAATGATCTTTGGGTTTGGAGAAAAAGGCTACACAAATCTTTTAACAAGAGCACTCTCCGAAGTAGGAGAGGAATGCGAAACTATTCCAGATCCAGTTCAACTTGCATATCATCTTCCAAATGGTAAAGAAGTTGTCGTAAGTAGAAATTTTGATCAATTCATATCAAACCTAACTACTCTCTTCCCTCATGAAGAGTTAGGAATTAAAGCTTTCTATGAAACATGTTGGAAAGTTTTCAAATGTCTTGATTCAATGCCTCTCCTGTCCATTGAGGACCCTATGTACTTAGCCAAGGTCTTTATCAAAGCACCCTTAGCATGCTTAGGACTTGCACGATGGTTACCTTTCAACGTTGGCGATATAGCACGTCGATATATAAAAGATCAGGAACTTCTTAATTTTATAGACATCGAATGTTTTTGCTGGTCTGTAATGCCAGCCGAGAGAACTCCAATGATCAATGCTGGAATGGTCTTTTCAGATCGCCATGCTGGTGGCATTAACTATCCCAAAGGAGGTGTTGGAATTATAGCCGAGAAGTTAGTTAGAGGACTAAAAACAAATGGTGGGGAGATAGCCTATAGATCAAGGGTTACAAAGATCATTATGAAGGACAAAAAAGCCGTTGGAGTAAAACTAGCAAATGGGAAAGAATTCTATGCAAGAACAATAGTTTCAAATGCCACTCGATGGGATACGTTTGGAGGTGAAGGGGTGAAAGAACCACTAATAGGAGAAGAAGATACTCCTAACACTGAAATCAAATGGAGGAACCGTTATCAACCCTCTCCATCCTTCTTATCAATTCATCTAGGGGTTAAACAAACTTGCATTCCAAAAGGATCACACTGCCATCATTTAATCCTTAATGAATGGAAAGAAATGGAGACTGAACAAGGCGTAGCTTTCATTTCTATCCCAACATTATTGGATAAATCCCTAGCACCAGAAGATCGCCATATTGTCCATGCATTTACGCCATCCTCCCTTTCAGAATGGAAAGGGTTGGATCCATCGAGCTATGCAAAGAAGAAAGAACTTGATGGCAATCTTCTGATCTCAAAAATCCAGGGAGTCTTCCCTCAGTTAAAAGATAATATTGTTCATAAAGAAATTGGGACTCCCAGAAGTCATCGAAGGTTTCTAGGTCGACACAATGGTAGCTATGGTCCAATACCTAGGATGAGACTCCCAGGACTGCTGCCAATGCCGTTTAACAGTACAGCGATTGAAGGCCTCTACTGTGTAGGTGATTCATGCTTCCCAGGGCAAGGTTTGAATGCAGTAGCCTTCAGCGGTTTTGCATGTGCTCATAAAATAGGCGCCAAACTCGGAATTAACCCTTGGGCTCTTCCAGATTAATCAAAATAACGATTACAAGATGGAACTAATTGTGATAGTCATCCCCGCACCAAAAAGAGACCATAGAATAACGTTCTTATTTTCCCAAAAGCGCTTAAGAGCAAACCTACCAAGATAAACAATGAGCGTCTGGATAACTAAAAGTCCTAAGGAGTATGCAAATAAGGGTGTTGGTTCAGCTCCAATCATTGAGTTGCCTAAGACAAAGCCATGGCTAAAAACAAATATCGGGATCAGTACGAGAGGAAGTCTTCCAAAAGCAACTAAGGAAGCACAAACAACGCTAACCCCCATTACTGTCTCTGCTCCTGAAAAGATAGGTATGAATTGAGAGAATGTTGTCCCCAATAAACCAACAAATAACAATAGTGGAACTCTTGTAAATAGAGAAACACCTCCAATCAAACCAACAGATATAAGAAAAAGTAAATGATCAAAGCCAAGTATGGGATGAGCTAAACCACTTGCAAATCCCTGGAGAAAATTAAAATTCCCCATTTGAGATTCCCATGGATGATGAGCTTCAGCAGGGAAGGGAATAAAAGCAAAAGCAACAAGGATTAAACCAATAGTTGAAAAAATTTTTTTTAATATGGTTTCATTAACCATATTTTCTGAGCTTTGCATTAAGACATCCTCTTCAATAAGGATCTTATAAAGGATTGTCTTCAATAGAGCTAAACCAATCAGGAATTGACTCAAAATAACCAGAATTGAAATTATTTTCACTTGCTTTTGCCCGAGAACAACAAGTCCTTCCAGAGTGACTTATCAACAAGATGTTGTTTGCCCATTCCCAAACAAGTTTTGCGGTAGATTCCATCCCTACGTTCTCCATTATGCGAAGATCCAAAGCCTTCTGAGCATGTAACTCCCTCCATTGAGGGATAAGAGGATCATCTTGATTAACCAAAAAGGTATGATCAAATTGTTCTTTCAACTTTTGTCTTAACTGTTTAAAGCTGGAGAAATCAACAACAAACCCATGCTGGTCTAATGACTTGGCTTTAAACCAAAAAGTAAAGCTTCTACTGTATCCATGAACAAAGCTACAATGACCAGAATGCTTCCATTGTCTATGGCAACATGGGTAGCCCTCGAAATGCTTACTGCAGCTAAAACTAGTAATTTGATTAGACATCTAACTCATGCTTGAGGGAACTCAATAAAAAGATGATCGGAATCAAAGTTTTCTTTCTTTATTAAGAATATGACGCCACTGAACCAAGAATTCATAGAAAAACTTCGTTTTAATGAAAAAGGTCTGATCCCAGCAATTGCTCAAGATTGGTTAGATGGAGCTATTTTAATGATGGCTTGGGCTAACAAAGATTCATTAAAGAAAACCTTACAAACAGGCGAAGTGCACTACTGGAGCAGATCAAGAGAACAGCTCTGGCACAAAGGCGAAACAAGCGGTCACACTCAACGACTTAAAGATATTCGATTCGATTGTGATTCAGATGCAATAATTCTTTCTATTGAACAAATTGGTTCAATAGCATGCCATAAAGGTTCAAGAAGCTGTTTCTTCAATGACATTACAGAAAATCCTCCGGAAGCGAGGTCAACCTTCCTCCCTCCAATTGCAGACTCTTGTAGTGAACTCTTCGAAACAATAAAAGACAGATCAAAAAACCCAAAGACTCAAAGTTACACCAATAGTCTTCTAAAAGGAGGGGACAATAAGATCCTCAAGAAAATCGGAGAGGAATCAGCTGAATTTGTAATGGCCTGCAAAGACAATGTACCTGAGTCCATTTCAAATGAAGCCGCTGATTTAATTTTCCACTTACAAGTAGCTCTTAAATATCATAATGTCGATTGGAGAGATGTTTTAGAAGTTTTGAAAAAAAGACGATCCTAAGAAAAAACTTAACCCATTAATTCCCAATTTTTTTTTAATCTTAAGCACCTGGTAGGCCTATGCCACGTGACATAGAAGTAGCCATTAAAGGAATCAATAAAAACCCAATTAGTTCTATATTAATTATCATCCTAAACCTTGATACTAGATTTGATGTAAGAGAAGGTAACTTATTTTTACTTATAGGTATAGCCCAAAGAATATATGTAATGGTTGGATAAAGCGAAAGTAGCCCAATAGCAATATAAGAACCTACTTTAAACCAAAACAATGGATTTTGAGTATAGAATTCTGGCCCTTGTCCAAAATATCTAACTCTTAAAATTCCAGTAACTATTATGATTAAACCTGCCAAGCCATAAACAATATCTGCCAAGATTATCGAGATAGCATCATCTCTACTTAAATCAATTTTCAAACGTAATCTTTCAAAAAGTAGTGCCCCAAAACAAAGAACTATGCACAAGTAATGTAAGTAGGCAATGAATGCACTTTGAAAAACTGGCTGATCAAAGAAGGTGCCTAAGACCATCGGTAAAAAAACAATAAGCTATGAGCCTAGCCAAAAGATGTCATTTCCGTAATAACTTGGGCCAAAAAGTGGCTAGTTAGTGAGAAATATTCAGAATAAAAAAGACTAAATTATGAACCTAAGATGAATTTAGAACTCTCGCCTGCATTACGCGAAAGTTAATATTTTTATCTTGATTTTACTTATAATAAAAGGAGTTTGAAATCGTGAGTTCTTTAAGTGACTTTCTTGGAGAAATAGGAAGACATCCACTACTGACACCTGAAGAAGAACTCATCATGGGGAGGAAGGTTCAGACTATGGTTGCCCTTTTAGAGCGATGTAACCCAACTGATAACAAAGATCAGCAATGTAATTACTCAGATCTTGAAAAAAAAGCTATCAAAGTAGGAGAAAAAGCCAAAAATGAAATGATCACGGCAAACCTAAGGTTAGTGGTCAACTTGGCTAAAAAATATCAAGGGAAAGGGCTAGAGCTACTAGATTTAATTCAAGAAGGTACTATTGGATTAACTCGTGCAGTGGAAAAATATGATCCCAAAAGAGGTCATCGTTTCTCTACCTATGCATATTGGTGGATTAGGCAAGGTTTAAACCGAGCTTTGTCAACTCAGAGCAGGACTATAAGGATTCCAGTAAATATTAACGAGAAACTAACAAAACTCCGAACTGCAAAGTCTCAATTGATGCAACAAAATGGTACTCATCCAACTGTAGCTCAGCTGGCTCAAAAGATGACTCTCTCTGCTGAAGATGTTGAAGAACTACTTGAGTGTGAGATGAGAAGTATTACAGTCAGCCTTCAAGGAGTTATTCAATCAAAATCAGAACCTTCTGAACTGGGTGATCTTTTACCAAGCGATGAAGTTCCGCCTATGGAACTTGCAGAATTAGCTGAAAGGAATGATTCCGCATGGTCCTTACTGAACCAAGCCAATCTCACACCTAAAGAAAGAACAATTGTTAGCCTTCGTTTTGGTCTTGATGGCACAAATGAATGGAGAACTCTGGCTAAAGTTGCAGGGCATATGAACTGTAGTAGAGAATATTGCAGACAAGTAGTGCAAAGAGCCTTAAGAAAACTTAGAAAAACAGGTATTCAAAGTGGCTTGGTTGAACCAAGCCTACAGAATGAATAAGAACCTAGATATTCCCAGTTCCTCACTTTAACAAACAATAATCACCTATCAACATGTCAGAAGAAACAAGCAATGAACAGGAGATTTTCGAAGCAGAAGTAATTGATAGTTCAGTTATTGATGAGAATATTTTCAAGAAGGTTTTACTAAAAGCTGGGAGAACTCTTGCCAAGCCAGCATTAGAAGCATTTGAAATGATTTTAGATCCATCAACACCCCCTCAAGCAAGAGTTTCTTTAATTGCAGCCCTTACATATTTAATTATGCCTATTGATTTAATGCCAGATTTTATTCCCGTCGCAGGATTTAGCGATGATCTTGTTGCGCTTACTGCTGTAATAAGTCTATGGAACAAACATATGAGTCCTGCTATACGTAATAGAGCTCGTCAAAAACTTGACGAATGGTTTCCCCTTTAAAACAATGACTAAATGGAATAAAGAAATAGAAGAAGAAGTTACTCTTCTAGTCAAAGATTGGCTTAAACAAAAAAAGAAAACCCAAAAAGATCTTAAAGGGATTCTAAACGCAAGCTCAGAGAGAATGCCTGTATTAATAGAAATGCTGAAATTAGAATATTCTGCAGGAGGATTAGCTCAACTTTTAAAAGTTCTCTGCGCAGCGGAAGAATCCTGGGAACAAGGTAATCAGATCAAGCAAAGTGAAGAAATTTTTTCAGATCCATTTGGTCAACTTGATCTTCTTCTAGAAGAACTCAAAGAAGACTGTAATACCTAATCCAAGATAAATCATCTATGGTCAATTGAATGAAATTCAAATATGCATTTAAAAGTTGTTTGGATCAATTTTTAAATGCCATTAAGGTATTTATCTTAAGTACACTCATCATTGCGTCATGTGCAAGTCGTCCAAACAAAGTCTTTGCTCTTAATGAGAACGTAGGGGAACATCTCTTCATCGAAAATTGCGCCGGATGTCACATAAATGGTGGGAATATCATAAGAAGGAATAAAACCTTAAAGGCGAAAGACTTAAAAAGAAATGGAGTAGATACAACAGAGAAAATTGCAAAGATCGCCAGAGAAGGGATAGGAATTATGGATGGTTATGAAGAAGTTCTAGGTGAAAAAGGAGATCAGCTAGTTGCAAATTGGATATTGAAACAAGCTCAGAAAGCCTGGGTCCAAGGATAAATATCTAATGAAGTCCATATTTGCTCTTTCCAGTAAACGTCATCTTCTAAAAGTTTCTTTAGATCATCAATAGTTGAAGCTTCAAAAACTCCAAATACGTATCTATTACATTTCGTAGGTCCCAAGGTTATGAGTATCCCTTCTTCCTTGAGTTTACTAAGCCTAGATAAATGCTCATCACGAAAAGGTGTTCGCTTTGCAATAGCATTTTGACAATAAGTACCGAAAAGAACAAATCTCTCCATTGCCATCAGAGTTTAATTAATTGGATGAAAATTATAATTAAATGATTGCACAATTGGCATACTAATTGCTATGTTATTTAAGTAGATCAATTTATTACTTAACTATGCTCACAGGTAGCGACCTGCTCACTAAAGTCAAAGAACTTGGTGATGTCAGTAAATCAGATCTTGTTCGTGCATGTGGATATGTATCCAACAAGAAGGATGGTGGCGAAAGACTAAACTTCACTGCCTTTTACGAAGCTCTACTAGAAGCGAAAGGCGTAAGCCTAGGTGCAACTGGTGTAGCAGGTATTGGAAAAGGTGGTAGAAAGCTTAGCTATGTTGCAACTGTTCAAGGCAACGGCAATCTATTAATTGGTAAAGCATATACAGCTTTACTAGACCTTAAAGCTGGGGATGAATTTGAAATCAAACTAGGTCGTAAGCAAATCAGACTTGTTCCTGCTGGCGCAGAAGATTCTGACGATTAGAAAAATAAATATGTAACTTGATTTTTCAAGAATACATAATCTCTAAAACCTTTAAATCTAAGCTTCAGAATAAATCTGAGGCTTTTTTATTTGCCTATATCACTTTATCTTTATCATTTTTTCTATAAATCTCTAACCAGCTGCTTTACGAAGTTCTCTACAGAAATCACCTGCTTCGTCTACTGCCTTCTTATCAGATGCATTAGCAATCCTCTTAACAAGAGCACTGCCAACTATCGCACCATCTGCTCCCCATTCTCTAACTTGACTTACATGTTTAGCATCAGAAATACCAAAACCAACAGCAACAGGATTAGAACTAAATTGCTTAATTTTTTGCACTAGGAAATTAACACGATCTTCTAGATTTGAACGTTCACCAGTAACTCCAGTGACGCTTACAAGATAAGTAAACCCTTTGCTTCTTGAGCAAATCTTTTTCATACGTTCTAAAGGAGTTGTAGGTGCAACTAAAAGAACTAAATCAAGTTTACTCTCTGCTGCAATTGAGGATAATTTTTCCGCTTCTTCTAAGGGTAAGTCTGGAACAACTAAACCAGAGGCTCCGGCCTTAGCAGCCTGACAACAAAAGTTCTCCATGCCACAATTAAGCAAAGGATTGCTATATGTAAAAAGTACTATTGGAATGGTTAGTTTTTCTTTCAAATTGGACAGCATTTCTAAAACTGCTTTTGGAGAAGTTCCAGCAGAAAGTGCACGAGAAGCCGCCAACTGTATTATCGGTCCATCTGCAAGTGGATCGCTGTATGGAATTCCCAATTCGATAATATCTGCGCCTTCAGCCTGAAGTCTTAATAATATTTGAGCTGATGTATTAATATCTGGGTCTCCTGCCATTATAAAAGGCATTAATGCAATTTTCTCTTCTTTTTTTATTTGAGCAAAACAGGTTTCTAGTTTTGAGGGTTGAATCGAATCACTACTAAGAATTTCTTGCTTAAAATTCATTAAGGAATAACTGAGAATGAATAAAGACTCTAATTAATTAGTTTCTTTATTATTATTGTTATCTTTTTCAAGCTCTTTAAAAAATCGAGTCTTATCTTCGTTAGACATTGAATCAAATTTTGCTTCTAGCTCTCTATCCGTAATCTGTTGATATTCACTGCGGTAACGTTTACGTTGCTCCATAAAAGTCATCTTGCCACTTATAACTCTAAGAAAGTATGAAAAAACCCATAGCAACAAAAGTAGTACTAAAACCAATTCAGAAGCAATTCCTGCTTTAGTTAAGTCAAAGCCATAGAACAAAAAGACACCATAAGCTAATCCTCCTAATAGAAAAAGGAGCAGGCCTAATTGGATAACATTTGCCTTAGTCAATCTTCATCTATCTCCTTGGCCATACATGCGAAGATTGAGGAAAGGAGCGAACAAGAGCATTCCAGGGAAGAAAAGGAAAACTAGACCGTAAACAAACAACCTCTCATATTTGCCCATGAAATTCCACCTCGCATTCATCCAAAAGTAAAGGGAAAGTGGAATAACCACCAAATAAAGCCCACCAAGGAATAAGTACGTTCCTATTACAATGAAAGAATTATTAAACACTTCGTTAGGTAACAAAAGGATGGCTCCTTAATCCGTAATTTCTCTCATTGTAATATCAGATTAATCTAATTGGCTAAAGATTTTAAAGTAAAGATTTTTCTTAAACTAAGCTCTCTTAGCTCAGAATTCTAACAATGGTAATAATTAAAGGCATGAGCCTTTGAAATGAAAGATATTCATTATGATTTCTAATTTCTTAATATGAGAAAGCCTCACAGAAGATTTAATCTAAATTCAAAGGTTCTATTAATTTGAGCTCTTATTTGTTTCAATATTATGTTTCTATGACAAGAACAAAAAAACTATCTATCAATTCCTTTGGTTGTTCTAGAGAGAGTCTATCCAACGTGAACCAAAAAATAATTTCCTCTCGAAGCTTAAATTTAAATGACTTATGCGAGTGGAGGGACTTGAACCCTCACGACCATTGCTGGTCTCAGGATTTTAAGTCCTGTGTGTCTACCAATTCCACCACACTCGCACCTACTGACCCTAGCTATCCTAGGTATCTACAACTATCATAGATCCCCTCAAAACAAAATTCTGCGAATTAACAACTTTTTCTAACATCGTTTTGCTTACGTTGATAAATTTTGAAGAAAGTCTTTAAGAAACCTGTCAAAGATTCTCCCTTCAATTAGAAAAAGCTTTGCTCCCTTTCATTTCTTAAAATCTTGTCCTAAATAAAATTAGGATCAAAAGACCAATTCAAAGTTTCTCCTGCGTGAAAAGGAACTATAAATTCAAAGGGATTATCGGCTTTTACAAGTTCAAATCGTGAGGAAATAATATGAGGATTTTTAACCAAAGAAATTCTTTTTTCATTGATCGGCAATCCGTAGAAATTAGGCCCAAAAACACTTGAGAAGGCTTCTAGCTGATCTAAAGCACCTTCCTCTTCAAAAACTTGTGCATAACTTTCAATAGCATTTGGTGCATTGAATATGCCAGCACAGCCACATGAACTTTCCTTAAATTCACGAAGATGAGGCGCCGAATCAGTGCCTAGAAAGAAACAAGGTTCCCCACTGGTAGCAGCCTGTCTAAGAGCAATTCGATGACGCTCTCTTTTTGCAACAGGGAGGCAAAAGAGATCACTCCTTAAACCACCGTTAAAAAGAGCATTTCTATTTATATGCAAATGATGAGGAGTTATTGTTGCCGCCAATGATGCTGAACTGTTCTGAACATATTCAACAGCTTCCTCAGTTGTGATGTGTTCTAAAACCACTCTGAGAGTAGGAAATCTCTTTAGTAAAGGCTGAAGATGAGATTCAAGAAAGACGGCTTCTCTATCAAAAATATCAATAGAATGGTCTGCCACTTCTCCATGAATTAACAATGGCATTCCAATCTCTTCCATTGTCTCAACAACAGAGTAAATATTTTCAATAGTGGTAACGCCTGCCTCTGAATTAGTAGTTGAATTTGCAGGATAGAGTTTTGCAGCAAAGAAAACACCTCTTTGAAATCCCTCTCTTATAACTTCTACAGAAAGGTCATCCGTAAGATAGGCAGTCATGAGAGGAGTGAACAAATCGCCTTCAGGAACCGCGTCCAAGATTCTTTCTCGGTAATCAATAGCAGATTGAATGCTGGTAATTGGCGGCTGTAGATTGGGCATTACTATCGCACGTCGAAACACTCGCGAAGTAGGCGCAACAAAAGTTTTCAGGGCATCTCCATCTCTGAGATGAAGATGCCAATCATCAGGTTGACGTATTATTATTCGGTCTTGGGTCAAATGCAAAGGAATCAGACGTAAATTAAGCTATGGACTAAATACCATTACCTTTAAAATACACTGAATTACTATGTAAGAGAACACTCAATAAAATTGGATTAAATATCTAGTCAAACTAAAGCAATTTTTTTCTTGTCTCTCAACAAATGTCAACACTGCTAATACAATCTTTACTAGAAATCATTATCGGAATCTTTACTCTTTTCGCTGGAGGTGAATTCTTTGTTCAAGGAGCTGCATCACTATCTCTTATTTTAGGAATACCACAACTTGTAATTGGCCTAACTGTTGTATCACTCGGTACTAGTGCGCCAGAACTATTTGTCAGTATAGGCTCTTTTCTTCGAGGGTCAGATGCAATTGCTGTTGGGAATATAGTTGGGAGCAATATTTTCAACGTCTTGGTTGTTTTAGGAAGCAGTGCTCTTGTTATGCCTTTGAAAGTAGAAAGTCGTCTAGTAAGAAGAGATGTACCTTTATTACTAGCTGTTTCTACAGCAGTTTGGGGGATGGCATCTTCAGGAAGCTTTAGTTGGCAATCAGGCTTTGCACTATTAATTGCTCTTGGAATTAATACAATTTGGGAGATTCGAACTGCAAGAGAAGAGCCTCAAGGAATTCAAGATGCTGAGCCTGAAGTAAAGTTCAATTCATATTCTAAAAAATGGATAAGAGCTTTCGGAAAAATCATCGCTGGGATATTGATACTAGGATTTGGCTCTAACCTATTAATTAGTGGTGCTAAATCTTTAGCCGGTGCATACGGCTGGAGCGAAGCTGTGATCGGGCTCACAATTGTATCAGCTGGAACCTCAATCCCTGAATTGATCACTTCTTTAGTGGCATCTCTACGTGGAAAGACTGACTTAGCAATTGGCAATGTAATAGGGAGCAGTCTGCTTAACCAACTATTAGTACTTGGAAGCTGCGCTTTCTTTTCAGGAAGCAAAGGACTTGCAGTTGAGGAGGTATTAATTCAAAGAGACATCCCAATTATGATTCTTTCAGTTTTAGCTTGCATGCCAATCTTCTGGACAAAAGGAATAATCAGTCGCTCAGAAGGGGCAATCCTTTTATTTCTATATGTCTTGTATTTATCTGATCAAATCATTCCATATACCATACCAACATTTCACGATGAATTGCGCACAATAGCTATATTTTTAATTTTACCAGTTCTACTACTATTGGTTTCTTTTAAGGCATATCATTACTGGCACAAATTAACTTAACTAGCAATTAATTAACATATTCAATTTATTTTAAACCTTTGTTAATCATCACTACATAGTAACAAATTCTTCTGCAATTGTTGGGTGCAAGGCCATTGTCTTATCAAAATCTGATTTCTTTGCACCCATTTTAATAGCAATAGATGCCATCTGAATAATCTCAGCAGAATCATCTCCTAGCATGTGACAGCCAAGAACTAATCCTGATTTACTTTGAACAACTAATTTCAATAGGCATTTTTCTTCTGAGCTAGTCAGCATTTTCGACATAGGTCTAAATCTTGCTTTATAGATAGAAATATTGTCCTCACCATACTTATCTAAAGCTTCTTCTTCTGAAAGCCCAACGCAAGCAATCTCAGGTTGAGAGAACACTGCTTTAGGGATAAATTCGTAATCAACAGATCTATTCTTCTGGTTAAAAAGATTATCAGAAAAAACTCTACCTTCTTCGATGGCTACAGGTGTAAGGTTCACCCTATCAGTAACATCACCGACTGCAAAAATATGAGGAATGTTTGTCTGATTTCTTGTATCTACTACGATCCTATTCTGAATAGTTTTTAGGCCAATTGATTCAAGATTAAGTCCCTGAAGGAATGGCTCTCTTCCAGTCGCAAAAACAACGGCTCCGCAATTATAGTGACAGCGCAGGTTGTCAGTCAAAATCAGATCTCCAATTTGACCTTCTACAGAAACGATTTGTTTAGAAAATTGAAGATCTATTCCTCTAGAAATCATAGACTCTTGTAATTCCGAGGAAAGCTCTTTATCAAATCCCTTTAATAAGCTGCTACCTCTAACCAGTTGTGTTACAGCAATCCCTAAACCATTCAATATACATGAAAATTCGCAAGCAATAAAACCTGCCCCAATCACTACAACCTTTTCAGGAAAACTTTTTTGCAAAAAGACATCATCACTTACCCAACCTAAAGAAGCTCCTGGAATAGTGGGTCTACGAGGGCGCCCTCCAACAGCAATCAAAATATTTTTAGCCTCAAGTTTGATTGGTGAGCTTAAGTCAGAAGTTTTAACTCCTACTGAATTTAAATCAGAAAAGTATCCCCAACCTCTTATAAGTTCGACATTCGCTTTTTCAAGCAAGTCCATATGTAATTTATTTAATCGATCAACTTCCTTTCGAACATTCTCTAATAAAGTCCCTGGATTTATTCTTATCGCATTTAGATCTATTCCAAACCTTGAAGCATTTCTAACATTTTCTACATGCTTAGATCCATACACCAACAATTTTTTAGGAACACAACCCCTAATCACACATGTGCCTCCTACACGATCACCTTCTATAATGGCGACTCTTGCTCCATAGCTTGCGGCTCTTTTAGCTGCAGCAAGCCCTCCGGAGCCAGCACCTAATACAATCAAATCAAACGAATGGTTCTTCAAAATAAAACTCCTACTGAGCCTTTTAATTATTCTCCTACTAATCCATGAAAGAAGCCACAGAAGCACTGAGCTGGGAAGAACTTGAAAGTCTTACAGACAAAGATACAGACTTAATTAATGGTCCGAATAACTCATATTCATTATTAAGACTATTTGGTCAAGACAACTCTTCTACAAGGGTAACCTTTTATAGAGATAAACATGCTTGGTGTCCATACTGTCAAAAGGTCTGGTTATGGCTTGAATGGAAGAGAATCCCTTATGAAGTAAAAAAAGTAACGATGAGATGCTATGGGAAAAAAGAACCTTGGTACTTACAAAAAGTACCTACTGGTATTTTTCCTGCAATAGAGCTAGACAACAAACTTATAACGGAGAGTGATCGAATTCTTTTAAACCTTGAAAAAGTTTTCGGAACTTTAGGAATGTCACTTGAAAAGCCAGAGATTCTTGACTTGCGTAATCTAGAGAGAAAGTTATTTAGAGCTTGGTGCATCTGGTTATGCAATCCATCTTTCAGTAAAGGACAGGCCGTAAGAAAAGAAGAACAATTCAAATTAATAGCACAAGAATTAGATGACCGGCTATCAAAAACAACTTACCAATGGCTAGATCCTTCCATTGAAAATTCACGGAAATCATTTCCAGGTAGTATCGATGTCGTTTTCATCCCATATTTAGAAAGGATGAATGCTTCTTTGTCGTACTACAAAGGTTTTGAGTTAAGAAAAGAATTCTCAAATATTGACAACTGGTTTAAAGCACTTGAACTACTAGATGAATATAGAGGTACACAAGGAGATTTTCATACTCATGCTCATGACTTGCCTCCTCAGATGGGAGGGTGCTGGTCAGATAACAATAAAAATCAAAAATTACTATCGCATCAAATTGACATCGGGTATGGGCTCGGTGAAAAAGAAACAACCTATCAATCAAGCAAAGCTGATGGCCCCTCCAGAATTGCATTAAAGAGGGTTTTGAAGCATCGTGATCAAATTAAAAAGGTTAACCCTTTAGATGATGAATTATTTGATCAACCCTTAAGAGCAGCTCTTAGCAAAATGATTCATAAGAAAGATTTTACTCCAACCAAAGGAAGTGCACTGGGGCTAAGATATCTGAGAGATAGAGTTTCAGTACCCAGAGACATGCCTCTACTTGCTGCAAGAGAATTGAGGAAAGCATTAGAAGAGACTGCACAAATTGATGGGCCTATTCAGGGACCATCAATTCCCATTAAAAACCGTTTTGATCAAAACCCTCTTAATTTTTCAAAGCAAAGTCAATAAGGATATCTAACTTAATCAAAGCTTGTTTCGGGAATCTATCTGCAATAAATCTCTAATTTTCTGTACCTGACTAGCCATCTGAGGATCACTCGACAACTTCTTCTCGACCTGTTCTATAGCATACATCACCGTCGTATGATCTTTCCCCCCAAAAGCATCGCCTATTCGAGGCAAGCTAAGATTAGTCCCTTGACGCATTAAATACATGCCTACCTGTCTTGCCTGACTAACAGGCCTACGTCTACTTGCACTCTTCATCTCATCTGAGGTCACCTGAAAAACCTCTGAAACCTTCTCCAATACTTGTCTGGGGGTAACCTCAACCCCCTGGCCGTTCGGGTCTAACATTGGAGCTATGGACTTAACAGTCATAGGCAGCCCGGTAATAGAAGCAAAAGCAATAGCTCTAGTCAAGGCTCCTTCTAACTCACGAATATTCGAAGTGAATCGTCCTGCGATGAAATGGATTAGATCTCGGGGTAGCCCCACTCGTTCTTGCTCAGCCTTCTTCTGTAAAATAGCCATTCTTGTTTCCAAATCAGGAGCTTGGATATCCGCAATCAATCCCATTGAAAATCTAGACATCAAACGTTCCTGAAGACGAGGTATCTGACTAGGCGGACGATCACTAGCAAGAACAATTTGACTCCCTGCATCATGCAAAGCATTAAAAGTATGAAAGAATTCTTCCTGGGTATACTCCTTACCTTCAAGGAACTGAATATCATCTACAAGTATTAAATCTGCAGCTCTGTATTTATCTCGAAAAGATTGCATGCGGTCTTGCCTAATAGCAAGAATCAAATCATTCGTAAAAGTTTCGGTTGAAACATAAGAAACTTTCGCAGCAGGATCAATCTCCATTCTGTAATGGCCTACTGCCTGCATTAAATGGGTTTTACCAAGCCCTACTCCGCCACATATAAACAAAGGATTAAATTCACGTCCTGGGGCTTCTGCCACAGCCATTGCAGCAGCATGGGCCATACGACTATTAGGACCAACAACAAATCTATTGAAAACATACCTCAGGTTCAGCAATGGGCTTGGTTTCTTAGAAAGATTCGAAGATTCATCAGATGATTTCTTTACAGGAGAAGCTGAGGAACTTTTCGAACTAGAAGAAGTAAAAGAAGCATCAGAAGTCTCTGATGCTTCTTTTACTTTTACATTTACAGTTACAGGCTCTCCAAAAATCTCTTCAGCTGTTTCTTGAATTGTTTGTGAATAATTATTTCGCAACCAAGCACTGGAAAAACTATTAGGGGCAATTAAAGTGAGCTCACCATTTTCGAAGCTACTGAATTGAGTTGGGCGTATCCATGTTTCGTATGAAGGCTTGCTTAAATTCTTCTTTAACGAACTCTGAACTTTTCCCCAAGACTCTTCACGCATTAGTCCAGATTCTTCTGATTAGAGGCTGAATCTAAACGTGGTTATCAAATTAGGCATTCAAAAATTTAAAAACCAGGTTTTTCTTGACACGAAGAATGTCCTTAAGACTCGCTCTACCAAAGGGATGAGAACAAACGAGCCAAAAAGACCTATTAAAGAAGCTTATTAAAGCGATACAGGATGCAACCAAAAAACACTCAAAGTATCTAGATAATCACAAAACCAGTCACAGTTTTTGCGACAGGTCCACTTCCAAAAAGCCAATCTCTAAACAAGATCAAGTAAAACTATTACATGAGCAAGCCTCTTCTCATCCTAATGACTCGTTGGCCAGCACCAACTAGATGCAAGAAACGACTTTCTCAAGACATAGGTGCATCTAGAGCTGCTGCAATACAAAGGAAGTTAATTTTGCACACAATGGCTGTAGCGAAAAGTCTCCAGGAGAAGGGCTACCTTGAAATTCGACTGGCTGTAGAAGGGATTGGGAGTAAAAAAATTTCACGGTGGGCAAGCTCTCATGGAATAACCCAAGCCGAATATCAAGGCAAAGGAAGCCTTGGATTAAAAATGAAACGACAGCTCGTTTTAGCTCAACGAAAAAGAAGCTTAAACTCGAAAAATCATAGGGAAATTATTTTTATAGGGACAGATGTTCCAGACCTATGCAAAAATGACATTATCTCTGCCATAAGTTATTTAACTAGAAACGAAATAGTAATTGGTCCTGCAGTAGATGGTGGATACTGGCTAATAGGCTTTTCAAAAAATATTCTTTGCCCAGTTATTTCTTGGCCTTTTGCAGGCATAAGATGGGGGTCAAGCTCGGTCTTAAAAGAGACTCTTAGGAAGGCTAAAATAGAAGGAGTTAAATATAAATTAATAAGCAAGAAATCTGATATCGATAAGTTATCAGATTTAGAATTCTGGTGCTAGTAAAGCTAAATAAAATGCTTAGTATTATTATACCTACAATAAACGAAGCGGAAAGGCTTCCTCTTCTATTAGCAGATATTAATTCCTACCCCCATCAACTCGAGTTAATAATTAGTGATTTCCAAAGCTCAGACCTAACTGAATTAATTGCAAAGACAGGAGGTGCAAAAGTAATTCATAATGAGACAAAGGGTAGGGGGCATCAATTGCACAACGGGGCCACTAAGGCATTAGGGGAATGGCTCCTATTTTTACATGCAGACTCCAGGCTAGATGCTGATTGGAATTGGAAGGTAGATCAAATAATCAAAGAGGATTGCAACAAATCATATGCATGGTTCTTTGATTTTAAAATTGACAAAGAAGGTGCCAGCTGGTTTTTACTTGAATTAGCAGTATTTATTAGAAGCTATATTTTTCAAAGACCTTATGGAGATCAGGGTCTCTTAATCAGTAAAAGTCTATATTTCCAAATAGGAGGCTATAAAAAAATCCCTATTATGGAAGACATTGATATAAGCATTCGCCTGAGTCAAAAAACAAAAATGAAGAGAATAGGGTCACACATGCAAACAAGTGGCCGAAGATATTCAAGAAGCAATATAATTAAGAATGCCATCAAGAATAGCAATTTAATAACCAGCTGGAAGCAAGGGGAGAATCCAACTGCATTAGTCGAAAGATATTACTCAGATCAAGAAAATTAGAACTAACTCAAACTAATTGGCATACCAAAATGCACACCTATACCCCTTCGGTTCAAGAACCCATCCCTGACTCTTATAAAAACTTACAACTCCTGGATCAGCAAAAAGAACTACTCTTTGAATATTCATTTCTTTAAGACTTTGAAGGACATAGGCCATTAATTCTTTACCTAAACCAAAACCTTGATAAACCGGATGAATAGCAACATCCCAGACTGTTGCATGAAGAACACCATCGCCTGTACATCTAGCAAAGCCTACTAAACGAGGAAATCTTGAATCATGTTGCCATAGACCAACTTTAAGCAAGCTATTATCCAAGGCTTTTTGCACTCTCCTCATTGGTCTTCTACTCCAACCCACAGATTGCAGCAATTGTTCAAGTTCAATCAAATCAAGGGGTTTAGACTGACTAAAGACAAACTTAAACTTGTCCGACTTAGAAAGACATTCACGGGCTTCTGCTCCATAGATCTCTTTAAAATCATTAGAAGGGTAACGCTGATTCGTCCAACCTATGAGGTTTATTTTCCCTTGCACTACTTTCCTAATCATTGATTAATAACCTCTCCAATCAAAATTTGGCAAGTCCTTGTTCCTGCAATTTTGCCAACTGGGCATACAATCCCCCTTGAGAAACAAGGTCTTGATGATTTCCTTGTTCAATAAGCTTTCCTTTCTTCATTACCAAAATACGATCTGATGATTCTATTGTCGCAAGGCGATGAGCAATAACCAAAGCTGTTCTTTGCTCAAGTAACCTATCCAAATCCCGTTGCAAGGTTGCCTCAGTAGAAGGATCCATAAATGCTGTTGCTTCATCCATTATCAAGATTTTCGGGCTACGAATAGCTACTCGAGCAACAGATAGCAACTGCCTCTCTCCAGAAGAAATATTGCTACCTCTTTCTCGTAATGTAGTTTTCAAACCATTCGGGAACCTATTCAATAATGCTCCTAAGCCTAAATCGTTACATATTTGAGCCAATCGCTCATCAGTAATAGACGAATCCAATCTAAGATTATCTGCTACGTTTCCACTAAACAAAAAAGTATCTTGCAAAACTACGCCTATTTGTTTTCTTAAATCAGACAAAGGTATGTCCTTTATATCAACTCCATCAATAAGTATCCGTCCCTCTTGAGGCTCGTATAACCTACACAATAATCTTATTAATGTTGTTTTCCCAGAACCGGTTGGTCCGACAAGTGCTATATGTTCTCCCGGGGAAATCTTAAAACTAAGATCACTGATGATCTGATCATCAGGTCTATAGTGAAAACTAACATTTTCAAACACTACTTCACCAAGAGAAAATTCTTTTGAACTTTTTAAGCTTATATTTTCCTTATCTCCCTTGAAATCTAATATCTCTATATCTTCTTCTAATAATTCACCAATCCTTTCAACTGCAGTCAAGCCACCTTGGATTTGAGTAAATCTTTCTGCCAACTGTCGCAAAGGCTCAAAAAGTCTCTGGGAATAAAGAATAAATGCTGTCAAAGTCCCCAGTCCCATAGAACCAGCTGTAACCAACCATCCACCCAAAGCAATTACTAATGCAACTACAGCCAAAGAAACCCATTCAATAAAAGCAGATATGCTGCTGTCATAGAAAATAATGCTATTTACGGCATTTCTATAGGCAATACCAGTTTGATTAAAACGCCTGGCATTTGCACCTTGTCTTCTAAACATTTGAACAACCTCAATACCTTGTAGATTTTCCTGAAAATCAGCATTAAGTTCAGAGAGCTCTTCTCGGACTCGATAATTAGATCTTCTATACCTCTTCTGTAACCAAAGAATAAAAAGAGTTACCGGTACTTGTGTAGTTAAAAGTAACAATCCTAATTGCCAATCAATTAGGAGCATTGTAATTGAGATTACAATTAAAGTTACAATATCTGCGAGTACTCCAACGGCTCCACTTCCAAAGACTTCTGACAGTGCATCCACATCACTTGTTAGCCTTGTAAGCAATTTACCTACAGGCATTGAGTCGTGATACCTCAATGAGAGATTAATCGCATGAGAGAATAAATCCTTCCTGATTCGAGCAGTTAAGCTTTGACCAACTGTTTGAATGTTATATGACTGGAATCCCTGGAGTGCTAGACGAACAAGTACAGAAATCAGCAAAAGGGTTATCAGAATCCTAATTGCAGATTGCATAGATAGCGCACTCAGCCATAAAAAAGCAGCTTCACCTTTTAAAACGCTAATAGCTTGCCCAACTAACAAAGGTTGAATCGCGCCAGCAAAAGAAAGCGGAAGGAGTAAGAATATAATTATTAATAGTCGTTTTTTGTCCTTCTGAAGGTAACGACCAAGACGTCTGACTCGTTGGAAATCCTGAAATGCCATTTATTTATAAGCAGGAACTATCAGACTGAGATTGAATAGTATCAACAATTTGCTGAAGCTTTCCATTGTCTAATCTTAAAGAAAGGGGATGAGCAATTAATCGAGCGGTTGAATAGAAAAGTTGATCAATCTCAACCAATCCATTTTCACGAAGTGTGCGCCCAGTGGCGACAAGGTCCACAATCGCCTCTGCAATTCCAGTTAATGGTCCAAGTTCCACTGAGCCTGTCAAATGAACTAATTCAACTGGAAGATCAATTCCTTCAAAAAAACGTCTTGCACAATTAGTAAACTTACTTGCTACTCGACAGTGAGGAGGTAATTCTACTGCACTCTTATAGCCACTTGTTGATTTTACTGCCACTGACATACGGCAACCCCCAAAACCAAGGTCAACCAAGTTTGCTACTTGCATTTGCTTCTCGCTAAGGACATCGAAGCCTACAATTCCCAAGTGAGCCTGCCCATAAGCAACATAAACAGGTACATCCCCATTTCTTACTAAAAGGGCCTTGGCTCGTCCACATACTGAAGGCACCATTAACAGACGGTTAGAAGGTTCCAACACTGCTGAAAAATCTAACCCCGCTTTGGCAAATCTTGTAACAGAGTCTTTTAGTAAAGCCCCTTTTGCTAAGGCAACAGTAATCATGAGTCAATTAATCAACGTTTATTTTAACTATTCGAGCTACTTTTAAAGCTATGGAACTAGAAAAACAAGATTTCATAATTCATCCTATCCCTGTACTAACAGACAACATCATATGGATTTGGGTAAAAGGAGATCAAGCTGTAGTTGTGGATCCTGCAATTTCACAACCTGTTATAAGTTGGTTGGAAGAAAATGAGCTAACACTTACCTCAGTATTACAAACCCATCACCACCAAGATCATATAGGGGGGACAGAAGATCTTCTAAAGATCTGGCCATCTTCCTCAGTAATTGCTGCTAAAAGCGATCTCGATCGAATCCCATTTCAAACTATCTCTGTATTAGATAATGATTCTTTTGTTCTCTTAGAAGAAGAAATAAAAGTTTTAGAGGTGCCTGGACATACAAAAAATCACGTTACTTACTATTTAGGAGGTTCCAAAATGAGCAGAATGCACCCTGTTCTTTTTTCGGGGGATACATTATTTGGGGGTGGCTGTGGTCGGCTGTTCGAAGGAACTCCCAATCAAATGTTTAATTCATTAAATCGATTAAAGGCTTTACCGGGTGAAACCAAAATTTACTGTGCTCATGAATATACAGAAGACAACTTGAAATGGGCAAAGACAATTTATCCGGATGATCCTAATATAAGATCAAGATTAAAGAAAGTTATAAAACAAAGGTCAAAAGGCTTGCAAAGTCTTCCCAGTACGATTCTAGAAGAAAGAAAAAGTAATTTATTTTTTCTTTCTAAAAGCTCCACGGAATTTGCAAAATTACGTTTACATAAAGACAACTGGACTAATTAAGTAAGTATAAGAGATAAATTCATTTGTAATTTAATAGTTGCCCTTATGACTTCCTTGTCAATAAAAGCAATTGAGTCAGGAGAAGCGCCCTCTCCTGTTGGCCCTTACAACCAGGCGATTCTTGCAGCAGGATGGCTCTATTGCTCTGGGCAGATCGCACTTAATCCATCTACTGGAGAGATGGTTGGAGATGGGGATGTTGAAAAAGAAACTCATCAAGTTCTTAAAAATCTTTTAGCAGTCCTAAAGGCTGCAGAAGCTGATGCTTCAAATATTGTTCGAACTACAATTTTTTTAGCAAATTTAAATGACTTCAATAAAGTAAACAAAATTTATTCTGAAATTTTCAAAGATAAAGTTAGTCCTGCCAGAGCCTGCGTTGAGGTTTCTGCACTACCAAAAGGGGGACTTGTAGAGATTGATTGTGTCGCTTGGCTTGGTTAAAAAGTCAGAAATCAATGGATATCTGACTTTTAATTTGCATGCCGGTCACATGATTGTCTAGATTAAGTCTTGACCTGCGACAAAATATGTCCGCAGCAAAGCTGACAATTGGCGAACTAGAGGCTGGCTATCCCCTCTATTGCAAAGCACTAAGGCGTCTCCTTCAATTAGGGCGAACTCGCCAGGAAATTGAGCGGACCGTCTGTTGGAGCCATCTAGAAACACTTAATAGGTGCCTGCCAGGAAGGTATAAGGCTCCAGCATATTTAATGGCTCTCATCAAAAGAGACATTTCAGAAGGGAAATAATAGGCCCCTGAATCGAAGAGAAGGCCTCTTAATCCTCTGTTAAACCATCTATCTCTGAAGCAAACTTCATTTCATCCTCTGACAAAATGGCATCTTTTTCCTCACTTTCTGGTTGCAAAGTTAAATTCACATAAGTTTTCCCAAAACTGATATCTGGAAATCTCTTACGTTTTTCAGAAAGCTCACCAAGACGATCCAAAAAATCCCTAGTCAACTCATAAGTTGGGAATTCGAATCTTCTTTCCAGTCTTAAAGGTCTAGACCTTTCATTCCATTTATGCATATTTAAAAATTGCTAGGGAAGAAAATTTAGCAATGCAAAGTTAACTATGCATCGCAAATATTACCAACTCTCCATCAAAGGCGACGTTTTGCTCCACTGACCATGAGGACAGGTTCAACTTCCGAATGAGGTCTTGCAATAATGTGGGCAGCGACTAACCCGTCCCCAACTCTCTCACAGGCATCTGCACCTGCACGTACAGAAGCATTCACAGCACCAGTCTCTCCACGCACTAAAACGGATACATAACCGCCTCCAACATATTCTCTTGCTACTAGGCTAACCTCCGCTGCTTTTGTCATTGCATCAGCTGCTTCGATTGCTGGAACCATTCCACGTGTTTCTATCATTCCTAAAGCAATCCCATTTATTGAGTCTGAAGATGAAAAGTTAGAAGAATTCGGGACACCTTTTTTTGAACCTCCTCCAACTCCAGAGGTATTTTTAGAAGCTTTTGAGGAAGACAAAGCTTTTTTAGATGCTGAAGGCTCTGAAACCACATCAACTATTTGTTTAGAAGGGTCACCACTTTGTGTATTTGCCTTTGCTTTTGGACGAAGTGGAGGGTTAGAGGAAGTCATGTGATAGGAGAATGAAATTAGTAAGAGTTTTGTTCGTATCTCCAGGGCTATCCATCTGGAGTCCAATAATCAATAATTCCACCAATAGTTAAATCAGTTTGAATAGATGGGTTTGGGCATGCAAACCTTGCTGCGGAACCACTTGCAGTAAAGACCCAGTTACCTTCTCGAGCACCAACAGGATCTACAGCCACCAGATCCTTCCCTTTGTTATTGCGAAGAATGCGTAAATGCATATGACCTAAGCCATCAACTCGTTGAGTACAAACTAGACGGCCCATAACCTGCATAATTTCCATTATTGTTTTCCACCAGGTACACCAGCTGAAGCCTCTGGATCCCAATGATCAATAATTCCAACTATGGTCAAATCGCTTGGATAAGACTTGCTCCCGGCTGCTTCTCTAGCCGCAGAGCTTCCAACACAAATGACCCAATCATCAGGCTTACACCCAACTGCATCTACCGCAACTTTTTTAGAGCTGCCATCCAAAACAACCTGAAGATGCTTGTGCTCAAAACCAGGTATACGATTTGTGGAAACAAGTGGTTTAACCACCTTGCAAATCAACATGTCAATGTTCCTCCTGAAGGACAGGATCGAGTGAAGACCCTACAACTTCTGCAGGGGCTTTTTTATCTCGATCTCGAATAGTAAGGCATGTATGCAAGAGGCCTTTATCTACCAAATCTCGATAACGTGAAAATATAGCGCTATTTACTCTCTTACAATCCGACAATGCCCTTTGTCTTGCACCAGGAACTTTCCCTGAATAATCAAATCTAATAACAATAGGTATCGGTAAATCTCTAGCAACATTTAATCCCTTAAAAATCTTTATTCCTACATCTAAATCAGGAGCACCTTCTTCAACAGTATCTAAATGAGCAAAGTAAGTAAGATTTCTTAAGTGAACTTCTTTAAATCCAATTCCTACTCCTATAAAGCGTTCAGCATGTCCTGCGTCTGGATATGAGCCATTATGCAAGTGACGGACATAATCAATTTGAGAGATATTGTTCACTATTAGTCTACGAATAAATTCAGCCATTCCAGTTTTAACTTGACCAGAAGCACCTAGATTTATTCTTTCAGAAATTTTAGACATCGCTTGATCAAAAGAGAGGTGCCTTGTCTCTTCATAAATCTCAGATGCACAAACCCAATGCTCAAGATTTACATTATTTTTAGAGTCTGGTATATGCACTCTAATTGCATCAGTATCTGTATCAAGGCCAACAAGCAAAAGATCGACAGAAGCCCCACAACAAAAGCTATTTTCAATAGATTCTTGGAAATCAAGCAAACGCTGGTATCCTGAAGCAGCCGCAAGCTTGTCATTACTACCATGAGCTGCGCAACCTTGATGAGAAGGATCCAGTGAGCTGAAATGATAAAGAACTACTTTTAAATAACAAGTTTGCTCATTAGGTGAATTTGGAGAATTTTCTCTATAACGATTATGCTCTGTTTTTATCCATCTATTAACAGTATTCTCAACATCAAACATTGCGCCGGCATGAGATCTTCTTCGAACTGAACTAAATGGAATTCTTAATGCATAGGCAATAGAATGAGCCAAACGACCATCCGCACAAGGAGTCACATCTAATAAGTGAAAGCCACATTCGTAAAGAAATGATTGAAATGCTTTTGCAGACTGACTATCAGACGAAGCATTTAAAGGGTCTGTATGGAAAAACTTTTCACTTGAATGTTCATGCGCTTTAAAAACACATGCCGCAAACAAAGCTCGCATATCTAAAGGTTGCACCCAAGCTTTTTCAAGAATATGAATAGGAAGTTCTATTCCTAATTCCGCTTTTGCAAGTAGTTGAGACTTCTCAACAAAATCCTCCTCATGCTGAAGAGCAGAGATTCTCTTAAGTAAAGGGACAATACGGTCAAAACTTTCCTTGGTCTGAGATTCATAACACTGAAGTTTTTTATTTTCAACCAAATCAGTTAGAGGATGAGAGCTTTTAGCACTTAATCCTATTGGCCTATCAAGAGGCTTTTTCTCAATTTTATTTTCGGTGGCAGAGGGAAAATATTTTCTAGGTGCAGTCGGTCCTAAAAAACTCTTTCTATTTTTGGCCAAACGTCTATAGGCCATTACTCAATTAACCTCTTGCTCCACCCGAGAAAGTAACCAATTGGCCTTCTCCGGTATTTCCACTTGAACCAGTTATCAAAAGATCTGGTTTGGCAAGTTCTTCATTTCTTTTCTTATCGAATGCAGGCATTGCACTTTGACCTCCAGGTCTAGAAGGGTTACGTCTTCTTGCGGATACACCCTCAGTACCTGTAACGCTTTCACCTCTTGCCCAATCGTCTCCGGTTATGTTTAAACCAGCAGACTGACCTTCACCAGTGATTCTTGATATTGGACGTGCTAATGATTCATTAGATTGAGGTGAATCACCTTTAATTTGCTCATGAGAAGTTGCTATTAAAGGTTTTTTATTGCCAAACCTAAATTGCTCCGTACCAGTAACCTTATTAGGAGCCATATCAAAAGGACCAGTTATATTGGTAGATTTTTCATAACTAGTACCTGTTACACCTGAAACAGCATCACGATCCGATTGAGCAGATTTTGCCGGAGATGTAACTGTAAATCTATTACCAAAACTTGATGATCCAGAGTCTTGATAATCCCTACTTCCAGCAGGAGCATTTGCTCCACAAGCTTGAACAAGTTGATCTGCTCCAACATATGGAGTTCCAGTAAGAGTCTCACAAGCACCTTTATCTGCTCCAGTCATCACACCACCAACGCCTGGCTGAAGTCCTGTCATAGGAGCAGCAGGGGTGCCAATTCTTCTAGGCGTTCTATGTTGGATTTCATCAAGTGCACGACTTTCACAAAGTTGAGCAGCTTCTTCCAATCCTGTATAAGGAGTTCCAGTAACTGACTTGCAAGTCCCAGGCTCATCTCCAGTAACCAAAGAGGATCTACCTGTCATTGTTCCACTCACTGACTGAGCTTTATTAGTCAAACTTAATCCAACCTTATGAGCTTCTGGCGAAGGGGTACCCCCACAAAAGGAGTCATATTGTTGAGAACCTACATATTCATCTCCTGTGACATTCTTGCAGCTACCAGCTTCATCTCCAGTAACGCTAGAAGCTCTGCCTACTCCCGTACCTGTTACAGCTGTGCCATTGAGTGTATTAAAAACACCTACTTTTCTTGCTGGTCTTCCATCTGGCAAAGGATCAGCTCCAAGATATTGATCACCAGTAAGATTCTTATTAGAACCAGCTTCATCTCCAGTGACACTGCCTGAGCGACCAACCATAACACCACTTATCTTTCGCCCCTCTTGCGTAAGACTTTGGCCAACTTTTAGTGGTGAAGGATTGACTCCTCCGCAATAAGAAGTTGTTTGATTAGCCGAGATGTATTCTGTACCTGTCAAATTCTTACAAGTCCCAGGCTCATCTCCAGTTACTTTCTCTGAGCGACCAACTTCATTCCCGGTAACCTGATTACCATGTGAAGTATTTGTTACTGCAACTTTCGGTGGTTGAGGTGGTGAAGAGGGTGGGGTCTGACAGAAAGTATTAATTGTATCTGCACCTAGATATTGTGTACCAGTAACGGAACGACAAGTACTTGCTTCATTACCAGTGGTTTTAATAGATCTATTAGCTTGAGTACCAGTAACAATCTGTCCAGAAGAAGTTTCACTAACTCCGACTTTCCAATGGGCATCAGCAGCTAATGCCGACTCCTTTGATCCATTCTTATTTGGACCACATGGTCTCGTT
The DNA here is from genome assembly GCA_003214695.1 of Prochlorococcus sp. AG-412-P08. Taxonomy (GTDB): domain Bacteria; phylum Cyanobacteriota; class Cyanobacteriia; order PCC-6307; family Cyanobiaceae; genus Prochlorococcus_E. The sequence continues at coordinate 27,493 of QCLI01000001.1, forward strand.
CCACAAGAACGTTGTTTACCTGTAGCGCCACTTTTACTTCTAAGTTCCCTAACACGCTGAGATATTTCACGACTGGATAAATCAGGATTACCTTGACGAGCTACTGCTGCAGGAGTTGTTGGTTGAACAGAAGCAGATTTACCGTGTTTAGACAATGCTTCTCTTCTTGCTAGGACAAGGGACCTACTCGGATTTTCTATTGCTCTTCGTTTAGGAGTAGTATTGCGACGAGTAGTAGATTTAGAAATATTAAGAGCTAATTTACTAGAGTTTTCAGATGCTGACTGACGTGCTTTTTCTTCTGCACAAGGTTCACAGCAAGCTTCAACTTGAGTATTAACCGAAACTACTTTCGAAGATTCTTTTGAAGCATTTTTTGCAACATCTACTCTTGTTCGGTCTTGACTTTTATCTGCTGTCTTACCACGCTGAGAGAGAGCTTCACGTCGAGCAAGCACTAATTCTCTACTAGGATTACTTATTGGCCTAGGATTCCTTATTTTGGAATGACTGTTAGTTAATGGCACAGAAATAGATGTTTGTGAATGCACTTTTGGGGCTGCACTTATCTGATTTTCACTTGTCTTAACAAAGTTTTTATCAGTCCTTGTAACGCCTACATCTGATGCAGATCTAACGCGATTAGGACTTGATGAGCTTAGTCCAGAGGCCTTTTTACCTCCAGTACTAAGAGCCTTACGGCGCTCAAGTGCAAGTTCTCTACTAGATTGTGATGCCATGTCCGCCCTTTGAAAACTTTGTAATTAGAGAAGATTAGGTCTCCTCTTTTTTAGTAAAGAGATAGCCTCGAAGAATCGAGGCTATTTGAAAATTGATAACTGAAAAATCAGCGACCTTGAAAAACCACAAAAGCCGTACCTTGACTTTGGGTATAAGCGTCATAACCAACCATTCGAACATGGTGATCAGGATATGCACGATGGCACGCTTCAAGCTCATTAACAACCACGTTTAGATCCTTCTCTCCGAAGAAAGGTAGTTTCCAATAAGACCAATAGGACTGCATGGAACCAGTTGGATGAACATGCTCTATGACAGGGCTCCAGCCCTGAGCAATGATGTAAGCAATTTGATCGTAAATTTCTTCCTGGGACATCGGAGGCAAGAAGCCGAAAGTCTCCAGGGTGGCAACTGTTTGATAGTCACCAACTGTACTCTGGAAAGGCATGGTGAACCTGTGAGTGAATGAATAAACGCCGAATTTTATCGGCAAAGAGTTTTTAAGGAAAAAAGATGAAGGAGACTAAATTGTCTCCTTCTATTTGCTGTTACTGAACGTCAAGTTTGTCTACAGTATCAAACTCAAACTTGATCTCTTTCCAAGTTTCTAGAGCAATAGCTAACTCTGGGCTTTGCTTAGCCGCTTCCATGAGGATGTCGCGACTTTCTTTTTCAATCTCTCTTCCCGCATTACGTGCTTTCACACATGCTTCTAGAGCTACGCGGTTAGCAGCTGCACCAGCGGCAGACCCCCAAGGATGCCCATGAGTACCACCACCGAACTGCAAGCAAGAATCGTCACCGAAGATTGCTAGCAATGCTGGCATATGCCACACATGAATACCGCCTGAAGCTACAGCGAACACACCAGGCATAGAGCCCCAGTCCTGATCAAAGAAATTACCACGTGTGCGGTCTTCTGGAACGAAAGATTCGCGAAGATTGTCTATATATCCAAGGGTCGTTTGACGATCACCTTCTAACTTACCTACAACTGTTCCGGTATGAAGTTGATCACCACCTGAAAGACGTAAGCACTTAGCTAGAACACGGAAATGAATACCGTGTTTAGGATGACGGTCAATAACCGCATGCATTGCTCTATGGATATGAAGCAACATGCCATTCTTACGGCACCAGTTAGCCAATCCTGTGTTAGCAGTAAAGCCACCAGTTATGTAATCGTGCATGATGATAGGCATATCAAGTTCTTTGGCGAACTCTGCACGCTCATACATCTCTTCAGGAGTAGTAGCTGTGCAATTTAGATAGTGCCCCTTAACTTCGCCAGTCTCTTGCTGAGCAAGCTTTACCGCTTCAGCAACAAACTCAAAGCGCTCTCTCCAACGCTGGAAGGGTTGTGAGTTTATGTTCTCATCATCCTTTGTAAGGTCTAATCCGCCACGTAAGCATTCATAGACAACTCGTCCATAGTTTTTACCAGATAAACCAAGCTTTGGTTTAATGGTACAACCAAGAAGAGGACGGCCATACTTATTCAAGCGATCACGCTCTACAACAATTCCGTTAGGAGGTCCGCCACATGTCTTAATAAAAGCCATGGGGAAGCGGATATCTTCTAAACGCAAATGGCGTAAAGCTTTGAAACCAAAAACATTACCGACTAAAGAAGTCAGAACGTTAGTAATAGAACCTTCTTCAAAAAGGTCTAGAGGGTAAGCAATAAATGCATAAAAAGATTCCTTATCTCCAGGAACATCTTCTATTCGGTAGCAACGTCCCTTGTAAAACTCAAGGTCAGTTAACAATTCAGACCAAACAGTTGACCAAGTACCTGTAGATGATTCTGCAGCTACAGCAGCTGCAACTTCTTCTCTTGGGACTCCTTCTTGGCCTGTGCATTTAAAGCAAGCCAAAAGGTCTGTGTCTAGGGGTACATATTCTGGAGTCCAGTAGGTGTCTCTGTACTCCTTAACCCCAGCGTCATACTTCTTACTCATGGGATAACTCCTTTAGATCGATTTAGGGAAATGAAATCACGCTTTCTGCTAGACAAAGCGCTTCAGACTTCAGTCCTTTTGACCAAGAAAGTTGCCATTACCCAAAGCAGGCTCAACTTCTCTATGAGGGCGAGCAATGATGTGAGCTGCAACAAGTCCGTCACCTACACGCTCACAAGCGTCAGCCCCAGCACGTACAGCAGCATTAACTGCACCTGTCTCACCACGAACTAAAACTGTTACGTAACCACCACCAACAAATTCACGACCTATTAGGCGTACTTCAGCAGCCTTAGTCATTGCGTCAGCAGCTTCAATAGCTGGTACAAGGCCGCGTGTCTCGATCATGCCGAGTGCGATGCCCATAGTTTCGGTAGCCATATGCCTTACGAAAAATAAAGGATTGGAATGTTCATGCCAGACAATGCCTTGTAATGCAGAGCTAAGTCAAGGGTTTTTCACTAAAAAGGCTATCAACGTCGCTACTCTCATTGATAAGCCAAGCTTATCACTACTGCTGTGACTAATAAAATAGCCTTTGGGCTTAGCTGTCAGGGGAGGCAAACAATTAATTGTTTTGTCAATTTTTTTGATTAACTTCTACCAAAGACAGGTGCCCTGGTTATTAGCAAGGCATGGAATGTTCAACCCAATCCTGTCTTTCATTTATTGATCAGCTAATCTATATCCCAACATTATTAGAGCTTGCACGAGCTTACTTATTTTGAACAGACCACTACTAACTATTGCTAGTGGAAATCTTAGAAAAGTTGCTGAGATTGAAGCAATGCTGGGTCCTCTGCCTATTCAAGTTCAGCGTCAACCCGACAATTTTTCAGTTGAAGAAACTGGCTCAACTTATATAGAGAACGCCATTCTTAAAGCCGAGGCAGTATCAGAATTAACCCATACATGGACAATCGCAGATGATTCGGGCCTGGAAGTTGATGCACTTAACGGGGCTCCAGGCATTTACTCAGCTAGATATGCTGAAAATAACGAGCAAAAGATTAAGAAACTGCTTACCCAACTAGCTGACAATCCTTACCGTAGCGCTAGATTCCGTAGTGCAATGGTTTTATTCGATCCTAATGGCAACCACATTTACGAAGCAGAAGGCACTTGTTGGGGGGAAGTTTTAAGAAAGCCTGCATATCCTGAAGGAGAGTTTGAGTCACTTTTCTGGGTAAGAGAAGCAAATTGTACTTATGGAGAACTCACGCAAGAGCAATTATCAAAGATAGGAAGTAGAGGGAAAGCGGCAAAAGAATTGGCCCCATATCTTCTAAAAGAATTAGGCCTCAATTAAAAAAACAAAAATTTTCTATTGACGATTTATTTGATCGATTGATCTCATTGCTGCTGCTGCTGCCTCTTCAACATCTCCTTCGCGACCAGCAAGAGTTAATCGGCCAAAAGCACCAACTCCCTTTACGTCAACGACTGTAATGTTAGAAGCCTTCTCAGCTTCATTAGCTGCCATCAAGACATATCCTGCCGGCTCGGTTTCAAGAATAAACATGCTCATACCAGATTGGATCATCGATCCTCTCCGATTCTGACGATTAATTAAAACAGCATGATCTGGCGTAATTGCTCTAATAACTTCAGTCCAACTAACTTGGGGTTTAGTACGTCTACTTACACTACTTCCGATAGCATCCAGCACAACATCGCCTGAATGAAGGACTGTACTTTGATCACGGTGATATAGTGCTAAAGAGCCAAAAGCTCTTTCTACAACCATTTGTCCGAGACGAACATTACTAGCTTTAAGGGCAATATCAGTCACTCTATGCACAGCCATACCTGGAGAAACTTCCATCCACAGACAAGCATCTCCAGGGATAGGAAGAAAGCCTTGACTCACTGTGCCCATATATGCAGCTAACTGAGGCTGCAAAGAATCTAAAAAAACGTAACTTCTTAACTCAATTTGTTGGACATGACTGGCCTGACGGGATACAAGTGATTTCTCTGAATCAGTAGTAATAACGCAGCTTGCACCTGCCTGAGGACCCACCTCAGAACCTGTTACAAGCGACCCTCCAGAAAGTCGTCGCTCACCATTCTTATAGTTAGTAAGAGCATTCATCCCGGAGATACTACCTGAAAGATCGTCTTTTTAGCTAATTAAAAGTCTTGCAAGCTTAAATTCAAACCGATATCTTCAAAGAAATATAGTCAACAAAGATGGCTTCTCCCCAAAAGAAAATAATCAACTCTGATGCTATACCAAGCGACTTGAACCCTGAACAAGCTCTTGGTCTAGTAGGTCTCGGAATGATGCAAAAAATATCTCGCGAGGGAACATCCAAGTTAAGATTAGTTGAAGATAGTGAAGAGAGATTTGATATCCATACACTTCGGCAACGCCTCGAACTAATCGCCTTAGCAATAGAATCTGGCGCACCACTAAGTACAAGCGAAGTAGCATATCTACTGGGAGCGCGTCCTGGCTCTTCAAAGACAAAGCGGGGGGGATTAATAGCAAGAAGAATAAGTAGAAATGTGTGGAAACTTGCTAAAGCGGATGCAGAAGATTCTTCATACTGGAGAAATTAATCCAAGGGCTGAAATCAACGGTAATAAATAAAAAGCAACAAGATATATATTGAATCCCAGAAATTTTATTGATCTTAATTACATTTTTTCATTAGTAGATAGAATTTATATATGTAAATAAAATCTAAAAAATATGAGCGGCACAACGCTGCTAAAGGAAACAGGTCCTAGAGAAGTATTTTGTGGTCTTACTTCTATTGTTTGGCTTCATCGCCGCATGCCTGATGCCTTCTTCCTTGTAGTTGGTTCAAGAACCTGTGCTCATCTTATTCAGAGTGCTGCAGGCGTAATGATTTTCGCTGAACCAAGATTTGGAACAGCAATTCTTGAAGAAAGAGATCTAGCGGGGCTAGCCGATGCCCACGAAGAACTGGACAGAGTAGTAAAAAACCTTTTAAAAAGACGTCCCGAGATTCGTACTCTTTTCCTAGTTGGTTCTTGCCCAAGCGAAGTTATAAAAATCGACCTTGCAAGAGCAGCAGAAAGACTAAGCGCTCAATTCAATGGACAAGTAACCATCTTAAATTACTCAGGAAGTGGTATTGAAACAACATTCACCCAAGGAGAAGATGGAGCATTAAAAGCATTAGTTCCATTAATGCCATCAAGTAAAGAAGAGAAGTTACTTCTAGCAGGAACATTAGCTAATCCTGTTGAAGATCGATTGAAAACAATCTTCAATAGATTAGGGATAAAAAAAATTGATAGTTTTCCTCCTAGGCAGTCAACAGAACTTCCTTCTATTGGTCCAGGGACCAAAGTGTTGTTAGCCCAACCTTATTTAACAGATACTGCCAGAGAACTTAAGGACCGAGGCTGTGAAATACTTCAAGCTCCTTTTCCTCTGGGAGTTGAAGGTAGCAAACTCTGGATAGAAGCTGCTGCTAATGCTTTCAATATTAATGAGGGTCTAGTCTTTTCGACATTGGAACCTCTTATATTGAGAGCCCAAAAGGCCTTGAAACCATATGTCGAGCAATTATCAGGGAAGAAACTATTTCTTTTACCAGAATCACAACTCGAAATTCCTCTTGCAAGGTTTCTAAGCAATGAATGTGGAATGAAACTTGTAGAGATTGGGGTTCCTTATCTTAATAGAGAGATGATGAGACCTGAACTAGAGCTTCTCCCTGAAAACACTAAGATTATTGAAGGACAACATGTAGAAAAGCAGCTAGATCGCGTTCGGGAAAGTAATCCCGATCTAGTTGTATGTGGGATGGGACTTGCTAACCCCCTTGAAGCAGAAGGGATTTCAACCAAATGGTCTATTGAAATGGTTTTTAGCCCAATTCATGGAATTGACCAAGCGTCAGACCTTGCTGAACTCTTCGCCAGACCATTACATCGCCAAAACCTGCTCTCACACAAAAAACTAGAAACTGCTTAAACCTATGGAACTAACACTTTGGACATATGAAGGTCCCCCTCATATAGGTGCAATGAGGATAGCAACATCAATGAAAGGACTTCATTATGTTTTGCATGCTCCTCAAGGAGATACATATGCAGATCTTCTTTTCACAATGATTGAGAGGAGAGGTTCTAGGCCTCCTGTTACCTATACAACTTTTCAAGCCAGAGACCTAGGCGGCGATACAGCAGAATTGGTCAAGGGGCATATTTCTGAAGCAGTCGAACGCTTTAAGCCTGAGGCTTTGCTTGTTGGTGAAAGTTGTACAGCTGAATTAATTCAAGACCAACCAGGATCTCTAGCAAAAGGAATGGGGTTAAACCTTCCTATAATTAATCTAGAACTTCCGGCCTATAGCAAGAAAGAAAACTGGGGCGCAGCTGAAACTTTTTACCAATTAGTTAGAGGTCTTTTGAAAGACATTGCAGAAGAACATTCAATCCAACCCAAAATTTCCTGGAAAGAAGAAGGGAGACGACCAAGAGTGAATTTACTAGGTCCATCTTTGCTAGGGTTTAGGTGTAGAGATGACGTATTAGAAATACAAAAGATCCTTGGTGAAAATGGAATTGATATCAATGTAATTGCTCCATTAGGAGCAGCCCCTAGCGATTTAATTAGACTACCAAAAGCAGATGCAAATGTTTGCCTTTATCCCGAAATTGCAGAAACAACATGCATCTGGCTTGAACGTAATTTCAAAACCCCATTCACAACAACTGTCCCAATAGGAGTTAACGCAACGAAAGACTTTCTTGAAGAACTTTTCTCCTTGCTAGGTCTTGAGGTGTCAAGCTTAATCAACAAAGCTGAACAATCAAAGATGCCATGGTATTCAAAATCAGTTGATTCCAACTACCTAACAGGAAAAAGGGTTTTCATATTTGGGGATGGAACCCATGTTATAGCTGCCGCAAGAATTGCAAATGAAGAGCTCGGTTTTGAAGTAGTCGGAATGGGAACATATAGTCGAGAAATGGCTCGAAAAGTTAGATCTGCGGCAAAAGAACTGGGGTTGGAAGCTTTAATTACAAACGACTATTTAGAAGTTGAAGAAGCCATGAAAGAGTCAGCTCCAGAACTAGTTCTTGGAACTCAAATGGAAAGGCATAGCGCTAAAAGACTAGGCATCCCATGCGCAGTAATAAGCACACCTATGCACGTTCAGGACGTTCCTGCGAGATATAGCCCTCAGATGGGATGGGAAGGTGCAAATGTAATTTTTGACGATTGGGTACACCCTCTAATGATGGGCTTAGAAGAGCACTTAATAGGAATGTTCCGTCATGATTTTGAATTCAAAGATGGACATCAAAGCCACTTAGGGCACCTGGGAGGACATTCAAATCAATCAGAAGAAGTATCAAGAAAAGATGCAATCAATCAGAAAGCTTCTAAGGAAGGTCTTATTTGGACTTCAGAAGGAGAACTAGAGTTATCTAAAATACCTTTCTTTGTTAGAGGGAAAGTACGAAGAAATACTGAAAAATATGCCCTTCAAGTTGGTTGTAATGAAATTGATGGAGAAACCTTGCTAGACGCAAAGGCTCATTTTTCAAAGTAAATTATGCCAAAAGATAGCTCTTTAGTTATGAGTATTTACTCCTATTCTTTTCTTTTGGCTTTTGAAATGTCTAGGTATCAAAACTCTTTTAAAGACTAGTTGTATCTAATTAACTAAACATTTACTAACTAATGATATTCCTGCTTAAATGTATAAACAACTGTTTGAATTAGTTCGAGGAATTAATGACTGCAACTTTAACTAATCGTCAAGACGGTGAAGGCAGCGTTCAAGTCAAGCTAGACCCCAAAGTAAATATAGAAGAAGGGGCGCTTGTTATTGCTGTATATGGCAAAGGTGGCATTGGTAAATCAACCACTTCATCTAATCTATCTGCTGCATTTTCAAAATTAGGCAAAAAGGTGTTGCAAATTGGTTGTGATCCAAAGCACGACAGTACCTTTACGCTCACTCATAAGATGGTGCCTACAGTTATCGACATTCTAGAAGAAGTTGATTTTCATAGCGAAGAGCTTCGTCCAACAGACTTTATGTTTGAGGGCTTTAATGGCGTTCAGTGTGTTGAAAGTGGTGGCCCACCAGCAGGCACAGGTTGTGGGGGGTATGTAACCGGACAGACTGTAAAACTATTAAAAGAGCACCATCTTCTTGAAGACACAGATGTAGTTATTTTCGATGTTCTAGGAGATGTTGTATGCGGTGGTTTTGCAGCACCTTTGCAACATGCCAATTATTGTTTGATAGTTACAGCGAATGATTTTGATTCGATTTTTGCTATGAACCGTATCGTTGCAGCAATAAATGCTAAAGCCAAAAACTACAAAGTACGTCTTGGTGGAGTAATTGCAAATCGTTCAGCTGAATTAGATCAAATAGAGAAATTTAATGAAAAGACAGGATTAAAGACGATGGCTCATTTTAAAAATGTCGATGCAATTCGTCGCTCAAGACTTAAAAAGTGTACAATTTTTGAAATGGATCCTGAAGAAGAAGGAGTAAAAGAAGTTCAGAACGAATACCTATCACTTGCAGAAAAAATGATTAACAATGTTGAACCTTTGGAAGCAGAGCCTCTAAAAGATAGGGAGATATTCGACTTGTTAGGTTTTGATTAAATTTGAATCTTATTTGAGTTAGCTAATTAGCTTTAACAAGTCTCAGAGAAAAGTCCCAAACATTTTTAGCAGTTACAGGATCAGTAATACGTTCAGATAATTTCTGAGAGAACGGCTCTCCATCTTTCTTTTGTCTATTTCCCCAGCTCCAGTGCACTCCAGATGTTCCGAATTCAGGGTTGGATACAACCTGTGCAACTCTCTTTCCAGCTAAAGATTGACTTACGAAACCGCCTGTTATAAACCTTTGGAATAAAGGGAAAAGCCATTGAAAAAGCTTTGGCGTATTTCGAAAAAGCTTTGTATTTGCAACACAGCCAGGATAAAGAGAGCTAAAAACAACCGACGAATCTTTAAATCTTCTATGAAGTTCTTGAATAGTAATCATATTGCAAAGCTTGCTGTCTTTATAGGCTTTTCCAGGCTTAAAGCGTTTTCCACTTGCCATTGAAATTGGATCAGTAAAACCTTGCATAAACCCTGACAAATCACCTAAATCAGCTGGAGCAGGTATAGGAATCTTCCCCCCAAGTTCTTTGTAATTAGCAGTTACTGTTCCAAGCATCACTAATCTTGAGGATTCAACTCCCCATGATCTTCCTTGCCAAACAGGTCGTTTGGAATTACTTAGGCTTTCCAATAAAAGTTGAATCAACAGAAAATGACCAAAATGATTTGTTGCCATAGATAATTCATAACCCTGAGGTGATCTCTCGGGCTTTGACAGTCTCGGCTTATAAACTGCTGCATTGCAAACCAATGCATCCAAAGGTCCTTCCAAAGTATCTAAAAGGTTCCTAACTCCCTGACGAACACTGTTTAAATCAGAAAGGTCTATATAAATATGTTCTAGTTGATTGGGGGAACCAAATGGCAGGCCTAATTTCACTGCTGCTTCTTCAGCTTTTAGAGGCGATCTATTTGCTGTAATAACTTTCCAGCCAAGATCAATCAAAGCTTTTACTGCATACAAACCAACACCGGATGTCGTTCCAGTTATAAGGACAGTGCCTGGCGCAGATTGAAATGAAGACATATCTGATTCGTTAACATCTCATTAGTTCACATTCTAATACCTGCAAGATAAAAGATATTGGAACAGAATTCCTAACGCCAAATAATTCTCCTACTTTTAGGGGCTATCCACTGATCTTGCTCTTCCATTAACCTGCCTTTTCCTCCTATCGAGAACAAGCTATCAAACCTTAGATGTAATCTTGTTAGTTTTTCCGTTTCTAACTTTAGAACGGATGTAATTTCGTTATTGCGATTGATTCTTTGATGTGAAGCAATTCCTAAATTTAAGAAACTTGCTATTGCTATAACAAATAATCCTGACTTTATAAAAAGTGATATTAGAGCATAAGTTAATTCTCTTTGTTCTTCTTGCAGTTGAAACTCCGAAGCCCTAGTAGCAGCATCAACAGAAGCATTACCCTTCTGGGAAAGCTCCCTAAGCGACTTTCTCCCCATTGCAGATGGATTTACTTCTTCGTTAATTAGTACCTGTGGTAGCACAAATGGTAAAAGATACTCTTAAACTGCTTTTACCGTAAAAGAAAGCAAAATGCCAATAAAGTATTTTCTTTAGGCTCTGCTTAGACTAATACCTAATCTCAAAGCTAAAATTCCTGCATGCATAACCACCACTAAACAAAGGCCAGCAAGATCAATAGTGGTTGAAGTCTCCATGAAAAGCATAATAACTTTATATATTCTCAACTTAAATCATCAAAAATGGGGATATTTGCAAGACCCTGTCATGGATTAATGCACTTTCATATAAATCCCAACATAAAACCAAGCTTTTCAAGTCAAGTCCAAAAGGCATTCTCAATGAACATAAAGTAGAAACATGTCTCAAGACCTAGTGCAAACTGCTCAAATTATAAATTCATCTCATCTCAGTGGCCCTACTCAGATGGCTTGTGATGCAATGATGCTTGAAAACCTTAGAAAACGTAATGACATTTCAATGTCATTACGTTTCTACAAGTGGAAGGGAATATGGCTTTCGATTGGACATCATCAAAAAGAATTACCTCAGAAATGGATCGACTTAGCTAAAGAAAAAAAACTGAGTATCGTTCGCAGACCTAGTGGTGGGAGCGCAGTCCTTCACGCAGGGGGATTAACTTATTCTTTAGCCTGGCAATCACCTCCAAGAAAAAAACGCCAAGCTTATATGGAAGCAAGTCAATGGTTAATTGAAAGTTTCGCTGCACTTAATTGTCCTTTGAGATTTGGAACAGAAAAAACTGTTGCTCCCACTGGCAATTGCTTTTCAAGCTCAAGCATTGCGGATTTGATCGATACTCAAGGCAACAAAAGAATTGGGAGTGCTCAATACTGGCAAGGTGGGAATTTGCTTCAGCATGGCGAAATCCTTTTAGATCCTCCAATTGACCTTTGGAGAGAAGTGTTTAATACACCTCCACCACAAGCTGCCCCCAATAATGTTCCAAGGAGTGGTCTTATTGATTATTTAACTAAATTCTGTGTTTCCTATTGGTCAAGATTTAATTGGATCCAAAATGAATTAGGGGAAAATGAATTGGACAATATTTTCCGAAATTCAAAAAGCTACTTTATAAAGTTATCTGATACAGAAAAATGACTAATTAATTTTTGTATTCAGGTACTAAGTCTTTGAAGAGCCAATAAGACCTATAACTCAACCGTATATATAGAATTCATTGCTAGCAATCATGATTCAGGCCCTTTGCTCTCACTGGTTATTTCTACAGACCATTTGTCTAATTCAGATTTCTGAATCAAGCTATTATTAATCATCCGTTCAACAAGCTTAACTAAAGAAATGCCCAAGGGATAAATATTATTTTTTCTAGCTTCATCCAAAATAGTTTTTGGAAGTTTAAGTCCAAGTTTTTTTAAAACAATTTCTGAGAGATCGACTTTATCTATAGTTCCAGATGGTAAACCTGCAAGACTAAAGACCAATAGTTTTTGATCTTTTTGTTTCTCTAAGGCTAAAACTGCTGCCCAAAGGGGACTTTTCTCACTAATTGAAGGTAAATCAGATAGAGGTTTTTTGTAATCAGCCAAGAGATACTGATTCCAGTGCTCAAATGGTACATCTTTTAAAAATTCGGGGGTAATATAGCCAATCCATCTTCCAGAACTACATAAAAGGACCCATTCTTTTGAACAATTCTCATTAGAAGAAATCAAACCTAAGTCACTTAACCGTTTTAATGGTTGATCTTGTTCAAGAACACGAAAACGTCTTTTTGAGATTTCTTTAACAGAAGTATTAGATAAGGTTTGCTGAACAATTGTTAGTTGATCTTGAGACCTGGTTGAATTAAGGCCAAACCAACCAAAGCTTATTAGACAAAGGGCTAAAAAAGCTGCTCCTGGAAGAGTTAAAGTCAATACACCTAAAACAATTACACCCAAAGAGAAAAAACGTCCAGAAGCAATTGCTACTCGATGACCTTTTCTTTCACTTCCAGTAAAATACCAAGCCAGTGATTTAAGAATCACTCCACCATCTAAAGGTAACGCTGGTAATAAGTTAAAGATTGCCAAAAGTAAATTTATAACACCTATTTGCGCAAGGAAATTTTGTAGTATTGGAGTGCTGTTTGCTGACAAAGAGAAACAAAATATCGATATAGAGATGTTTGCAATTGGACCAGCTATAGCAACTCTTAGTTGACTCATAGCCGTTGAACTTGGGGCTCCTATGTTTTTAATTCCACTAAAAGAAAAAATAGTAATGCCATAGACTTTCACTCCTTCATTCAAAGCAGCAAAAGAATGGGCAATCTCACGCAAAACCACAGATAATAATAAAAATATCGATGTTAAAAGACCAAGGCACCAACCTTGCCAGGTTGGGAATTGATCCGCAAATGTTCTCGAAAACTGGACTTGTGCTATTCGGGTGAAAATTATAAGCATAAGCATCCAACTAGGATGAACCTTTATTGAGATGCCCCTTAGTTTGATCAACTCAATGCCGTCCAAGTTCCTTCTCCAAAAAAGTAAAAAATGATAAGAAGCTGTTTCAATCCTATAAAGGTAATAGTTAATTGAGTTTGATCATGAGAACTCAAACATCACCAGCTGTAAAGATCTGTGGAATCACACAAATTGAACAAGCTCTAGAAATTGCTTCCTTAGGAGTAGATGCAATTGGTGTAATAGGGGTAGAAAGATCTCCTAGGTTCCTATGCGAGAAAAAAAGGCGCAAGTTATTCAATGAATTAATTAAAAATGCGCCCTCAATCAAGAGGGTCTGGGTTGTCGCCAACTTAGACATTAAAGAGATTAGACAAGGGATAGAGGGGGAAGGCTCACCATCAGTTGTGCAACTCCATGGGGCTGAATCAAACAAGCTTTGCGAAGAGTTGAAAAAATCATACCCTGATATTCAATGGTGGAAGGCATTACAAATTCGCCAGAAGGCTGACTTGCTTTTAGCAGAAACCTACCAAAACTCTGTCGATGCAATACTTCTTGATGCTTGGAGTGGAAACATTCTAGGCGGTACCGGCAAGAGACTACCGATAAAATGGCTTGAAAACCTCAATTACAAAATTCCCTGGTGGTTAGCTGGAGGAATTTCTGATTCTTCTATTGATGAGATTCTTTCAAAAGCTCAACCCTCAGGAGTAGATGCTTCTAGCAAGTTAGAAATTGAGCCTGGCATTAAAGATATTAAAAAAGTAAAAGCTCTTTTGAACAAATTAAAAAGCCCAAGGTAAATACTTAAGGGCAGTAGGAACTTACTGAAATTAAATATTAGCTATCAAAATATAAAAAATATTTTCTTCCCTAAATTCAATCAACTATATCTTTCCAATAGATATAAGCAATGAAAACCTCGTGAAGGAATTGCAATCCTAATAATTCTTTGAAGCACTTGATTGTTGTCTAACAAGTTCAAAGAATTCCTGCTTTAAGCTTGAATCATGACGAAAATCACCTCTAACTACTGAGTTAATCATGCTAGTGTCAGGTTCTTTAACCCCTCGCCATTTCATACAGTAATGTTGAGCCTTTACAATAATCCCCAAACCTTTAGGTTCACATAGACGTTCTATTTCATCAGCAAGGATCATCACTGCTTCCTCTTGTATATGAGGCCGAGAAAAAACCCAATCAGCAACTCTTGCAAACTTTGAAAGACCAATCACTTTTTCACCTGGTTTAATTCCAATCCAACAATCACCTAAAATTGGCACTAAATGATGCGAGCAAGCAGATCGTACAGAAATAGGTCCAACAGTATATATTTCATCTAAGTTCTTATCATTTGGGAAACTGGTAACTTTTGGTTGTTCGTAAAACCTACCTTTGAAAACTTCATTTATATACATTCTTGATACTCTTTCTGCGGTCTCTTGAGTATTATGATCATTATCAATATCAATCAATAGAGTCTTTAGTAAATCTCTTACTCGAGTAGCAACTTCCTTTTCAAGAGTAGCTAATTCACCTGGTAAAATGTAATCGGCAATATTATCATTTGCATGAAACCTAGCCCCTTCAGACTTAATACGCTCACGAATTATTTCTGATACTAATTTGCAGGAGATCTTTTCTTGTAGATCATCTTTAATATTCTCATTAGGTGCTGTAGAAGTCATAAATTCTAGGTTAAAAGAACTGAAACTAAATAACCTTTAATCAGAGAGCTATGACCCTAACATACTAAGTTCGCATTTACCATAAGAAATCACTCATTTCAAAGGACTCCAGAGGAAGGCATTAAAGTCAAATCATTAATTATTTGAGAATCTGGTTGCATAGCTAAATGAAGCAATTCTAAGGCTACTTCTTTGACTGAAAGCATTGCTTTACGGTCAAAATCACTTTGGACATATTCAGATTCCCAAAGATCACTATTAACTGCCCCAAGGGTAAGAGTACATGACCTGACACCAAATTCCCTCTCTTCTTCAGCCAAGCATTTAGAGAAACTTTCTAAGGCAGCCTTGCTAACACAATAAGCTCCCCATTGAGGGAAAGAATTTCTTGCTGCATGACTACTCACATTAATGATCAACCCCCTATTCTTTCTCATCAATGGAACCATTAAAGAACAAATTTGAAAGATGCTAGTTAAATTCATTTGCATCACCCAATTCCATTTCTCTAATGGCATAGAAGCGAGATCCCCAGTCCATGCAACTCCAGCATTATTAATAAGAACTGAAGGGTCTAAACCATTGCTAAGTAATTTCTTAAGTCCTTCCTGGATTTGATTGGGATCCGATAGATCTATGCATTCAAAAAAAACTTGCGCCCCTAAGGCTTTCAACTCTTCCGAAAGGAATTGAAGTTTTTCTTTCGAGCGAGCTACAAGTAGAAGGTCCCATCCAGCTTTTGCAAATGTCTCTGCAGCAGCTTTGCCAATCCCTTTAGAGGCACCTGTAATAAGAGCAGTTGCCAAATGCAGTCTCCTTTAACTTATAAAGATTCTATGAAATCAACTGGCCTTCTTGCGTGCTTGGCTCTAAGAAACTACCAATTCTCCTAAATTTCTCGTATCTTTTGTCTCTAAGTGTTTGAACGGGCAGTGCTGATAACTCCATTAAATATTTAAGCAATGCCTGCTTCAAGGCTTCTCCTGCCTGAAGAGGTGCCCAATTGTTACCACCTGAAGGCTCTTTAATGACTTCATCTACAATCCCTAAAGTAAGTAAATCGGTTCCAGTGATTTTCAATGCCGATGCTGCTTCTGGCGCCTTACCAGCATCTCGCCAAAGAATAGAAGCACAGGCTTCGGGACTAGCAACTGTATAAACACTATGTTCAAAC
Source organism: Prochlorococcus sp. AG-412-P08 (assembly GCA_003214695.1). Classification (GTDB taxonomy): domain Bacteria; phylum Cyanobacteriota; class Cyanobacteriia; order PCC-6307; family Cyanobiaceae; genus Prochlorococcus_E. The sequence continues at coordinate 43,606 of QCLI01000001.1, forward strand.
ATTAATAACTTATCTGCAACGCCAATTCCTAAAGCACCACCAGAACCACCTTCACCAATTACTGTTGCAATAATTGGTACTTTCAATCGAAACATTTCACGCAAATTGACCGCTATAGCTTCTCCCTGACCTTGCTCCTCGGCGAGGAGACCAGCATATGCCCCGGGGGTATCAATAAAGCAAATAATTGGCAAATTAAATCGGTCGGCATGATTCATTAATCTCAATGCTTTGCGATAACCTCCTGGCTTAGCCATACCAAAGTTTCTAGCAACATTCTCCTTAGTATCTCTTCCTTTTTGCTGGCCAATCAACATAACAGCTTTGTCATCAATTCGAGCTATCCCTCCAACCAAGGCGCTGTCATCACTGCAACTCCTATCACCATGTAACTCTATCCAGTCTTCGCAAAACATTTGAATGAAATCAAGAGTACTTGGTCTCTGAGGGTGTCTAGCAACTTGTATTTTTTCAGCCGGTGTCAATGCTCTGAATATTTCGTCCCTTCTTCTTGCAGCAAGTGTTTCCAACTGAAGCAACTGCTGACTCACATCAACTTCCGAGTCTCTCGCTAACTCTCGAATTTGTTCAATCTGCTTTTCAAGTTCAACTAATGGCTTTTCAAATTCCAAAAGATAACGGCGTGCCATAGATAAAAATGCTAATAATCAGGCATAAACAGCCTGCAAATCAGGCTGAAGGCCAAGTACAGAGAAACCATGTTTTAAAGAGGCCTCACCTATGAAATCCATTTTTTCCAAAGTAATGTTATTTCTTCCCCAACTAAAATTGGTGTGGCAGTTCTCAAATTCAAGCAGCATAGCCTCAGCGAAACAAGCAAACATTTGCCTCTGAGGAATCTCCATCTCTGCAATTGCCATCATATTCCAACCAATGTCAGTAAAAAATTCCACTATTCCACCTTTAAGAACATGAATTCCTGAGCCAGCAAATTTCATATCAAGATTTTTTGGATAACCTCCATCAATCATTAAACAAGGTTTACGAAGATTACTTTTATCAATCTCAAGATTCTTAGGCAAACTAGCAACCCAAACAACAGCATCCGCCTCTGGCAGAGCTTCTTCTAAGGAGAGAACTCTTCCTCCTTGAAGGTCTTGCTGAAGATCTTTTAATGGTTGCTGCTGGCGGGCTACTAACAACAATTCATGAACACCAGTTCGCTGGGACAACCATCTGCAAACAGCACTACCAATATCTCCCGTTGCTCCAACGACAGCAACTTTGGCTTTCTTAAGGTCTATGCCAAGTCTAGGAGCATTCATCTCTAGCTGACGACATATAACCCAAGCTGTATGCGTATTCCCAGTAGTAAACCTTTCCCAGTTAAGGGTGGTATTTCTCACCTGACGATGTTGAAGTAGGTTGAAATTCTCAAAAATAATCGAAGTAAATCCGCCAAGTGCCGTAATACTTATGCCCTTCTTCTGAGCTAACTCCATTGCATTGAGGACTTTTCTCCTAGCTGTTTTAAACCTAGTGAGCATTTCCGGAACAAAGCATGAGTCTATATAAGCTCCCTCAATCCTTTTGCCTATGGCACTAACAATCTCGACATGTTCTACCAACTGAGGAGGGGCACTGCACCATACATCTAAATCACCCTCTGCAATATGGTCATACCCCAAATCCATTGCCTTTTGCCTGGCATCTTTAAAACTTGTTGAGTGTCCGATCAATCCAAACATCTTTTAACTAAAAACTTCATTAATGAAGCCAAGCCTTAATTGTTGCTTCACAGATTAAACCATTATGTTCCTGAAGAATCATTATTAGCAGTTTTTTAGTGCTAATAAACTAATCAATTAAGGATTTGTACTAATTTAAAGTCCAAGCTAGACAAGAGCAGCTAACGCCATTCTAGCTATCTCCCGAGAATCCAATCCAATCTCCAAGAGTGAGTCCTGATAAGCAATCATAAATTCTTCCATTAATTCTTCTTTATCCATATCAAGAGATTCAGCATCATCAGCAACCTGATCAAGCATTGATTTAATAATCGGGAGATTTTCTTTATTTGCCTTCATCAACTCTTCTTTACATGTACTCAAGTTTGCTTTTAACCATTCTTGTCCGTAATTCAGATGAAGATACTCATCCTTGACAACATTTTCAGTAATTTTTTTTGCAAAAGGATCAGCAACTCTTATGTAAACGTGATAAGCAGATATTGCAAAAGCTTCGATAAGGATCGCTTGAATAAGGAAACACGTTGTCAACTTCTCCTCTTCAAAGGCTTTCTGGAAATTACCGTGCAAACGTGAAAAAAATTCCTCAGCAAAAGGCATGTCAGCCTTTACACCAAGATTCTTCCCACAAGCGGTGAAACCTTTCATATGCTTTAGTTCCATAATCGCTAGCTTCTTCAACTCATCTGCCTTGTCAGGGATAAGATTTCCTATCGAAAGATAATTGTCATGGGCCTCCTTTTCTCCTTCGATAACAATTGCATTAATCCTGCTATAGGCGTCTTTATATTCCTCGGATGTGAAATCTGGAAGACAAGGTACTAAGTCATTATTAACTTCAACCTCTGTAGATTCTAGAGTCGGCATAATTTTGAAATTCACAATATGCGGCATATTACAGAATTAAATGCAAAATAGCGATATTTTTCCTTATGAATTATTGGTATTTAATTTTCTCGCATTTTCAACCGGGGGCCATTTACTTTTCATAAGATTCGAAAACAATTCAAACCAATGCTCTACCAATACTTTTCTTAAATCATCTCCCAACTTAGAGTTAGATCCGCGACTATCGCCAATCACACCTGACTGACTCAATTCATTAGTAAGCCACGCGCATGGAGCTGCTCCTTCAAGGCTCCAACCCAAAGGGACTTTCATACTTGGATTACTAGAAATTTTGTAATCACCATCGCATGGTCTGAGTTCCCCAACAAGCTCGGGATCAAATGAAAGCATCAAACTTGTTTCAGCTAAAGCAGCATGCAATCCTTGTTCAACCTCTCTATTAGGAATTAAATCTTTTAATTCCTCAACGCCGCTCCACAAAAAGCATGGCAAAACAGCCATAGAAGGGCATTGGATTCTTAATTCTCTTGCAATTGCTTGTAAAAGACCTATTTGGCCTCCATGCGCATTAAAAAGCACAAGCCTTTGGAATCCCATATTTGCCAACTGTTTACCAATTTCACTGACAATTTCCATCATCAAACTCCCTGACAAAGATAATGTCCCAGGAAAGCCCAAATGCTCGGGCGAGAAACCAATTGTTTGAGGTGGTAAAGACCAGATAGGCAGTTCTGCCGGCAAGCGTTCTAAAACTTCAAACAAAACACTTTCAGCAAAATAAGTGTCTGTAATCAAAGGTAATTGTGGGCCATGTTGTTCACATGCACCAAACGGCCAAACAATGGTAGATCCCTCTTTCAGCGCAGCCTTAGAAGCATCGGGCCAGCTAAGAAAAGCTAAATTTCGTAAATGAGAACTGATAGAAATAACCTCCAAACATGAAACAATTTAACTTTTCCTGCAAGAATGGCTTATTGATAAACCCCCATAAGGCCCAATGGCCGGATCAGGAAGCCCTCAACCTAAACGACCCAATCCTCCAAGGAAAGGACAAAGTAATTTGCGGAAGCCTTTGCAGGTGATGCATATTAGTAGAAAAGAAGATGTTCAATCACAAGGAGATCTCGACTCTAATGATGCGCTAGAGAATACTGACCTCAAAGAAGCAAATACTACGAAAGAAGGTATTGATGCAACTCTTGTATCCCCAGCAAAGCCTTTAGATATTGTAAATCGAGATAAGGCTAATCAGGTTGAGATTAAATCCCAAGGTTCGGCAGAACTAACAATGGGAGATCTTCTTGCTCAAGAAAACCTTTCCCAGCAAAACAAACCAGAATTGCCTAATTACAATTCAGATATTTTCTCAGAAAGGACAGTTGATGAATTTGACTTTGATGAGGGAGCTTTCCTTGCTGCGCTAGAAGAAAACGAGCCAATTGGGAATACAGGAGAAATCGCCAAAGGAGCAGTTATTGGTGTTGAAAGTGACGGAGTTTATGTTGATATTGGCGGCAAAGCCCCTGGCTTTATGCCTAAAAGTGAATGTGGGCTCGGGGTAATAACCAATCTAAAGGAACGCTTTCAAAAAGGTCTTGAAGTCGAAGTATTAGTGACGAAGGAACAAAATGCTGATGGGATGGTCACGATTAGCTGCAGAGCATTAGCTCTTCGAAAAAGTTGGGACAATGCTCTTGAACTTGCAAAGGGAGGGAAAGTTGTAGAAGTGAAAATAAATGGCTTCAACCGTGGTGGAGTAACTTGTGATCTTGAAGGTCTAAGAGGTTTCATTCCTAGATCCCAACTAAACGAAGGAGAAAAACATGAATCACTTGTTGGGAAATTACTTACTGTTGCTTTTATTGAAGTCAACCCGGACAATAGAAAACTAATACTCTCAGAAAAGAAAGCAGCCACTGCAGAAAAATTCTCCAAACTTCAAATAGGACAACTTGTTGAAGGAAAAGTAATTTCAGTTAAACCTTATGGTTTTTTTGTTGACCTTGGAGGGATCAGCGGCCTCCTGCATCAATCTATGATTACAAATGGTAGCCTTAGATCACTGAGAGAGGTTTTTGATCAAGGCGATGAAGTTAAAGCTCTAATTACTGATCTTGATCCTGGGAGAGGTCGAATTGGACTAAATACAGCAATGCTTGAAGGCCTCCCAGGTGAAATTCTCATTGAAAAAGACAAGGTTTTAAGAGAGGCTGAAGATCGTGCTAAGAAAGCCCAAACTATTCTGAAACCCAAAGAAGAAATAGAAGAAATAAAATGAGTAATGCTTCGTTAATACCAGAAAATAAAAAGCTTAAAGTAGCTGATTGGGAAGTTGACTTCTATTCTCGTCCAATAATAGAAGTTGACGGAAAGAAACGGTGGGAATTACTAATCTCTAGCACTCAGGATTTCTCTGGCGATAAAATCTTTCGTTGGGAAAAAAAATGTCCTGCCAATGAAGTTAATTCAATCTGGCTAAGCCAATCTCTTCAAGAAGCCTTAAACGAAGCCAAGAAACAAGGATGGGAGCTTCCAAAAAGGCTCCGATGCTGGCGAACATCAATGAAAACAATGATAAAAAAAGCCGCAGAGAAAGTTGGGCTAGAAGTTCTTGAAAGCAGAAGAACGTTCTCGCTTTTTGAATGGTTAGAACAAAGAGAGAAAGATTTATACCCAAATGAACCTGGTTACATTTCTAGTCCAATATTGCCCAGTAAGATTGGAATCATTAATCAACCAGAACCGCTACCGGATGCATTGCGAGGAGATGCTTGGAGTTTCTCTTCTATTTCATTGGGAAACTTACGTGAAGCCAAGGAATGGTCCATGGAATTCAATTCACTCATACCTATTAAAGACTCACTTGATGAAAACATTCAAGTCCCTGGACTCCGTTTATTTAGTAAGACGAGAGCATTAGCAATTTCTGCTTGGCTCAGTGGAGTTGAACCGGTAAGGCTGTTAGTTGACAATAATCAACTACTTTTAGAAGCTGGGCAAGAAGATCGATGGCTTGTTACTGACATGAGCAAAGACTATGCTCACCAAGTCAATCTTCAATTAAATCAAGCTAAGAATAATGGGGACGGGATTCAATTTATTGCCATTCAAAGTTCACCAGAAGAACAGAAGTTCACGGGATTCTGGATGCTCAAGGATATTAACAATTCAATAGTTTAATGATCCCTTCAGTTCATTGATTAATAATGAAGACCCTCCCAGAAGTAAAGAATGGATAAAAGTCACTTTCCAAGGGTCAGTATTTTTCCAATCTACTCTTCTTATAGAGAATGGTTTTAAGCACGCTTTTTTTACAAAAAAAGTATCAAAAAATGAACCCCGAAAATTATTAAATTTAATAAGCGATAAAAGCAGCATTCACTTCCTAAAACAAGTTCACGGCAACAAAGTAATATATGCGTCTAAAAGCAATGCTGCAAAAATAATAAAAGCAGACAGCATTATTAGTGATAAACATTCGCAAAGCTTATGGATCTATACAGCAGATTGTATTCCGATTTTACTTGGGGATTCAAAAACAGGTCATGTAGCTGCAATCCATTCTGGCTGGAAAGGTTTGGTTCAAAAAATAATAAAGAATACCATCGAAAAACTTGAACTGAATGGATCCATTAGAAAGAATATTTTAGTTGCAATTGGTCCAGCAATAAGTTTAGATAACTATCAAGTTGATGAAGCGATAGTGATGAAAATATATGAAAGCATAAGAAAAATAAAGTGCTACCAGAGCAAAGATATTCTGAACTATATGAGAAGTATCAATTCTATAGAGTTGGACCTAAAACGACATAAATACCTTCTAGATATTAGAAAAGTTGCCAAAGAACAGTTCCTCCTAGAAGGTTTTGATAGGAGTCAAATTAGCGTAAATTCAAACTGCACTTTTCAAGAAGCTCATATGTTTGAGTCCTGGAGAAGAGAGCATTCCAAATCAAGACAATGGAGTTTTATACAGTCACGGATGTTTAAATAATACTCTTTATCAATTCAATAATATATCAACATGTAGGTTTTGCATATCCTAATTCAATCATCTGAGAAGCAAGGTCCTTCCCTGAATCAAGATTAGTTACTCTTGCAAGTAGGGTTCCATCTTCAGATCCTTTTGGAAAGAAATTTACTTTTGCATGTCTTGGTAACTCATTCTTAAGCCAATTAATAGCATCTTTTCTATTAGATTCTTCAACATTTATACAAGCAATTCTTATTTTGTAGTTCCTATTATTATCTCCAATTTGAATAACTGGTGGACTTGAAACCTGAAGGACTTCCGCAGAAAATACTCTAAATGGAAAGAAAAATAAAATCAGCAATGTACATAAGATAAATTTCACAGCAGTATGTCAAAGGAAACTAGTATTCAGTTTTGATTAGGTAATCCAACCATTTCAGCATTACTTTTCCCAGGAGGAACCATCGGATAACAATTTTCATCTTTTCTAACATGAACATCTACTAACATTGGACCTGGGTGATTAAATGCCTCTTGCAACTTAACCCTTAATTCTTTTCTATCATTAATCAAAATTCCACCAACGCCAAATGCTTTTGCTAAAGCGACAAAATCTGGCTCACCTTTTAACATATTTGTAGCTGAATAACGTTCATCATAGAAGCGTTCTTGCCACTGGCGAACCATCCCTTGCCAATGATTATTAATAATTATTATTTTTGTGTTTAATTGATACTGTGAGATAGTTCCCAATTCTTGAATATTCATGAGGATACTTGCATCTCCTGCAATACAAACAACTTTGGCATTGGGCAGTGCAACTTGAACACCTAAAGCTGCTGGCATCCCAAAGCCCATAGTACCTAGCCCTCCACTGCTAATCCATTGTCGTGGTCCATTCCTTAAATATTGTGCTGCCCACATTTGATGCTGTCCCACATCTGTCGTTATATATGCATCTGGCACTAGATCTCTAATCTCTATTAATATTTCCTGAGGATATAATTCACCTCCCTTAGGAGGTATTAAGAGAGGATACTTCTCCTTCCATGAGTTTATTTGCTGCAACCATTCACTCGTATTTTGTTTCACTTTTCTTTTTCTACTAACATGAAGCAACTTTTCGAGACTCTCACTTAAATCTCCTAAAACAGCTACATCAGCAATTCTATTTTTATTAATCTCAGCTGGATCAACCTCAAAATGAATAACTTTTGCTCCTGGTGCAAATGTATCTAGCTTACCCGTCACTCTGTCATCAAAACGTGCTCCAATAGCTATCAGCAAATCACATGCAGTAACTGCGAAATTCGCATAAGCCGTACCATGCATACCTAGCATCCCAACCGAGAGCGAATCACGTTCGTCATATGCCCCTTTGCCCATTAATGTTGTTGTCACAGGTAATTGATAACGTTTTGCTAATTCGGCCAAATTTTCATGTGCACTTGAAGCAATAACTCCACCTCCTACATAAAGCAATGGTCGCTTAGATTCCTGAATTAAATCAAGCGCACTATTAATAGAATTAAGATCTGCAGATGCTGGGGTTTTAAATCCCGCCGGAATGACTGAGGCAGGTTCAACTGGGATATAATCAAATAGTTCTTGTCCTACATCCTTAGGGATATCAACGAGTACAGGACCAGGTCTACCAGACGAGGCAATAAGAAAAGCTTGTGCAATGACAGATGCAATTTCAGAAGGATCTCTTACTACCCAAGAATGTTTCACAATAGGCAGAGTAATTCCAAAAATATCGGTTTCTTGAAAAGCGTCTGTTCCAATAGCAGGCCTTGGGACCTGACCAGTAATAACTACTAAAGGGACTGAGTCCATTTGTGCAGTTGCTATGCCAGTCACTAAATTTGTTGCGCCTGGGCCGGACGTACCAAAGCAAACTCCTACCTTCCCTGTTGCCCTAGCGAAACCATCTGCCGCATGCGAGCCACCTTGCTCATGTCTAATAAGAATATGCTTAAGCCATCCTTGTTTTTCTGCTTTATAAACAGCATCATATATAGGAAGAATCGCACCTCCTGGATAGCCAAAAACAGTATTTACACCATGTCTTCGTAAAGAGTCCATAAGGGCATCTGCCCCTAACATCTGTTTTCGCTCCAGATTCGCAGAATCATCTAGACCTAAATGTAAAGACGATAGTGTCACGATAGAGAAACAGTTAATCCTAATGATGTTATATGGATAATGGTTGTTTTGACTAGAAAACAATCTAGAGATTTAAAAGATTAAACTCTTATAAACATTCCATTCTTTAAAAACTGATTTACTTAAAGAGCAAGTCTCAAAGTAATCCAATAAAATGTAATGGGCCTCTTCCTATCACTAGTTCTAAGAAACAAACAATAAAAACAAACATTGCAACCCTCCCATTCCAAACTTCTGCGCTATTGTTCCATCCCCATTGCCACTTCTCCTGAGGGTAAAGCTTAACTTTTTCTGGCAACCTGGCAGCAGCATCAAGACTTATCTCAGGGCCTTCTAGACAAGAAGTTACTAAATCAGCAAGACCGTTAATAAAAACTGGATCAGTATCTAGAGCCTTAACTCTTCTAAAATTAACTATTCCATGCTTAAGGGCAATTTCTTTGTACTCAATATCTATTTCCTGAAGTGTCTCTATATGTTCACTAACAAAGCTTATAGGAACAACGATTAAATCTTTTATTCCTTTCAATCCAAGTTCTTCCAAAACATCTTCTGTATATGGCTTCAGCCACTCTTCTGGCCCAACCCTACTTTGATAAGAAAGAGTATAAGTGTTACTAAAGCCTAAAGATCTTTCAACCTTATCGATAATCAATAAAGAGCAGTTTTCTATTTCATCCTTATAAGGGTCACCTGCTTCTTCTACATAGCTTCTAGGAACACCATGCGCAGTAAAACAAATATGAGCATCTTCTGGGGATGAACAAAAAGCTATTTCATTTTCTATTAGCTTTGCCATAGCCTTAATATATCCAGGATTATCAAACCAACTTCGAATACACCTTATAGATAATTTTTTAAAAGCATTATCAGATTCACTTAAGCGGCGTAACTCTCGAAAGCTTGAACCACTTGTACTAATTGAGAAGTGAGGATAAAGAGGAAGTACTACAACTTCACTGATTTTATCTGCTTTGATATCTTCTACAGCAGATTCTGTAAAAGGGTGCCAATAGCGCATGGCAACATAACTAGTAGCATCAATCCCTCTCTTACGAAGTTCACTTTGTAACTCCCTAGCTTGTTGTTCAGTAATTCTTCTTAAAGGAGAACCTCCACCAATTGCCTGATAAGCTTTTTGAGACTTTGTACTTCGAAGACTACTAATAAACCAAGCTAAAGGCTTCTGAAATAGCTTAATAGGGATTCTAATTATCTCTGGATCTGAAAAGAGATTATAGAGAAATGGGCCAACATCTTTAATCCTCTCAGGACCCCCAAGATTCAGCAAAAGGACGCCTACACGAGTCATTAAAAAAACTTCCTTAGGGGTTGAGCTTAACGCGGAACGACGTCAATGTATCTGTAACTATTTAAACCAATGAGTTTTAAAAGTGAACTTCTGAAAGTCAATGAAAAGCTTGCTCAAAAAGCTATAAAGCTTCGTATTGAGAAACGGGGCCATCGTCTTAGCATAAGAGGCCCGCTCCCATGCGAAGACAACCCTAACGAAACAAAAGATCAACGAATTAGTTTAGGTCTAGAGCCAAATGCAATAAATCTGGCGCAAGCTGAAAAAACCCTTAATTTCCTTTATTTGCAAATTGAACATAATCAATTTAATTGGAGAAATTGGTCTCCAATTAAATCTAATTTGAGACAAAAAAAAGATCAATCCAAGATCGAAGATGTAATTGATGAGTTCAAATCAGATTTTTTTAATGACCCAAAGAAAAGCAGCTCAAAGTCGAGTAGTCGGTCAAATTGGGGATCTTCATATCTTCCATACCTCCAAAGACTTAAGGTAATAGCTGCTAAGCAGAATAGAAAGCTAAATAAATCTCTATTTATAGAAACTCTAAAAAGTTATTCAGAGAATAGTCGCAGCAGGCAACAATGTGGGAGTAGCTTAAAAGCATTTGGAGACTATTGCAAGATTGAGCTGCCAAGTAATTGGAGATCTCTCGCTTATGGTTACGGTTTACATAAAGCACAGTTCAGGCAATTACCAAGCGATAAGCAAATAGAAAAAATATATGAAATGATACCTAATCCAAAATGGAAATTAGTGTATGGCTTAATGGCTACTTATGGACTAAGAAATCACGAGGTGTTTTTTTGTGACTTATCATGCCTTAAAAAAGGTGGGGATAAAATTTTAAGGGTCTTCCCTAATACAAAAACTGGTGAACATCAGGTCTGGCCATTTCACCCTGAATGGATAGAAAAGTTTCAATTAAATGATATTTCTCATGAAGAGGGTTTTCTTCCAGAAATCAAAACTGATCTAACAAAAACAACATTACAAAATGTAGGAAGAAGGGTTTCGGAGCAATTCAGGAGATATCAATTACCTCTTACTCCTTATAATCTGAGACATGCTTGGGCTATTCGCACAATTCATATTGGTCTTCCCGATACAGTTTCAGCAAGAATGATGGGCCACTCTGTCTCTATTCATACTCAAACCTATCATCATTGGATTACCAGGAGAGACCAACAGCAAGCTGTTGATAAAGCTTTGAGTGCATAATAATAGATTATTATTAAGAAATTGAGCTATTAAAATTTAAAGATCAAATCATCAAACGGTAAAATTTTTAATGAGTACAAAAGTTCCAACAAGCAAAGAATCGCTGCAAAATCTGGACAAAGAATCAGAAAGACTAGGAATTGGTGGTTTTTCTAATAATCATTCTAATGAAGATAAATACAAGCAAAGGATGCGACAACGCAAAGAAGTTCAAAGTAAAAGAGTATCCGAAAGAGACATCGAGAAGGGCCTGAAAATTGTTTTCACAGGTCAAGGCAAAGGCAAAACCACAGCTGCGCTTGGAATGGCAATCAGGGCATTAGGACATGGAGAGAATGTAGCAATCGTTCAATTTATCAAAGGTGGGTGGGAGCCAGGGGAGTCAAAAGCTTTTGAAATCTATGGGGAAAAAATTAAATGGCATGCATTAGGTGAGGGCTTTACTTGGGAAACACAAGACAGACAAAGAGACAAGGAGCTTGCGAACTTAGCTTGGAAGAAATCTCTAGAGTATCTATCAAGTTCAAAATACAAATTAGTCATTCTTGATGAAATAAATATAGCGATAAAGCTTGGATACCTTTCAGTTAATGAAGTCATCCAGGGAATCAGGGGAAGGCCTATCTTGACTCATGTTGTTTTAACTGGAAGAGGTGCAAAAAATGAACTAATAGAGATTGCAGACCTTGTAACGGAGATGAATCTAATTAAACATCCTTTCAAAGAGCAAGGCATAAAAGCCCAGAAAGGAGTTGAGTTTTAAAAATAGAATTCTTCTTAATTGTTTTTTAACTTAAGAAAAAGCCAATTAGCCAAGTCACTTATTTTATATCATCTAGCTAAAGGCAATTAGGGTTGATATAGATTCAAAGTAATTTTGATGTGTCTGATCTCACGAACAAATCTCTCTGAGATCAAGCGAAAGATAAATCCCTTGCTACCGTCATTTAGAACTTGAAAGTTAATGGCTTACTCAAGAGTACTCTTAAAACTTAGTGGCGAAGCCCTAATGGGAACAAAGCCATATGGGATAGATCCCGAGATAGTGCAATCAATTGCGAAAGATGTTTCAAAAGTCGTTGAAAATGGAACACAGCTAGCAATTGTTGTTGGGGGTGGGAATATTTTCCGAGGTCTCAAAGGATCTTCTGCCGGAATGGATAGAGCAACAGCAGACTATGTTGGAATGTTGGCCACAGTTATGAATGCAATTACACTTCAAGATGGTTTAGAAAGAGCAGGCGTTCCAACAAGGGTTCAAACAGCTATTGAGATGCAACAAATAGCTGAGCCATATATTCGGCGAAGGGCAATACGGCATCTTGAAAAAGGAAGGGTCGTAGTATTTGGAGGTGGCTGTGGAAATCCATTCTTTACGACAGATACAACATCTGCACTAAGGGCTGCCGAAATAAATGCTGATGTTATCTTTAAAGCCACTAAAGTTGATGGAGTTTACAACAAGGATCCTAAAAAACATTCAGATGCTATTAAATATGATTCATTATCTTTTCAGGATGTCCTTAGTCAAGAGATAGCAGTGATGGACAGCACTGCTATTGCCCTCTGTAAAGATAATAAAATACCCATAGTAGTTTTCAACATTTTTGAACCTGGGAATATTAATAAAGCAGTAGCGGGCGAAGCAATCGGATCACGTATTGCAAATTCAAGCTAATCTTTCTTTATAAGTGATTTTTTCTTCATTAATTTTATATAAATCAAATGGTTACTCAAGAAGTCGAATTAAGCATGCAGAAATCTGTTGAGGCTTCTCAACGCAACTTCAATACAATAAGAACTGGACGAGCTAATACATCTCTTTTAGATCGCCTAACAGTTGAATATTATGGAGCAGACACCCCTCTAAAATCATTGGCAACTATTTCAACTCCAGACTCTCAAACTATTGCAATACAACCTTTTGATTTAAGTTCATTATCACTAATAGAAAAAGCTATTTCTACAAGCGACCTTGGTTTTACACCAAACAATGATGGAAAGATAGTTCGTATCAATATTCCTCCCTTAACAGAAGAGAGAAGAAAGCAATTTTGCAAATTAGCTTCAAAATATGCTGAAGAAGCAAAAATAGCTCTTCGAAATATTAGAAGAGATGCAATTGAAAAGATTAAAGTCTCAGAGAAAGAAAGTGAGTTGTCGGAAGATCAAAGTCGAGATAAACAAGATTCGATCCAAAAGCTAACAGATAAATATATAAGCGAAATTGAAAAGAATCTTTCAAAAAAAGAAGCAGAAATTCTAAAAGTGTGAACTCTGCTGATGTTGTAATTTTAGGGGGAGGTGCAGCTGGGTGTTCAACAGCCTTTCACCTAGCAAATACTGGGAATAAAGTAGTTCTTGTTGAGAAGAATTCAGGTTTTCCTTTACGTTCTTGTGGCGGAGGAATGGCTGCATCAGTACAAAGACTATATCCATTCTCACTTGAGGCCGCAGTTGAGGAAGTAATTAAAAGAGTCGAATTCAGCTGGTGCTTATCAGATCAAGTCATTGCTGAGCTTCCAGGAGATTCCCCTTTCTGGATAACAAGAAGGGAAAAACTTGATGAGCTTCTCCTAAAAAATGCAATTGATCAAGGTGCAGAATTTTTCAATTCATTTGAAGTAAATGATATTCAGAAAGACAACAGTCAATGGCACGTCACGTCCAGAGATGGACGCCAAGTTGAATGTAAATGCTTAGTAATTGCAGATGGCTCAAGCTCACCTTGGGCTGAAAAATTTAACCTTGGTCCAAGAAAACTTCATTATGCTTCTACAACTTCTGTCCGATTGCAGGGCAGAGGCTTTTTAAAGTCAAACACTTCAAGATTTGAATTTGGATTAGTTCAGCATGGTTTTGCATGGGCTTTTCCTTTAAAAGATTCTGTGAATATTGGAGTAGGGACATTCATTGGTAATCAGTTTTCAGACAGCAAGCAAATACTCAACCAACTTCTCCCAAACTTAGGTTTCGAACAAGATGCCGGTATAAGAAAAGATTCTCAATTAAGAGTGTGGAATGGCCATAGTAATCTTCATGGGGAAGGCATCGTAGTGGTTGGTGACGCAGCATCCCTTTGCGATCCATTCCTAGCTGAAGGATTGAGACCTTCTTTAATTAGTGGATGTGAAGCTGCAAAATGCATAAATCATTGGCTTAAAGGAGACACAAATGACCTAAGAAACTACACATTTTCAATGAAAGAGAAATGGGGAGACTCTATGGCTTGGGGAAGAAGGATATCCCAAGTTTTCTACCGATTTCCAAAGATTGGATACAAACTAGGTATCAAAAGAGCAACCGCTCCTCAAAGAATTGCACAAATACTATCTGGAGATATGGGTTACGGGGATATTGCTCAAAGAGTTATAAAAAGATTACTCTTTCAAAGATAATCTAATGTTAACAAAAAAGCTTTTAATCTAAATTACCTATTTACCTTGCACTTAATACAGCTTCTGTATCACTTTCAATAGAACAAAGTCTTTCTTTTAATTGTATTTCCAACTGTTCAATTGCCTTACTAAAGTTAACAATACCCTCTTGAAGTTTCTCAGAAGCCATTCGATCTGCTTTTAGCATTATCTTAAAATCAACTTCATTTAAATGAATCTTATCTGAAGAGCCAGATAGAGCTAAGGGGTCCAACTTCCTAGTTAAACTTGAATTATTATTTTCTAATTCCTTTAAAAACTTTGGTGAGATAGTTAGAAGATCACATCCTGCTAGTCCCAATATCTCATCAACATTCCTAAAGCTTGCTCCCATCACTTCAGTCTTATAATTATGGGTCTTATAATAATTATAAATCTTTGATACTGAAATCACGCCGGGATCTTCGTTAGCTGAATAAGACTCCTTTCCAGTTTCTGACTTATACCAATCTAATATACGACCTACAAAAGGTGATATTAATGTCACACCTGCTTCTGCACAAGCTATAGCCTGGGAGAAGCCAAATAACAATGTCAAGTTACAGTGAATGCCCTCTTTTTCTAAAACTTCGGCAGCTTTAACACCTTCCCAAGTAGATGCAATTTTAATCAGGATTCTTTCCTTACTTATTCCAGATTGCTTGTATAGATTAATGATTTTGCGGGCCTTATCAATAGTTCCATCCTTATCAAAACTCAACCGAGCATCAACTTCGGTAGACACCCTACCAGGAATAATCTTAAGAATTTCTTTGCCAAAAATTACACATACCTCGTCGATTGCTTCGCTAACAACTTCATCAGAGGATGCGAGAGCGCCAAGTCTTTCTCTAGAGGACTTAAGTGATTGATCGATTAAATCTTGATAAGCAGGTATCTGAGCAGCAGCCAAGATCAACGATGGATTAGTTGTCGCATCTCTTGGTTGGAAGTCACGAATTGCCTCTAAGTCACCAGTATCAGCCACTACGACAGTCATTGATGAAAGCTGTTCAAGCAAACTCGCCATTTTTTGCACCCATTGCCTTTATTTCACCTAAACTAGCGATTTTCTATAGTTTTTTCATCCTTATATATCCCTTTCAACAGCCTTAACTTTGAGCTGATAGAAAATCAGTCTGATTATTTATGGGGGGAATCTTTTCAACAACAATTAAACTTTCAATGATTTTTTTAGCCACTGGCACAGCAACAGTGGAACCATAAGCATATGATTTTTTTGGGCTGTCTACCGCCACTGCTACAACGAACCTTGGATGTTCTACTGGCAAAATTGCGACAAAGCTACATATTTTAGAATCATAATTAATTCCATCATTTGTTTGATCAGCAGTTCCTGTTTTTCCACCTATTCGATAATTGTCAATTTTTACACCTTTGCCGCTTCCATTCTCAACAACTGATTCCATCCATTTTAAAACAATTTTAGTTACATCTGGATTTAAGAGCAAGTCATCCTTCTTAAATGTCTCCTTAGCAGTAGTTATTGTAGAAGGAAAGCCTTTTCTTATATGAGGCTCCACTAGTCTGCCACCGTTCGCAATCAAAGCGTGTAATTGGACTAGCTTCAATGGTGTTATAGAAAAGCCTTGCCCGTATGAAGCAACTGCTTGATGAATAGGTTGCTTAACAAAGAGCTCCTTTTGTTTAAGGTGACCTGGAACAGCGCCCGGCAAATCTGTTATAAGCGCTCTATTTATTCCTAACTGATTTAATCGTTCCCAATAATTAGAGGGGTTAAGTTTTTGAATAATATTCACCATCGCAACATTACTAGAAACCTGGAGAACTTTTGCAAAATCAAGAAGTCCATTGGGCTTCTTGTTCCAATTAGTTAAAGGCCAACCTCCTACATTTACAATTCCTGAATCATATACATTTCCATTTTGTTCAATTGCTCCCTCCTCAAGCGCCAACGCAAGATTTATAGGTTTAAAAGTTGACCCTGGTTCAAATAATTCTTGAACAGACCACTCCTTATATAAAGTTGGCTGATATTCCCAATATTTATTGGGATCATAAGTTGGGGTTGAGGCTAAAACCAGAAGCTCGCCATTATCGACATCCATGACAATTGCCGCTCCTTTCCTAGCCTTCCAAGTATCTAATTGCTCTTTAAGAGCATTAACAGCAACCTCTTGCAATCGTGCATCAAGAGTTAAGTGAACGTGCTCCTTGTCAACAGCAAATACACCAGCTTCTATATCAGTCGGCAAAGGAGTTCCATCCCTACCGAACCTATAACTCCTAGATTTCTCTTTCTGCAACAGCTCATTATCTAGACTTAATTCAAGACCAGCTTGAGGGACACGGTCGTAATCTAAAAAACCAACAACATTTGAGAACAAATCATCTTGCGGATAGATCCTCTGCAAATAAGGTTCTAGATCTAATCCATCAATGCGAAGATTTTCTATCTTCGATGCAATGCTAGGCGTCAATCCCTCTGTTAATTTCACACCTGTTTCTTCAGAATAAAAGGCCTCAATTAATTTCTTCTTAGTTAAAGGCAATACGCCCTCGAGTTTTGCTGCGACCTCTTCCGGTCTTCGGAATACACCTTGTATATCCCCGACAAATTTAAACTTTGAAGGGTGTGCATATAATCTATATCTCTTCTCATCAAGTGCTATCAATCGTCCTCGACGATCGACAATAGAACGCCTCCTACCTAATGGTTCAACCTTTCTAGTTTGATAATCGCGAGCACGTGCCTCTAGTGCTAAACCCTGAACTAATTGCAACTGAGCAACTCTACCCATTAGTGCTAACAAAGCCAAACAGAGAAGCGAGAATGTGAGTTTTAACCTAAAAGGCGGAATAGGGGAAAGTGGAGCAACTTTCAGGCGTTTCTTTCTCAACAGTGAAGAGCGGCGAGAATTTTTAATTACCATTAATAACCATTTAAAATTGGGTGTACTAAAGAGGTGACATCTCGATACATATTCCCTAAAAAATCCTTCAGTGGTGTTTGCCTTTCTTGAGGTTTCTCAATATAAATTAGATGAGCAGACTTAGTTGAGACCATCGCATTTGGAGAAGAAGCACTTGCAAGAAAATATTTCTCTAATATTGCTGTTGACTCTTCAATTCGATGAATCAAGTCTCTTGTAAGATGAAGTCTAGAAAAATTAAGTGTCCAAAGATGTTGAGAGTGCAATGCTAAACCTGTCAACACCGCGCCAGAAATAATAACTCCGGCAAGAGCTCCATCAATACCTCTATGCAAACTTAATAGGAGTGGATACTTTCTTGAGATATTAGTAGTAGCAAATGAAGCCTTAAATAAAGCAACTGCTTTTTTTGAATAATTCTTCTGAAAGCTCAATTCTGATTTTGTATGCTTAAAAGGAACCACTAAAAGTATTAGCCATTAATCAAGTCAACCATTAGCTTCAGGACCATGCAAGTCAATGCAAAATATCTGATTTAAAAAATTCCCTTCAACCACTGAGTATTAATAAATTTGCAAAAGTCACTCCGTTCCACAAAGAATGCATGAGAACGCATGGCAATAAACGTCCAGAGGTTAATCGCAAAATCGCAAGTCCCATTCCTAATACAAACAGTGGTGGCATCTCACCAACACTTAAATGTGCTAACGCAAAGATTAAGGCGCTAACAACTATCGCTAATATTTTTCCTTGTTTATTAAATAAAACAGGTAACAGTACACCTCTAAAGATTAGTTCTTCAAAAAATGGTGCCATAAAAACAGTTGTAACAAAAAGAACTGATAAAGCCCAAAAATTTCGACTACTTAAAACCATTTCCAACAAGGGATTACTCCCTCCAGGGTCTCCAAGAAAGAAGGTTGTTAACCAACTTACTAGAAGCACCAAAGGCATCACCATTAGCCATCCTTTTAAGGCCTCAAGAAATGATTTCCTGAAAGTTCCAAATCCCCATTGAATCCAGCCTCCTTCTACAACCTCAAGATTAAGACTCTTTACCTGCTGCCTAAGAATTAACAAGGGTGGAACAGTCATTGCAATGTATCCAATCAATACTTTCAAAGACTCCTTGAGAGGGCTAGCGACTTCTCGTGTAAAAGATTCACTTAAGGGCAACGCAATCAGAGGAGTAAAGAGTTCTCCTAATACAACAAAGCCACCTGCAACTAGCAGCACCAGGTCAATGGTTGAGAGAGGGAGCGAATAGAGCTCTGGCCATGGGAGAGATGTTTTGCGAATAAAAATCCATCCTTGCCAAATTAATAAAAATATCCCAAACAATATTGCCAAAAGAGGCAACAGTTGGCTGAGGGTTAACCTCAGAGCCATTTGCCTTGAAGCGCTGACCTCATAGCAGCTCTCAGGAACTCCGCCTATAGAAAGGCAAGAAAGCCTATATAACAATGGGTCTGCTTTTACAACTTCAAGGTTCCCCAACAAATCATTAGGGTTTTCTTGGTTCTGAAGACTCTCTAATAAATTGACTCTGACTTTCTCTAGAGATGGTTCTGGAAAATTTTCATTCAGAAGGGATCGACGTTCAGTATCCGATTCTTCAATCGAAGCAAGCAAAAGCCTTTCTCTGGCATCAAGCTGATTAATATCCAAATCAGTTAGGGTTTTTTTTAGTTCTAATTTTGGATCTTCTCCAACTAATAATGGTCTTAAAGCTCTCGGGAGCGAAGGTTCTGCCAAAAGAGCCATTTCTCTTTGATTCAGCACAAGCTTGGGACTAACAGAAGGTCTGTCAAAGCTTTCTTGCAAGCCACGTTGCCAAACCAGAACTGTTAACAAAATAGAAAAAGTTGCCAGCAAGACTTTCCAGCTAGGGTTTTTTTTCTTCATGAAAAATAGGCTCAAAGAAACGAAATGAGCAAAAATCAACCCTCATTCCCAAATCAACATTAGGTTGGCAGAGTATCCATAGGATGAATTCGTAAAAAACCTCTGCCAATGACCTTACGCCTTCTACTAATACGTCATGGTTTAAGTAGTTACAACCGTGAAAATCGAATCCAAGGTCGTAACGATCTTTCAACACTTACTCCAGAAGGAATTTCACAAGCTTCAAAGGTAGGAGAATCACTTCAAGGTTTACCAATTCATGCAATTTATAGCTCTCCTCTTAAAAGAGCTTCAGACACTGCCTGCGAATTGATGAGGGTTCACTCTAAAAGCAAAAATATCATTATTGACAATGACCTTCTAGAAGTTGACCTGGCTCCCTGGAGTGGACTTACTGTTGAGGAAGTTAAGAAACAGTTTCCTAATGAATACCTAACCTGGAAAAAATCGCCAATTGAGCTGACGCTTAAAAGAGAAGATGGAATTGCTTATAATCCAATCCAAGAGTTAATGGATCAAGCTGAGAAATTTTTAGAGAAAGTTTTCTTAGCACATGAATCTGATAAGGATGAGAACATAATTCTTGTTGCTCATAATGCAATATTACGTTGTCTAATCTTGAAATTATTAGGCAACCCAAAGAATGGTTTAAGGCGAATCAGACTAGACAATGCATCATTATCAATTTTCAATATTGAAATTGATAATAGCACTCCAGTTAGTATTCAAATTGAATCTCTTAATAGCATAGCTCATTTAAAGCCTAGGTTTCCATCAAAAGGTAGACATGGCAGAATGATTCTTGTGCGTCATGGAGAAACAGATTGGAATAAAGAAGGCAGGTTTCAAGGTCAAATAGATGTTCCCCTGAATAACAATGGAAAGAAACAAGCAATTGCAGCTGGTGAGTTTTTAAAAGAAGTGAATTTCGATAGAGTCTTTAGTAGCTGTATGTCCAGACCTACCGAAACAGCAAAAATTATTCTCGAAGCTCACCCAACTTTAGCAATTCAAGCAAAAAGTGATTTAAAAGAAATAAGCCATGGGCTTTGGGAAGGGAAGCTTGAATCAGAGATCAAGTCAGACTGGGGAGAATTACTACTTGCTTGGCAAATTGCTCCTGAGAATGTTCAAATGCCTGAGGGTGAAAGCATAAAAGACGTCTCAGTTCGTGCGATTAAATGCTGGGAAAGTATTCGCAAAAGTCTTTTGCCAAATGAAACAGTACTAATAGTTGCTCATGATGCAGTAAATAAAACTATTCTTTGCAACCTTCTTGGCCTATCTAACTCGGATATCTGGAAAATCAAGCAAGGCAATGGAGCCATTTCAATCATAGACATAACTGAAGATACTAGCCTACCAGATGTCGTTTCCTCCCTAAATATCACCTCACACTTAGGAGGTGTAATTGATACAACAGCTCAAGGAGCACTATAAGCCCATGAACAAATCATATCTATTAGATCCTATTCAAATTCTTCATGGCCCTGACAAAAAAGTGGCTTCCGATGCCGTTCTATTTATTAACAAACAAATTCAAGCTTTTGGAGAGGACGCCAGGGTCCAAGCAAAGAAGCTGAAAATAGCAGCGAAATCTGCAAAGCATCTTCTTCTAGCTCCTTGCTTAGTAGACCCACATTCAGTCCTTGAGAATCATCTCAATAGCAGAGTAGAAACAATATCTACTTTACTTCTCAAAGCAGCAAATGCTGGCTACGGTCAAATAGCTCTACTCCCAAGAAGTTCAATTTGGAGAGACAAGCCAGAACATCTACAGCCACTAAGCGATTATAAAAAAGATGTATTAATTCACCTCTGGGGAAGCTTTAGTCAAAAAGGGGAAGGGGAAGAACTCGCTCCGCACAAAGAGTTACTTGACTTTGAAGCTATTGGATTGGCTGACGATGATTCAATAATTCCTACTGAGTTACTCAGAAAGGGAATCATGTCAAACGAACTTCGAGGAAGACCTCTTCTCGTCGCACCAAGAGACCGGGCAATTCAAGGACATGGAATTGCCCGGGAAGCGGTAGAAGCACTTCGATCAGGATGGTCGTTAGATCCAATTGAAAGCGAGACCATCCCACTAGCCATCTTGCTCGAGCTACAAAAACAATATCCGAAAGTAAACCTTAGGCTTATGAATTTATCTACTGCAGACGGGGTATCTATGTTAGCCAGAAATACTAAAAGACCCCTTGCGACTGTATCTTGGTGGCACTTGGTAGCAGATCAATCATCACTAGCCTCTACAGACATAGGTATACGGGTAGTGCCATCTCTCGGCAGCAAAAAAGACAGGCTAGCGCTAAAAGAAGGGCTCCGGAATGGAATACTCACTGGTGTTTCTGTAAGTGGGGTTGCACTAGATGATGCAGAAACTAAGAAACCAATTTCTGAGAGAGCTCCAGGTCTAAATGGCTATCACCTGGTTCTCCCCTTTTTGTGGCAGGAATTAATTGAAAAATCACAATGGTCCATTGAAGAATTGTGGGAAGCTATTAGCTTTGGTCCTTCTAAGATTTTAAACCTGCCTAAAGAAGAGTTAAATCTTTTTAGTAACCGATGGATCCTATTTGACCCAAAAAAACAATGGGTTCAAAATAGTGTTCATTCTAGCCAGATCTTAGGAACGGCCTCAAACCAACCTTGGAAAGATGCAAAAATAACTGGCCAAGTAATCGATTGTGGTTTAACAGCAGAGTTTAAAGCTCCCCCATTCGACTAAGAGGCCAGAACCTCCAAACGGCTCTACCAAGGATCTCACTTTCTGGAAGATATCCCCAAGATCTGCCATCTAAACTATTAGGACGATTATCACCCAAAACAAAAACATGTCTTGGTGGAACAGTTATTTCCTGCGATCTACATATATTAAATCCATCTTGTGAAGTAGAGCAAAAATTACTCACATATGGTTCTTCTATTAATTCACTATTAATAACAGTTCTGCCTTCTGAATTGATGACCACATTATCTCCGCCAATAGCTATTACACGCTTAATATATGCATGACATGCTGGATCAGCTAAACCTGAGAAAGAACTGATCAAAGGGAAGTTAAGTACTGCACATTTAAAGCCAGAGGGGAGGGGAGATGTACGCATTGCAATCAATGCCTTGTTAAAAGAATATGGAGAGTTAAAAACAACAACTTCTCCGCGTCGTGGAGATCTGCGAAGGTAAGAAAGTTTTTCTATAACAAGTCGATCATTTATCTGAAGAGTTGGCAACATAGACCCTGAGGGGATATACCTTGCTTCTCCAATAAAGTATTTAATACCAGCGTAGAGAGAAAAAGTTACAAAGATTGGTCCCCAGAAATCCCAGAGTTTCGCAAACTTAAAGTTAAGGTTGGCAGTATTAGGTAAACTATTCTTTACTTGTTGACTTTTTTGTTTCGTAAATTTAATCACAAAACCTCTTCAATGAACTTAATTACTTACCATAGTCACATAGCACATTAAATCACTGAAAATAGTGAAGACTAAATAATCATGGCCATTCCTCGTTCGCAAGAGGGTAGAAAAATATCGGGACACACTTTCTTATCCCATTGGGAAAAGCTGATCGCCTTTCTTGCAATAATAAACTTAAGCTGGATATTTTTTGATATTAGCTATTTGCCACTAAGAAGCTTTTGGGCAAATCGAGTTATTTTTATATTCAACTCACCATCAATAACGCTTTCACTAAGATGGTTACCAGATATCACAAGCTATTATGATCATTTCAAAGGTATCAAAGCTTACTCATCTGGTAAAGAGATTGAGTCCTTATTTAAAGATATAGATAAACAGATCATTACTAAAGGATTGGATAGTCGGTCGACACAAAAAACTCTTGGAATTTACAATATAAAGATTAACAATATCCTAGATAAGAGTAAGACACAAAAAACTGAAAGAGATTATAGCAGGGTCATGACTATGAGAAGTCTAATTGTTAATAGATCTGGTGATTCAGATTTAGAAAATGCCACCAAAAAGCTTTTAAGTATAAATCATATTAAAGCTTTGGGTTGGGAAAATGAAAAGTTTTTTTGGAGGAATAAAATTTTACCTATTATTAAATCAAGCTACTCAAGAGATATTAATGAAAATGGTAATTTCATAGACAATACATGGAAAATAGATCTCCCTTTTCAACTTATCTTCTTATTAGATATCTTTATAAAAGTAAACATCATTCAGACTCGTTTCAAAGGCATACGACTACATAGAGCATTCCTAAAAAGATGGTTAGATTTTCCTCTCTTATTACCTTACTGTCGATTACTTAGGATTCTTCCAACATCTGAAAGGATTCTGCGAACCAAGCTGATTCCAATTGAACCAATTCGTTCTGCAATAAGTCAATGGGTAGTTGCAGTTTTAGCAATTGAAATATTTGAAGTTCTAACTATAAGAGCTATTGACTCTATACAAACTATTGTAAGATCACCTACTCTTCCAAAAAAAATAAGAGGTCTTTGTAGTTACGAGTCAATCAAAAAGAAAGAAAGCTCAGAAATCTCAGAATTTATTCGCATATGGATTCCACTAATACTTAGGAGGGTTGGACCAAACATGAGGAATCAACTTATCGAACTTTGTGAATATGCACTTCAGAAAAATATTCAAGTCAATCCTTTCCCAGAGATACTAAAAGATAACTTAGTCATAGAAAAGGCAGAATCTGCAATAAGTTTTCGGCTAGCTTCTAGCATGATAGATACACTTCTAGACCTATCTAATAATGCTGGAAATCAAATTGCTGAAAAAGATTTGACACTTAGAAAGCTAAGGTCAAGTACTATTGACAAATTTTGGGAAGAGTTAGCGACTGCATTAGAAAGTGAAAAAAGGCTTAAAGAAAGTCAATTGCTTTTAGTTTCAATACTTGAAAGTTTAAAGTTATCAAGCCTTACTGAATTTAAGAATCAATCAGGGGCAAGTGAAATCATTGCCGAATTAGATGATTTAAATTTCAACTCAGAAAATACTCCTCCCAAGCAATCTTCTTAAAACCAACCAGAATATCTCCATTAGGATTTAAAAGAAGAGGGCGTTTAATTAATTTGCTATCTGATAGCAATAACTTGATAACTTCATTATCTTTCATCTTTTTTACAACACTTGATCCTATATTACGATAGCTTTTGCCACTAGTGTTAAGGAGATACTTTCTATCACCAAGTTGCTTAATAGCATCTAAAAAAAATTGTTTTGAAGGGGGATCTTTTATTATGTCTATCAATTCATAGTTAATTTTATTATCATCCAACCAATCAATTGCTTTTTTGCAAGTACCACAGCGACTATAACTGAAGATTTTGACAGAGTGTTCCATAAGTTTAAAGTGGCAATGTCTAATAAAATTACTTAACTATAAGCATTTCAAGTAATTATATTAGCTTGCTTGCCTTAATACAATTTAAAAGCAACTCATCAACAGCATCAAAATCACGCCAACCGTCAATAACAACGACCCTGTCTTCTAAGCTTTTATGTGTTCTAAAAAATTCGGCTACATCTTCTAATTGATTAGGGGCAATTTGACGAATACTTGTAATCCCCTTTTGCCTAGGGTCTGCTACAGGAACACATAACAACTTCCCATCATATTCTCCAGAATCATGCATATCTAAAACACCTATAGGCCTTGCTTTAATTAAACATCCTGCAAACGTAGGCTCCTGCATAATTACCATTGCATCTAAAGGAGCCCCATCCTCTGCAAGGGTATTTGGCACAAAGCCATAGTCAAAAGGGTAGCGAACTGATGAATGAAGGACCCTATCAAGAGCCATTATTCCAGCCTCAGCACAATATTCATACTTATTTCTACTCCCAGCTGGTATTTCAACTACTAGATTGACTAGACCAGGAGATGGTGATGGTGAAATAGAGCCTAAATCCATTAGCTATAAAGATAGAAAGATCAATTGACTGTTAAATCATCCTTTTATTAATGAAAGGGGAAAAAGCCATAAATAAATTTACATTTGTAATTCTATACCTACTATCCATTCAAATTTAAGTTATGAAGTTTTAGAAAAGCAATTAAGTTAGTTAATCTAGCTAAATTTGATCAACGCTTAAATGAAAAGATATTTTTTCATCATGAAGAATTTATTGGAATAAATCTCATCATTATTTATTAAAATAAGAACTGAGAATTTTTCCTTCTAGATATCACATTATATCTTTTAATTCAAAATATCTGATTGAGATTAAATCAGGCAAGCGAGCTATTATTAACTTCTGACTTAGAAATTTTATTTTCTTCTTTCTTGTTCATTTGATCAAGATGTAATCTTATAAGCTTCAACTCTTCATGAATAGAAAATAAGATATTTTGTGTTGCAGTTGATGGTGAATTAAGTACTTCAACAGTCACCTCTTTAATTCTTAAAATATCTTTTGCAAACCTGGCAACTTCATTAGAGTGAAAAAGCAAAGGGTCCTTCTGATCACTTCTAAACTCAGGATTTAGCTTCCTTGGGTTAAAAGGGGGATTTAGATTCCTAGAATCAGTATTTGTATACCTATATACCGAAGCTCTAGACCTATTCAAAGATTTCTGAACATCATCAATTCCAACTAACGAATCCTGCGCAGCATTGGAACTTATAGCTTGATCTCCTACTTTGGCTTGTGCAGAAGATGATTCATAGATTGAAGAATCTAGCCCCGACACATTAAACATCTTTTTACTGCAGCCTCAAACTTGTCAGAAGTTAGCAGATGGAAGAAGACAGTATCTATTTACAAATAGCTCGGTAGGACACTTTTGCAATTGGCATTTTCAAGAGGCTATTATTGTTAATGATGAATCCAAGGAGAAAGTTTCATGCGCGTCTCCCGCTTAATGCTGGTGACGCTGCGAGACGCACCAGCCGACGCAGAAGTAATTTCGCACCAGTTGCTCTTAAGAGGAGGTTATATAAAGCGTGTCACGTCTGGGATATATGCATACATGCCTTTGCTTTTAAAGGTCATAAAAAAAATTACTTCTATTGTTCAAGAAGAACTAGATGCAAAAGGTTGCTTAGAAACATTGTTGCCACAACTTCACCCGGCAGAGCTCTGGAGACAAAGTGGTAGATGGGATGGCTATACAGCAGGTGAAGGGATAATGTTCCATTTAACTGACAGACAAGACAGAGAACTTGGCCTAGGCCCAACTCACGAAGAAGTAATAACAAGAATAGCTGGGGATATTTTGCAATCCTATAAACAATTGCCAATAAATTTATATCAAATCCAGACCAAGTTTAGAGATGAGATAAGACCAAGGTTTGGATTGATGAGAAGCAGAGAATTCATCATGAAGGATGCTTATTCATTTCATGCAAATGAACAAAGTCTGAAATCAACATATATAGAAATGAATGAAGCATATGAAAGGATTTTTAAACGCTGTGGGTTAGAAATAGTTGCTGTAGATGCTGATAGCGGTGCCATAGGTGGAGCTGAGTCAAGAGAATTCATGGTTACTGCAGATGCAGGTGAAGACTTGATTCTATTAACTCCTGATAAAAAATATGCTGCCAATCAAGAGAAGGCTTCCTCTTATCCATCTAGAGCAGATGCATTAGAAAAAGGTGAAGAAAAGTTAATAAATACAAAAGATCAAACAACAATAAAAGATCTCTGTCTTAATCAAAATTTTTCACCCGATCAAGTAGTTAAAGTAATTATTTTGCTAGCTACATTAGATAACAATATTCAGCAGCCAATTCTAATCAGCATAAGAGGGGACCAAGAGTTAAATGAGGTTAAACTTATAAATGTAATTAGCAAACATCTCAATACAAGTGTAATCAGCCTATCTACAGTATCTATAAAAGAGTTAAGGAAAGAAGGTCTTACTGATATACCATTTGGATATATTGGTCCAGATCTTAAGGATGCTTCTTTAGACAAATCTCCAAAATGGAAGCACAGTTTCATTAGATTTGTAGATCATACTGCAGCGGATTTAGAATCATTTATATGTGGAGCAAATGTTATTGACCATCATAAGATCTTTGCGACTTGGTCTTCATTAGGAGAATTCCCAAAAGTTGTTGATATAAGAAAAGCAATTCCTGGGGATATATCTCTACATGATAAAACTCAAAAACTTTTTGCCAAAAGAGGTATTGAAATAGGGCATATTTTTCAATTAGGGCGAAAATACTCCTCGTCACTTGATGCAAGCTTCAATAACGAGTCAGGAAGGCAAGAGCCTTTTTGGATGGGTTGCTATGGAATTGGCATATCTAGACTCGCGCAAGCTGCCGTAGAGCAAAACCATGATGCAAATGGAATAATTTGGCCATTATCAATTGCACCCTTTGAAGTAATTATTGTTATCGCAAATGTGAAAGACAAAGCTCAATTCAAGCTTGCTAATGAAATCTATTTTAAGCTGAAAGAACAAGGTGTTGATGTGCTCATAGATGATCGAGAGGAAAGAGCTGGTGTCAAATTCAAAGATGCAGATTTAATAGGTATTCCTTGGAAAGTGATTGCTGGGAGGGAGTCTTCTTCACGAAAAGTAGAACTTGCTCATCGGACAACAAAAACTTCAAAATCACTGGACTCAAAAGAAGCAATAACAGAGCTTGTTTCCGAAATATCTAAGTACAAAAAATCACTTTTGCCTTAATTCTTATAGAGTCAAATCAATTACGAATCCAAAATGACCTGGGATTTCAATCAATTCTTCAAAAAACTCATTACGACTTCTTTGTCAATCTTCCTTGGAATACTTCTTATCTTTCACCCTTTTGGTGAAAGCCTCTTAGCAGCTAAACCAACAATGTCAGGTGATTTTGCTAGAGACACAGTATCAGTTGCTCAGGCCCTCAAGGCAACTATTGCTTTAGAGGATGACGATGAAAGGATCTCTGATTCAAAAGACGAGGCTCTAGGGCTCATTACAGCCTATATATCTAGATATAGAAATCGTCCTCAAGTAAATGGCACGTCTTCTTTTACTACTATGCAAACTGCCCTTAACTCAATGGCAGGGCACTATAAAACCTTTGCAAATAGGCCTTTGCCAGAGAAATTAAAGGAACGTTTGAATAAAGAACTTACTAGAGCAGAGAAAGTCGTTGTAAAAGAAATCTAAATATAACTTTTGATTGATTTGTTTGACTTAGCCAAAGAAATCTGAGAATGTTGTAAACTCTGAATTTAAGCGGTTTCGTACCGCAGTAGCATTGGCAAACGTTGTAGTCATAGGTGCTCAGTGGGGTGACGAAGGGAAGGGTAAGATTACCGATCTGCTTAGTCGCTCTGCTGATGTAGTCGTCAGGTATCAAGGCGGTGTAAATGCTGGTCACACAATTGTTGTAGATCAGAAAGTACTGAAGCTCCACCTGATTCCATCAGGGATACTTTATCCAGAAACTATTTGTCTCATTGGTTCAGGAACAGTCGTAGACCCAAAAGTAATGCTAGAAGAAATAGAAATGTTAAAGGAAAATTCTATTGATATTTCAGGCCTTCAGCTTTCTTCAACCGCTCATGTGACTATGCCATACCACCGCCTTATCGATAAAGCGATGGAAGAACGAAGAGGGCTTAACAAGATCGGGACAACAGGAAGAGGAATCGGCCCTACTTATGCAGATAAATCACAAAGAAGTGGAATAAGAGTAATAGATTTATTAGATGAAAAGAAACTTAGACAATGCCTAGAAGTACCTCTTGCGGAAAAGAATGAAGTGCTCTGCAAAATTTATGGGAAAGAGGCTCTTAATGAAGAAAACATTATCCAAGAATATCTTAACTACGGGAAACAACTTGAACCTCATGTTGTTGACTGCACGAGAATTATTCACCATGCATCAAGAAACAAAAAAAACATCCTATTCGAAGGAGCTCAAGGAACTCTGCTAGACCTTGACCACGGAACCTACCCATTTGTAACCTCATCAAACCCTGTTTCAGGCGGTGCTTGTGTCGGAGCTGGAGTAGGACCAACTCTCATAGATAGAGTGATTGGAGTAGCAAAGGCCTATACAACCCGTGTGGGCGAAGGTCCCTTCCCAACTGAGCTCCAAGGGACTGTAAATGATCAATTGTGTTCTAGAGGTGGTGAATATGGAACGACCACTGGTCGCAGAAGAAGATGCGGATGGTTTGATGGTGTTATAGGGAAATATGCTGTACAAGTAAATGGTCTTGATTGTTTAGCAATAACAAAATTAGATGTGCTTGATGAATTAGAAGAAATCAAGATATGCACTGCTTACGAATTAAACGGAGAAACAATTGATTATTTCCCTAGTAATGCAGACGATTTTAGTAAATGCTCTCCAATTCTTAAAACCATACCTGGATGGAAATCTTCCACAGCACACTGCAGAAAACTAAAAGACCTACCTCCAGCAGCCATGGCATATCTGAGGCTCCTTGCAGAATTGATGGAAGTCCCAATAGCAATTGTTTCCTTAGGGGCGAGTAGAGATCAAACTATTGTTGTAGAAGACCCTATTCATGGTCCTAAAAGAGCTCTCCTTAGTTCTTAACTAGCTAGATTAAATTTTCTAAATAATTAAAATGGATAAAAAGGTTTTCGATCTAATAGCTATTGGGAATGCAATAGTTGATGTACTTATAAATGTTGATGAAAGCTTCTTAATTAAAAATTCACTTCAAAAGGGAAGCATGACTTTAATTGATGAGAATAAAGCAAAAGAACTTTACCTAGGTAGCACAGCCGCTTTAGAAACATCCGGTGGATCCGCAGCAAATACTGCGGCAGGACTATTAAGCCTAGGTAGCTCTGCGAATTTCATAGGACGAGTTAAAGAAGATAAACTTGGCAAAGTTTTTAGGGATGATATTTGTCAAACAGGGGCTGGATTCAATACATCTCTACTTAAAGAAGGTCCTTCTACAGGAAGATGTCTTATCTACGTAACACCTGATGCAGAAAGGACAATGTGTACATATCTTGGTTGTTCTATTTTACTTAATGAAAAGGACATTGACTTTTCTATATTGACAAGGGCAAAATTATTGTATTTAGAAGGTTATCTATGGGATCTTGATGAAGCGAAAAATGCATTTAAGACTGCCGCAATAGAATGTAGAAAGAATGGAGTAAAGGTAGCACTTTCTTTGTCAGATATCTTTTGTATTGAAAGGAATAGAGAAAGTTTTCAAGCCTTATTAGAAGAACATGTAGATATTTTATTTGCAAATGAAAATGAAATAATTGCACTTTATCAATCCTCAAGTTTTGACTCCGCAGTTACTAACATTCAAGAAAAATGTGAGATTGCAGTTCTCACTAGAGGATCAAAGGGCTCACTGATACTTTCAAATGGAAGAGACTATTCAATCAAGTCTTATAACTTTGGCAAGACAGTTGATACAACTGGTGCAGGGGATTTATATGCAAGTGGGTTCCTTCATGGCTATATAAATAACAAGGATCTGTTAACCTGTGGCAAGTTTGGTTCAATTTGTGCTGGACATATTGTTACGCAGTTAGGTTCAAGATCTAAGGCTTCCCTAAAGAAACTAATAAATGAGAATTAAGAACTTTTCCAAAGCCTAAAAAGGCTGTGTAAGCCATTTATTATATTCTGCACTTGATGAAGCACGTAAACAAATAATCTGCGGAATCTCATAAGTATGTTTTTCCTTTAGAGTTATAATCAAATGGTCTAACAATTCTGGTTTGGTTTTTATAGTTATTTGGACTTCCTTATCCTCCTCAAGAGAACCCTCCCACCAATAAATAGAGTCGATCCTACTAAGGCTTACACATTTTGATAACTGCATTTTTAAAATATGATTAGCTAGATTCCGAGCATTATTATAGTCACTCTCTGTTGTCATTACCAAAGCGAGACTATCATCATATAAGTCTAAAGACATAATAATATAACAAGTAAGATTTGATTAATTTTACTCCATAACAAAACGAAATTTGCGTTAAAGCTTATCAATTAACTCCTGATAACTATTCGCCACACAAACATCATCAGCCAGATCGGGACGGGCGATTAAAAATAAATCAATCCCATTCTTTCGAGCAATATTCTGCCAAAGCTGTTGAGTAACGCCCCCAGACTGCCTTGCGACAACAGTTGTGATATCCCATTGCCTGCAAAGAGCCTCTTCAATCTGACCTAAAGAGTTAGAACGCGAAGGTGTAACTACTGCTAAATGCTCAGATGGTAAATTACAACATAAAGCTTTTCTTATGCCTTCAACTGTTGGCAAAACTCTTGCAAAAACAATTGCACCTGATCTACGACCACAATCCAACGCTTCTGACAAAACCCTTGAACCAATAGCAAAAAGAATCTTTTTCCCAGCCAAATCAGAATTCAAAAGATCTAGATGACTTTTAATCAAGAATGCTTCTGAAAAAGTTTCAGCGCAGCGATCAAAACGCATTAGGGGTTGATCTAGTTCATTACAAACTATCTTGAGATTAGAACTTATTATCTCTGCGAAAGGATGAGTAGCATCAATTATCCATTTAAATCCATCATGCATAAGACGCGCATTTTCTAAAACAGCCTGGATATCCTCCACACCCGATAAAGCTCCTACCCATAGTGATTCCAAGGGAAGATGACAGTACTTCAAAGAGGCTTGGGAAGAAACAACACTTACGCTAACTTTCCAACCTCTATGGATTAACGCATCAGCAAGGGGTGCTCCATCTCCAGTTCCGGATAATAACCATAAATGACGGTGGCAATTTCTTCTCATGTGCATCAAGATAGCTCTCACTGCTCGAAAGGAAATGAATCACTGCTTACTTGAAGTCACCGTCAAAGTAGCACCCACCATTCGCTACACCCAAGACAATCAAACTGCTATTGCAGAAATGGATGTAGCGTTTGATGGCCTTCGCTCAGATGACCCACCAGGCTTAATAAAAGTAGTGGGATGGGGCAATCTGGCTCAAGAGCTCCAGAATAGAGTTCAAGTTGGTCAAAGGCTTGTCTTAGAGGGACGCATCAGGATGAACACAAACACAAGGCAAGATGGCAGCAAAGAAAAAAAGGCAGAGTTCACTCTCTCTAAAATTCACGTTGGTGCTAAAAACAATCTTAAACCAAGCAACTTAGAAATCAATTCTCAAATCCAACCTTCCACTTCATCAAAAGTTCTTCAGCATAAGGGCCCTGATAACATTAAGAAAAATGAGGATGCTGTGACTTGGGATAGTTCACCCCTAATCCCAGATACTGACGACATACCTTTCTAAAGTCCTGTTTAATGGCTTATTAGTCCGCCAATTTTTCAGACGCTAATGTCAAAAACCGTCCGAGTTCTCTTTCCAATGAAGCAAGGTCGTGCCTGAGCTCTGTCCAGGAACCTTGGTCAATCTTCTCTAGGATCAAAGCCCTATCTTCATTTAATAGAGCAATTAGCTTTTGAAGATCAATAGATTTTTTATCTAATGAAGCCATGAACATTTCTCGATACACAAAATTTAAGGCCTAGAAAGCTAAATTGGAAACATGAAAAAACAATTTTCACCAGCCACTCTAATTTCCATAGCAGGAGGGTTTCTTGCAATAACAGGTCTTATTTCTTATTTCAATGACGCCACAAACTTAAGTGTTCCGACATTTTTTTACGGTGTTCCAATTCTGCTAATCGGTCTAGCCTTGAAAAATTCAGAGTTAGCTCCTGCCAATAATTCAATCTCAGCATCTGATATAAGCAAACTTAACAGCAAAGGGCCAAAGGAACTTTCAAACCTCATAGGTGATGTAACTAGATACAGGTATGGGCAAAGAACTCATTTGGAAACATCTCTTCAAGCATTAAAGCTTTGGAACGATGCTAAACCGCCAAAGCTTAGAGAGATTGAGTTGATAGAAATTGCTGAGAATTATGGTGTACGAATGAAATTTGAATTTTGCGGCGTCCCATTAGAAAAATGGGAGTCACAAAAAGACCGATTAGGTCGATTCTTTGCCAAGAATTTAACAGCAGAAATAACTTCGATTAGCACCACAGAACTTAAACTAGAACTCCTCCCTAAGCAAAACATTTCAGAAGCCACAAAAGATGCTATCGAATAATTCCCAGTCAGAGAAAATTAATTCCGACTCAATTCATCATGACAAAAATGATGCTATTAGGGTTTCTGTTCTAAGCGAGGCTCTCCCCTACATTCAAAAATTTGCAGGACGTCGAATTGTTATTAAATATGGTGGCTCAGCAATGTCAGAAGAGAGTCTAAAAGAAGCGGTGTTTCGTGATATAGCATTACTTTCATCCGTAGGCGCACAGCCTGTTGTTGTTCATGGTGGTGGGCCAGAAATTAATCAATGGTTATCTAAACTTCAAATTACTAGTAAATTTAGGGATGGCTTGAGGGTCACAGACTCTGCAACCATGGATGTAGTGCAAATGGTGCTTATCGGAAGAGTTAACAAACAAATAGTTAATGGTATTAACAAACTCGGAGCATCTTCTGTGGGGCTATGTGGAATTGATGGAGGTTTGATAGAAGCCCGGCCTTGGGGCGACGGGAGTCATGGTCTAGTTGGCGAAGTTAGTCGAGTAAATCCAGACGTAATATATCCTTTGCTAAGCAGAGGATATATTCCAGTAATATCAAGCGTTGCAGCTTCAACCGATGGAACAACCTATAACATCAATGCAGATACTGTAGCTGGAGAAATTGCAGCAGCTATTGATGCAGAAAAATTAATTCTTTTAACGGATACACTGGGTATTCTTAAAGATCAACAAGACCCTTCTTCACTTGTTCAAAAAATAAAACTGCAGGAAGCTCGGAGCCTTATTGAAGAAGGAATAGTTCAAGGTGGAATGAAGCCAAAAGCAGAGTGCTGTATTAGAGCATTAGCTCAAGGTGTTACTGCTGCACATATTGTCGATGGTCGGATCTCACATGCACTACTTTTGGAAGTATTTACTGACAGAGGTATCGGCACAATGATTGTGAGTAGGGGGTAACCAATGAGTCGGGAAGCGACTCTAAAATTAGCCGAGATTGCCTTAGACAAAGGTGCCTACAAAGAATGTCTATCCGCTCTAGAATCTCTTTTAGAAGGAACAACTTTATTAAAGAGCAATGATGGTTACATAGGAACTTTAATGGTTACCGCTCTTATAGGACAAGGCAAGAATCAACAAGCGATTTCTATATGTGAAACACTTTTAAGGCATAAAAATGATGGAATCCGACAACAAGCCAAACAATTCCTATCAATTCTAAAATCACCAGAACTAGAAAAGCCAGAAGATTGGTCCATCAAGATACCCTCTTTATCTATGGAAGACCCCTTAAGTAGTTTTAAAGTTCTGAAGAAAAAGAACTCTGACGAAATTCCAAAGCACATCCCTACAGGCCAAACAAGGCCTTTTAAAGTAGGCTTTACTCTCTCTAGTCTATTAGTAATTATTCTATTAACTATTCTTCTAAGTGGCTGCGTTCAATTCACAACTAAAGTAGAGCTAACAGGTGCAGATCGTATAAAAATGGGATGGGATATTAAAAGTAATTCCAAGAAGATATTGCCTTGGCAAGAAGAATTTGAGGCATCCATAGAAAGAATAGAACCAAAAGTAGCTTTACAGACTCATCACGACGGTCAACAAATCATAGAGTCAAGATCAATTAGTTCAAGAGATGCAAACATTCTACTAAATGAGACTATTAGTGTTGCTGCTGGAATTGCTGGTATTGAGATTCCCACAGCAAATATAGAGTTAGTTGAGAAAAACTGGATAGTTGGAATAAAACAGACTCTTAATCTCTATGTTGATCTTACGAGTCTCCCTGAGATCCCAAAATTAAAGCTCGCGGTATCGATAGCTCCTCAATCAAACATACAAGGAGTCCCTAATAGCTATCCCAAAAAGACAACTCTAATCAAGAATCAATTTAATTGGGACCTTAAGGAGGGAACAGTAAACACTCTATCTCTTCAAAAATGGCACTGGAGCAAACTAGGGATAGGAAGTGTTGTGATTTTTATTTTAATGACGCTGAGTATGATTTTACAAAGGATTAAACTCCAGATGGGGTTTGGATTCCCTGAATTACCCCCTTAAAAAGTCGAGAAAGCGAAGCTCCTTAAAATTGAATTGGGTCAGGATCAATAGACAAGCTAACTCCTTTTGCAAGACATCCCCAGATCCCCCCCCCCAACGGCAAAGGCAATGGACTTAACGCAGGGCCATGAAGCAAAATTTGCCAACGACTCTTCCCTGCTACTCGCTCCACCAAGGCAGGGGAAGGTCCTAGGAGCATCCAACCTTCGGAATTACATTCAGGTCTTATATATTCAGCCACAGCAGTTGCTGAAGTCGCAGTCAATGAAGCAGAATACCCGGACAAACGAAGCAAGCAGGCTCTGCTATAAGGGAGCAATCCTGAAGATCGGCGAAGCTTAGATTCTTTCTTGAGAAAGTCCTCATAGCTTCCATCTATAAGGTGAACAATTACGGGATGGGAGGGAGAATAAGTTTGTACAAGCACTTTCCCAGGTCTTTCACCTCGCCCAGCACGACCAGCCAATTGCATAAAAAGCTGCAAGGCTTGCTCTTCTGCAAAGAAGTCAGGCCGATGTAGCAACCCATCTGCAGCAAGAACGACAGCAAGAGTAACTTTTGGTAAATCCATTCCCTTCGCAAGCATTTGCGTACCTATCAGTACATCCGCCTCTCCTGCGGCAAATTGTGCAAGTAGACGTCGATGTCCATCACGCCCCCTGGTTGTGTCTCTGTCAAAGCGCAGCAACCTCAACCCTTCAAGTTCTGCCTCTAAGTGCTCTAAAACACGTTGAGTTCCAGCTCCAAAAGGTTTAAAAGCATTTGAACCACATTGAATACATCTAAATCCAATATTTGTACGATAGTCACACCAATGGCACCGCAACCATTGATAACCTTTAGAAAATTGATGAACAGTTAAAGAAACATCGCAATTCGGACATTGAACGACATCCCCACAGCTACGACAACTTAAGAAACTACTATATCCCCTTCTAGGCACCAAGATAACTGCCTGCTCCTTTGATTCTTTCAATACAGAAAGCTTGTCAAGCAATGGTCTACTTAACAAGCGTCTATGTCCGTCCGACAATTCCTGACGCATATCTACAACAACAACATCTGGCAATGGCTTATCCGCAATCCGACGCGTAAGTCTAGCTAAAGCAATCGCCCCTTCGGGAGCAAGATTACTCCAAGTCACCATTGAAGGGGTCGCACTACCTAAAACAACTCTTGCACCAGTTTTTTTCGCACGATCTAAGGCCAACTCTCTTGCATGGTAACAAGGCATTGGAGATTCCTGCTTATAAGAGCTGTCATGCTCTTCATCAAGGACTATTAGACCCAATGGAAGCAATGGGAGAAAAATTGACGAGCGTGTACCAACAACAACAAGAGGTTCCTTAGTCGCTAGAATCTGACGCCAAGTACTAATCCTTTGTCTCTCCAAGCAACCACTATGATACTCAAGAACTTTCTCTCCAAAGCGTCTTACAAAACGGTCAACTAATTGAGGAATCAGTCCAATCTCTGGTGTAAGGATCAAGCAATGTCGGCCTTTAGAGAGTTCTTTCGCTACCATCTGTAGATATACTTCCGTTTTACCTGAGCCAGTTATTCCCCAGAGAAGAAGAGCTGACCCAGGAGGTTGTTTCTCGAATATCTGCAATGCATCTCTTTGCTCATTTGTAAGACAACATCTTGATTTATCATTAGAAGAAGGCTCAACAACTCCTAGCGAGGCCTTTTCCTTTTTTTGAAACTCAAGGCGTTTTTCCCGATCAACAAGAGAATTCTTAAGGCAGTTTTTTAAAAATGCAGACGAGAATCCACTTAATAGAAGTTTTTTTTGCCAAGTTCCACCACCTTCCTTTAAAAGAAACTTGCGCAATTCTTCTTGCCGAAAAGATAATTTTCTTGAAGAAGTATTCGAATCATTCAAAAAAATCCACCAAAAACTCTTTTGATCAATTGTTCTTTTCTTTACCTGCCCTAACCAACCAGGTGGCAAAGCAGCTTTAAGCATCTTATAGGGGCTGACATGACACTTAGCAGCTATTGATTCTATCCATTCTCTCCAAATATGATCAACGGCTGCTTTTTGTATAAGCCCTTCAACATTGGTCAAAGTAAACCTACTTTTACAATTCTCGGAAGACAGGATTGGATCTTTAACTTTAACCACAAGTCCATGCATCGGTCTCCCCTTTAAGGTCACAAGAACAATGTCACCTACATCTATTCCGAATCCCTTCCCATCACCATAGGTAAAACATCGGCCTTCCCTGCCTACATCAAGCCATACATCTATTTCCTTAATGCCCATAGAAAAACAGTTGCCTACTTCAGAAAATTTTCATAAACTTAAGGAGTGCAGCATTTTGCTGCTATCTGAACAATACAGAATTCTGTTCAGAGGGAAGGTAAGAAGCTTGACCAGAGGGGAAGTCCTCAAAAAAGGTTAGGCCTGCCTAAGAAAGCCCCTAACAATTCTGTAGACACCAGAAAGACCTTTTTCAATTTCACAATTTCATACTGGGTTTTTCCTATTTTCAATAGAGACATTTACCAATTAGAGGTTATTTGATTTTTATTTTTGAAATTAGGAATCGTCAATCTTCGATAAATTGTGATTGAAACTAAGGAGCAGTTAAGTCAATAACCAATTTCAACGAGATTTTTTGTCCTTTTGTGAATCTTTCAAATGACCCCTGTCACCTCTTCAACAGCTGTTGCCAAGGAAAAATCCAAAGCAACTAAATCAAAGAAAACAGTTACAAGTGAAGTTAGTAAAAAAAATACTAAGTCGAAGAGCTCTTCTCCCAAGAAATCAAAGGAAAAAGCTATTTCAACTTCATTTAACACCCCTAAAGCTGAGCAAAACCTAGAACTTGCTGCTGATCAACTTTTAAGTGCAAATGAAGGGGAAAATCCAGGCAATTCAACCCTAGACATACAAACCGATCCACTCCTTGGCGACATAACTGATCAAGAAGCAAGAGAGAAAGCACTTGCGAGCATCAAGCTAGGGCCTAAAGGAGTCTATACAGAAGACTCTATAAGAGTTTATTTGCAAGAAATTGGCAGGATCAGGTTGCTTAGACCTGATGAAGAAATTGAACTTGCAAGAAAAATAGCCGATCTTCTCCACTTGGAAGAACTAGCTATTCAGTTTGAAAGTGAGCATGGTCATGAGCCTTCAAAGAAAGAATGGGCTGCCTTAGTCAATATGCCAATGGCAAGATTCCGACGAAGATTAATGCTTGCTAGGCGTGCAAAAGAAAAAATGGTCCAATCGAATCTCAGATTAGTTGTTTCAATCGCAAAGAAATATATGAACAGAGGGCTTTCATTTCAAGATCTAATACAAGAAGGAAGTCTTGGCTTAATTCGTGCGGCAGAAAAGTTTGATCATGAAAAAGGTTATAAGTTTTCGACTTATGCAACCTGGTGGATTCGTCAAGCAATAACAAGAGCAATTGCAGATCAAAGTCGCACAATTAGATTGCCAGTTCATCTCTACGAAACTATTTCACGAATCAAAAAAACAACCAAAGTTCTTAGCCAGGAGTTTGGAAGAAAACCAAGTGAAGAAGAAATTGCAGAAAGCATGGAAATGACCATTGAAAAACTGCGTTTTATAGCTAAAAGTGCACAGCTCCCAATTTCATTAGAGACTCCTATAGGAAAAGAAGAGGATTCGCGTTTAGGGGATTTCATTGAATCTGATTCTGAGAACCCAGAGCTAGATGTTGCAAAAACCCTTCTCAGAGAAGATTTAGAAGGTGTTCTCGCCACTCTTAGTCCTAGAGAAAGAGATGTATTAAGGTTGCGGTATGGCCTTGATGATGGCCGAATGAAAACTCTTGAAGAGATTGGGCAAATCTTTGATGTAACAAGAGAACGCATCCGGCAAATTGAAGCAAAAGCATTACGCAAGCTTCGCCACCCAAACCGCAATGGTGTTCTCAAGGAATACATCAAATAAATCCAAGCTTCAAAAGGATAGAACCAAGCATCAGACTAATAAAGTATGACGAAGAGCTTTCCATAAGGTCAGGTCACATGAGTAAGGTAAGAAAGTAATAGAAATTCCTAATGGCTCTAGACCAATTGCGTATTGCCTCACGACGCAGCCAATTAGCCATGGTCCAAACTAATTGGGTAAAGGGAGAGCTTGAGAAGGCATGCCCCAACATGGATATTTCAGTAGAAGCTATGGCCACCCAAGGCGATAAGATTCTTGATGTAGCCCTAGCAAAAATCGGTGACAAAGGGCTTTTCACAAAAGAACTTGAAGCTCAAATGCTTGTTGACCGTGCTGATATAGCAGTGCATTCCTTAAAAGATCTACCTACCAATCTTCCTGAAGGATTAATGCTTGGCTGCATTACTAAGAGAGAGGACCCAGCTGATGCATTAGTTGTAAATGAGAAATTCAAGGAACATCAATTAAATAGTCTCCCTGAAGGCTCAATTGTAGGGACAAGCTCTTTACGCCGCTTAGCGCAACTTAGGTATCACTATCCTCACTTGATTTTCAAAGACGTTCGTGGCAATGTCATTACAAGATTAGAGAAGCTAGATGCTGGTAATTACGATTGCTTGATCCTTGCTGCGGCAGGTTTATCAAGACTAGGTTTTGGAGATCGCATACACCAATTAATTCCTAGTGATATATCGCTTCATGCAGTAGGTCAGGGAGCATTAGGAATAGAATGCGTACAAGGGAAAGAAGATGTACTAGACATTATTAAAGTACTAGAACATCAGGAAACATCCCAACGATGTCTTGCAGAGAGGTCCTTCCTTAGAGAACTTGAAGGGGGATGTCAAGTTCCTATTGGTGTAAATAGCAAACTAGAAGGTGAAAAATTAATACTTACTGGTATGGTTGCAAGCCTCGACGGGCAAAAGTTAATACGAGATAAAGCAAGCGGATCAAGATCTAGCCCAGAGAAAATTGGGATAGATCTTGCAAATGCTCTTAAAGCTCAAGGCGCAATGGAAATATTAGAAGATATCTTCAAAGAAGCGAGAAAATAGAAGGTAACTTAATCAACTAAATTTGGATCTATTTCAGAAAGGTATCTACTCTCACAAGATTTAATTATCTCGACTGCTTTTTCTATTCCAAAAAATCCATTCACAGTACAAGTCCCTGGTTTCTTAAGATCTTTGTAATGCTCCCAATAATAAGTAGTTTCCTTAATCCAGTGCTCACCAAGCATTTCAAAACTAATTATATGATCAAATCGTTTATCATCAGCAATTACGGCGATTACTTTATCATCAACCTCTCCACCATCATCGAAAGTCATAATTCCAATAATTCTCGCCTCAACGATTGATCCAGGTACTAATGGCTCTGTGACACCAACAATCTCTATGTCCAAAGGATCACCATCTTCATCCCATGTTCTAGGGATACATCCATATGCAAATGGATAAGCCAAAGATGAGTAACCTACTCGATCAAGCTTTAAGTGCCCAGTTTCAGTAATTAATTCGTATTTATTGATTGTATTAGAGTTGAGTTCAATAATCGTATTAACTCTTAAGGCACCTTCATCAGCAAATGCAGGTAATACATGCAGCAAATTTGGCATACTGCGACTAGGAGCCTGATCAAGATTAGCCATAGCTATCAATAATTTTGTGTTTTATCCTAAGAGGTACAAGTAAGCATGTTTACCTTCTTCTCCAAATAATTGAGGAATGCATGACTTGAAAGAGCTTTTCCAGTAACTTCTTTAACCAATTTCTCAGCATTAACCTTCCGACCAAAAACATGCACTTCTTCCCTTAACCATTTGAGCAACTTTGACTCTTTGCCATCTCTAATGCATTGGCCAAGAGGATCTTCACTTTTGATTCCTTCAAAATTAAGTGCGCTAGCCATAGCTTCAGAAAGTTGGGCACTAATGAGATGACCAAGCAAATAAGAAGGGAAATAGCCAAATGCTCCTTCACTCCAGTGAACATCTTGCAAACATCCTTCTGCATCATTAGAAGGAGTCACTCCAAGAAGCTCTTTATATCTCTTGTTCCACTCATTAGGTAGATCCCAAACATCAAGTCCCTGCTCAAGTAAAGCAATCTCAAGGTCAGTCCTAATTAGGATATGCATTCCATAGCTGAGCTCATCAGCTTCTACTCGATTCAAACCTGGTGCTAATGGGTTCATCAATTTCCATAGATCTAAACCATTACTTACTGGAGCCCCTTCATTAGCAAAATACTTCCAGAATCTATTTGAGAAATCTCTACTGCGTGCAACTCTATTTTCCCAGAATAATGATTGACTTTCATGAACAGCCATAGAAGTTGCTTGCCCTAAAGGCCATCCAAACCATTGATGACTCTGAGAAGGGAGACCTTGTTCATAAAGAGAATGCCCCCATTCATGCGCTGTAGCAAGGAAACAAGAGAATGGCTGGCCTTTAACAACTCGAGAAGTCAATCGGAAATCTTTAGGACCAAGGGTAATTGAGAAGGGGTGCGGAGATCGTCCTAAAGAAGTGATATTTTCATCTCGCCCCCATTCATTCAATAAACGTTCACAGAGCTTGTGCTGAGATTTCACATCTAAGTCCCAGCCGCCGAGTTTCAAATGGGAACATGGCTTCAAGTCATTTATTAAAGAAGGCAACCGATCCTTTAAAGGATTGAATAATTCATTCAAACGCTTAATTGTCAAATCAGGTTCAAAAGGTTGAGCAAGTGTTTCCCAGCAACTACGTGGTTCATCAAGCTGCCTTGATTGTTCCTGTCTAAGCTCAATTAATTTTTTAAGTGCAGGAGCAAATTTCTTATAATCGTTATCTGATTTAGCTGCCTGCCAAAGTGAATAGCCATCAGTTTGTGCAGTAGCCAAATGAACAACCAATTGAGAATCAAGCCTCTTTTGCCGATTCAATTCCAAACTTAAAAGATCTAAATTTCGTTTCCTTTCATTAATCTCCTTTATATCCAGAGACGTTTCTTTTTGTAATTCAGTTGATGCTTCTAAAATCAAATCTTCAAATTCATGACTACTTTGTCTCAAATGCAAAAGCTTTGCCAAAAGACTTAATTGCTCTCCTCTCCAAGGTGCAGCCGCAGTAGGCATCACAGTGTTTTGGTCCCAATAAAGGGTGCTATGGATTGATCCAAGAAGTTGCGTATCTCGAAGGTATTGACCCAATCTGAGCCAAATAGTACTAGTCAATGATTTACAAAGTTATTTAGATCAGCCTAATATCCTCTTCATTAAAAGAGTTACAAGTTTGAGTGTTTATAAGTTATTGATATCCAGCGAACATGCTTCAGAAGAGATTTATAATGAATCAAAGGTTTAACTGATTGGAAAATTTTGGAGACATAGTGAGCTTTGTCAGTTCACAAAGATCACTTTCTCAAACATTTATTAATAACCTCACTCCTTAAATTTTACAGCTCTTCTAATTCGAAAGACTTCTTCATTACAAGTAATTGCTATACCAAGAAGATTAATTATTAATATAAGCAAGGCTTGCTTATATTTTGAGAATATATAGAGCAGAAAAGTGGAGCAACTTACCGCTGAGTTATCGATCAGAACCAAAGGAGAAGGTTTTACTGATATCACAAAGACATTAAACAAATGGATCAAAGAAAATAAAATAAAGCAAGGCATTTTAGTTTTAACATCAAAACATACAAGTTGTAGCCTTATAATCAATGAGAATGCAGATCCAAGAGTATTAAAAGATCTTTCGGCTTATATGAAAGCAATTGTTCCAGAATTATCCTTTAAAAGTATCT
Source organism: Prochlorococcus sp. AG-412-P08 (assembly GCA_003214695.1). Classification (GTDB taxonomy): domain Bacteria; phylum Cyanobacteriota; class Cyanobacteriia; order PCC-6307; family Cyanobiaceae; genus Prochlorococcus_E. Next base: position 86,852 of record QCLI01000001.1, read on the forward strand.
CAGGAGAGAGTAAAGCACAAAGATACCTTCATGCTGAAGAAGGTGTTGATGATATGCCTGCACATATACGTACAACACTGACATGTACATCTTTGACTATGAGCATTAAAGACACATGCCTTGATCTTGGAACTTGGCAGGCTATTTATCTTTGGGAGCATCGATACACAAAGAAAGATAGGGTAATTGGTCTTCATTCAATTGCTGAGAAAATAACGGCTAAGGAAATGTATTGACCTAATAGTTTTTAATCAATCATGGTAAGAAAAACTCCAAGCTCTTTAGAATAGTCAGCTATAACGATCTAAACTCAAGTGTCTCTAAAAACAGTGGCTTAAAAGCCAAAAACGACTTACTTATTGATCCTATCCATGACATTACTAGTCAAGTCTAGAAAAACACCTTAGATTATTACTATGGAAACTAAGCTTTTGACACTGAAAGAACTCCAAGATTCATCCCATCTAATACCCGACTGGGAGTTACTTAATTCTAGGATTAGAAAAACTTTTCAATTCCGAAATTTCATTGATGCTTTTGGCTTTATGACAAAAGTAGCCATAATCTCTGAATCACTTTGCCATCACCCAGAATGGAAAAATGTTTACTCTGAAGTGACTATTGACTTGACCACACATGAGTTAAATGGGATAAGTAATCTTGATTTAGAACTTGCTAAATCCATAGATGAAATAATAAAAAATAAACCTTAAAATTACTTCAAATTATTAGATCTACTAAACATAAAAATGAAAGATTTATCAAGGGCAAGTGAAATTTCAAAAGAGCAAGAGCAGATCCCAGTTACTATCGTCACTGGCTTTCTAGGATCAGGAAAAACAACATTGCTCAACCATATTCTTCAAAATCAAAAAGGAATAAGAACAGCCGTTCTGGTAAATGAATTTGGTGAAATAGGTATTGATAATGATTTAATTGTTACTACCAGCGAAGATATGGTTGAGTTAAATAATGGCTGTATATGCTGTTCAATAAATGGGGAATTACTTGAGGCAGTAGAAAATATAATCGAGAAGAAAAAAGAAATTGATTATATTATTGTAGAGACAACAGGCTTAGCAGACCCTCTACCAATTGCTATGACATTTATTGGTAGCGAATTAAAAGAGCGAACTCGACTTGACTCAATTATTACTGTTATTGATGCAGAAAACTTTAATAATACTTTCCTCGAAAGTGAAGTTTGTAAATCTCAAATAATAAATGGTGACATTCTAGTAATAAATAAATGTGATCTTATCGCAGAGGGGAAAGTTAAGGACTTGGAAGATCAGATCTCAATGATAAAAAAAGATCCCAGAATATTAAAAAGTAAGCATGGAGAAGTTCCTCTTCCTCTTCTGTTAAGTGTTGGTCTTTTTGAATCTGACAATCTTCAGACTCAACAATATTCTCAAAAGGTCTCTGAGAATATTTCAAAGGAAGATGCTGATCAGGGTAATTACGATCATGAGCATCATCACGATCATGAGCATCATCACGATCATGAGCATCGTCACGATATAGAAGGGTATACCTCACTTTCTTTCAAATCTGATGGTCCTTTTTCACTTAGAAAGTTTCAGAGCTTCCTGGACAATCAATTACCTTCTTCTGTTTTCAGAGCTAAAGGAATAATTTGGTTCAATGAAAGTGAGAAAAAGTATATTTTTCATCTTGCTGGGAAGCGATTTACGATTGATGACAGCGAATGGCTTGATGAAAGGAAAAATCAACTTGTTTTAATTGGCAAAGACCTTAATCACGAATTAATAAAGAAACAACTTCAATCTTGTGTCGCTAAAAGCAAAGGGGAAGGGTTTGCTTAAGAAAATATTGATTAAGCCTAAATTAAATAGCAACCGGATATTTTTAAATGGAATTGCTATCTTTATATGCCTAATCATACTTTTACCTTTTGTTAATCTTTTATTTGAAGCAATAAATGGTTTTAGGAATGGAGGCATAAGCCTTGGCCCTGATGGCTTTAAGCAAGTAAAAGGAACAATTACTCTTGTTATTTTAAGCACAGCAAGTGGGGCTCTATTAGGCACAATAAATGGATGGCTACTAGCAAACTGTAGATTCAAAGGAAGGAAATACCTTAGGCTTGCTCAACTATTACCTTTAGCTACACCTGCTTACCTTTTGTCAGCAATATTAATAGATCTTGGGAGTATTTATGGAATAAGGATTCACGGAATGGGATGGGGAGCTTTAATTATGGCCTTAACAACATACCCTTATGTATTTCTTCTAAGCTCAGAAAGCTTCGCAAAAGTTGGCCAGCGTCAAATCGAAGCATGCAGAAGCCTTGGGATCAATCCATGGGATAGCTTCAGAAGAATAGCTCTACCAATGACAGTTCCAGCCATTGGAGCCGGAGTCGCTCTTATGGCAATGGAAATAATAAATGAACTTGGAGCTGTAGAACTCCTAAACATTCCAAGTATTTCAGCGGGAATTGTAGAGAATTGGATTATAAAAGGCAATCCTTCAGGTGCTATTGCACTCGCCTTTATAGCGTTAATAATTGTTCTTCTTCTTGTTGCATACGAAAAAAGGTTAAGAAGAAGGAGCCGAAGATGGAGCGAAGGTATTTCAGGAATGGAAGCAACTAAATGGGATCTATATGGTTCAAGAGCTATTCTTGCTCAAGCTATTTCTATATTTCCCCCATTATTTACTCTTGGGATACCTATTTACTGGGCAATAATAAATTTCGAACAGATAAAACAAGGCTTTGATATAGAACTACTTCAACTAACAATGAGGAGTGTATTACTTGGACTAATTGCATCAGGATTAACAATCTTAATGGCAATTTTTACAAGTGTTTGTAAGAGGTGGTCAAAAAGCAAATGGATGCAGGTGCTTTTATTTCTATCAGGTATTGGATATGCAATACCTGGTGCAGTAATAGCCCTTGCACTTCTTTCAACCTCAGGATTAGCATGGTTTGCACCGCCATTATTTCTACTATTATGGGGCTACTCGGACAGATTCCTAGCTGTAGCCAAAGGTGGTCTTGATGCTGGGTTTGAAAGAATTAATCCTAATATAGATGAAGCCGCAATGAATCTGGGAGAGAAGTGGATAGGCCTACTAAGAAGGGTACATTTACCCCTTTTAAAAGGACCCTTAATTGTGGGCTCTCTATTAGTATTTGTAGACACTTTAAAAGAACTTCCTCTTACTTTTATCTTAAGACCATTTGACTTTGACACTCTTTCAGTAAGGATTTTTCAATATGCTGGCGATGAAAGAATGGCAGAATCGATTATACCTGGCCTAATAGTGCTGGCAATAGGGCTATTAGCATCTATTGCATTAATGCCAAGCCTTGAAATCAAAAGAAAGCCATCCTAATTGAGACTATAAAAATATCTATTCCTAGAATTAATTAGAAGTATTTGATCTTATTGGGCCTACTTATTAATAATATTAAAGTAAAGTAAGACAAAGCAAGCTCAAAGAGGTTAAGCTACTAAACAACTTAATAAGATACATTATTTAGGGAAATATTAGAGTTAAGGTTAAAGGCTATTTGACAAGAATTAATGTACACCTTTATTTCTACTATTTAAGATGTAATGGTTTTAGTTTGCTTCTTAGGAAAAGTGTATTAATTAAAATTGTCCAGAATTTTTATCATCAAGTTCTACAAAAGTATCTGAAGATAATATTATTTCCTTACGGACCTCTTCTAATGAGATTCCATTTGAAATACTAATTCGACATAATTCATCGTGTTCGGCTTTTATCGACAATTTCCCATCTGGTCTTTGAACTTGCTTAACAAACACTTTCCCATACGAAGTTAAACAAGTTCCAGCTCTTCGTTGCAGAACCCATCGACCTTCAATATTCTCCCTGACACCAATACTTGTGCCAAATTCAAACCAAGCTAAACGTAGTTTTGTTAAATCATTTGGCTTGGCTAATACTTTTATGGAGACTCCTAAACGACCTTTCTTCATCTGTATTGGTTGTGTAATTACATCAATTGCACCTAGAGCCCTAAGTCGGCCAACAAGGAAAGATACATCTTCAGGAGATGCGTCATCTATCCAGGATTCTTGAAGTCCTATCTCTTCCCATTTCAAGAAATCTAACGATCTATTTTCATGGGATTTTAACAAGCAGGCTCTGAGAAAATTTGGCCTATTGAGTTCTCTATGACCTAAGCCAATTCCAATAGAATCAATTTGAAAAGAATCTGGTTTCCCATAAGTATTAGCCAAACCAATCATCAAAGCTATGCCAGTGGGAGTTGTCAACTCACCATATGTTTTTTTATCTGATATAAGCTTTACATCATATTTTTTTGCTAGTTGCAAAACAGCCGGGACAGGAACTGGCAAAAGACCATGAGAAGTCTCAACAAAACCTGAACCTGCTGGGGGATAATCCCAAAAGACAATTTCAGGGGAAAGGTATTCTAATGAGGAACAGACTCCAACAATATCTACTAAGGAATCTATGCAGCTAAGCTCATGAAAATGAACTTCTTCAACATTTACCCCATGAACATAAGATTCTGCTTCAGCAAGCAATTTAAAGATCTTTAATACTTTCTCTTTAAGAGTTTTTGGTAATGAAGAGTTTCCTATTAAGGATCTAATGTCAAGCCAAGTCCTATATTTTTGATTAGAATCTTTTTCTTTGACTGAAACCTTTATGCCTCTGAGAGAAAAGCTTTTCGACTCTTCAACTATTAAAGAATAAGCTTCTTCCAATTCCAAGATCTTCAAAGGTCTATGAATTACATCAAGAGGAACTCCTAAATCAATAAAAGCAGCCAAAAGCATATCTCCAGAAACTCCAAGGGAGCAATCAATGAAAAGATTATTCATTTATTCATGAAAATCAAGTCGATGTATTTGTAACTAAAATATATCATTGGAACTTTACTTTGGTTAAATATTCCTTTTGTCTTACGAATACCATCTCTAACAAGCTAGGTTCTAAGTTACTTTAAATTAGATTTATTTTTTGTTTTAATTGGCCCAAGAATTTGTTTATCTTCTACATAAAGTATTTGCCCTTTTCTTCTAACATGAAGGTTTACAAAGTTTCTCAAAAATTCCAATGAAATCTCTCCTTTTAATTTTAACTTAAAAGGGAAATTATTATTAGAATTCTTCCTTGGCTTTTGTCTAATCTTAACCACTAAATCTTTAGTTTCAGGTTTAGTATAAATTAACTCGCCTCGGATAGAGAAATAGTCGTCTCCTTCATCTACTTTATCTAAAGATTGAGCAAAAGCATTATCAGTATTTTTATGAAGGGTCGAACCCTCCGATAAGGTTTTATCTAATGTACTTGGCTCCCAAATGCCACTAATTTGCAAATGCAGCTGTTCGGAATCACGGCATCTTGGATAAACAACCCATAGATGAGGAACATCAATAGACAAACATCGCTTGATTAAACCAAGAGCTTTACCAAGCACTACTGATTCTATTTTTTCATTATTTTCATCAACTATAGAGCCTCTAGAAAAATGGTCTAGATTATCAGGAAGATATATGCCCCTTATAAGTCCGATTGCGCGGTATTGCAATCGTTCAGTAACTGATGGAATTGGGTGATGACGCATTAGAGAAAGGATGCCCCTTGCAAGATCAATCTAGTCACTTTTTCAGGGAGGCTCAATTATCTATCTCCTAAATTAGAAGGAGAATCTGATTGATCTTGATTTTCAAATGCTTCTATAGCAGCATCAATTGCATCTGAAGGTGAGGTAGAATCATTTGCTGATTCAAAGCTTCTTATAACATTCATCAACTCCATAGGGTTTGAAGGGAAAAAAGAATCATTAGATTCATCAAAAGAAGAGTGAATATCTCTCTCTTTATCAAGTTCATCTAAGCCTGCCAGCAAAAACAAGCCATTACTTTTCCAGGGATTATCTTTTAGAAAGAAAGTAAAAATGGGAATTAGTAGCGTTGCAAAAAATATATATCTTAAGAAGCAAAAGGCTTGATTCTTCATCTATGCTATTGGTTAAAGCAAGCTGATCTTAAGCTAACTAGAACCTAAAAAGGCTGAACTGTGTTAATTGCTACTTGGAATGTCAACTCAATTCGCACAAGGATAAACCAGGTTGAAGAGTTCATTGATGAAGTTCAGCCTGATTTAATTTGCTTACAAGAAACCAAAGTCGAGGATAAATTATTCCCAAAAACTACTTTTGAAGAAAAAGGTTACTATGTAAACATCTACGGGCAAAAAGCTTATAATGGCGTCGCATTAATTAGCCGATCACCATTAGGAGATGTCCGCAAAGGCATGAAAGGAGAATTAGAAGAAGATAACGATTCAAAGTATTTTGACCAGCAAAAAAGGGTAATAAGTGGATTGATTGATGGAATTAGAGTTGTAAACTTGTATGTACCTAATGGGGCCGCTCTAAATTCAGAGAAATATAATTACAAGCTCAAATGGTTAGCTTTTCTAAGGAAATACATTCAGTCTCAATTAAAAAGAGAAGAACCTTTGTGCCTATTAGGTGATTTTAATATTGCACTTGAAGCAAAAGATATTTACAAAAAAGATCGTTTTGACAATGGAATTATGGCTAGCAAACCAGAAAGAGAAGCTTTAGAAAGTGTATTAGATGAAAGTAATTTGGAAGATGTATTCAGGATTTTCGAACAAAATAGCGGTCATTGGAGTTGGTGGGATTACCGAAGTGGCTCCTGGCAAAGAGATGAAGGATGGCGCATTGACCATATTTATCTAAGCACTGAACTAATTGCAAATTCAAGAAGCTGCATGATTCACAAAAAAACTCGCGCTAATTTACAGCCTAGTGACCATGCACCAGTATTAGTAGACATTAGCTGGCCTCCTCTAGAATTGGAAGATCCCTATTTTCTTGAATAAGCTAAAAGGACTTATGAGTTAATCATGGTTGCTTATAAAAAAGAAAAAATCGATATTTTCGAGAATTCCTCTAAAAAAAAAATAAAATTTGATGGTTTCTCATGATTTTTTGTCAAATTATCACAGTATTAGGCTTTGCTTCTTAAGAGGTTTTCTACATCCCTTAAAGCAAATTCTCAGACATAGAAAGCTTTGTTAGCAAGGGATTTAGAGATTAAGTCATTTAAAAAAAATCAACGGCCCGACTATGTTGAGCTCAAATGAAGTAAAGAAAATATCAGAACTTTTAGACGTATTCGACAGTTTTACGCCATTATGACCAACTGTGTTATCAGTCCACTTGATTAGGTGCCGTGACAAACGTCTTCAATACAACTAATTCCCAGGACGTCTTTGATGCTGCGAAAGAACTTATGCCTGGTGGCGTAAGTTCTCCTGTGCGTGCATTCAAATCGGTTAATGGTGATCCCATCGTTTTTGACCGAGTCAAGGGTGCCTATTCTTGGGACATAGATGGGAACCGCTTTATTGACTATGTAGGAAGTTGGGGACCAGCTATCTGTGGTCATTCTCACCCTGAGGTAACTTCAGCTCTTCAAGAAGCACTGGAAAAAGGAACAAGCTTCGGAGCGCCTTGTGAACTGGAGAACAAACTAGCCGAGATGGTTATAGAGGCAGTGCCAAGTGTTGAGATGGTTCGTTTTGTTAATAGCGGCACAGAAGCCTGTATGGCTGTACTTCGCTTAATGAGGGCTTTCACTGGCAGAGACAAACTAATAAAATTTGAAGGTTGTTATCACGGCCATGCAGACATGTTCCTGGTCAAGGCAGGGTCAGGTGTGGCAACACTGGGGTTACCCGATTCTCCTGGTGTACCAAGAAGTACCACCTCAAACACTCTTACGGCCCCATATAATGACTTAGAAGCCGTAAAAGAACTTTTTGCAGAAAACCCTGATGCAATATCAGGAGTAATTCTTGAACCTATTGTTGGGAATGCAGGTTTCATAACTCCTGAGCCTGGTTTTTTAGAGGGATTAAGAGAGTTAACTAAAGAGAATGGAGCCTTGCTGGTCTTTGATGAAGTCATGACAGGCTTTAGAATTAGCTATGGGGGAGCCCAAGAACGCTTTGGGGTCACTCCCGATCTAACAACCTTAGGGAAAGTAATAGGAGGTGGTCTACCAGTAGGTGCTTATGGTGGGAGAAAAGACATTATGTCTATGGTTGCTCCAGCTGGACCTGTTTACCAGGCAGGGACATTAAGTGGAAACCCTCTTGCTATGACTGCAGGGATAAAGACTCTGGAAATCCTGAAGCAAGAAGGTAGCTATGAACGATTAGAGACCATGACCAAAAGACTAATTAATGGGATCTGTGAATCTGCTAAGGCTGCTGGATTAGCAATTAACGGCAAAAGTATTAGTGGTATGTTTGGTTTTTACCTATGTGATGGCCCAGTAAGGAATTTCGAAGAAGCAAAACAAACCAATTCTGAATATTTCGCGAAGCTTCACAGGTCAATGCTCCAAAAAGGGGTTTATCTGGCACCAAGTGCGTTTGAAGCAGGATTTATGTCTCTAGCACACTCAGAAGATGATATTGACGCTACTTTAAAAGCTTTTAACGAAAGCTTTAGTGAGCTAAGTTAAAATTACTTTAAGATCAATCTCAATAAAAAGAAAGCTAAAAAAGAAATTTTTAGCTCGATTAATTTAGGTGATTTTAATTTCTTCTTCCGCCAACAATCACAGGGGTACCTGAGCCATTTGCTCCAGGTAAGGAAGGTACAACTTGTGTTTGACCATCCCATTTGTCTAGAAATAACTTATACAAAACCTGATCATCTAGGCTTCTATTAAGGGTGTCATATCTCTTAGCTTCCTGTTCTGCAATTTTAACTTCGGTTTGTGCCCTAAGCAATTTTTGTTCTGCAATCTGCTTTTCTTCAATAGCTGCTCTATATTCCTCTGCAATCTCCAAACCTGTTAGATCAAGACCCTGTATATCAACATAGTCAAATTGACTTATTTCTTCAGCCACTGTCTTCTCAACTATCGTTGAGATATCACTCCAGGAGCTAGCAATTGTAACTAATTCGTATTTAGAAAAAACTGACTTCAAAGCCTTAAGCAATGAAGGTTTGATTATACGATTATAAATTTCACGATCGTTATAAGAAATGGTTCTAAAAACTCGTCCTGCTTCACTGGGCTTTAGTGCATATTTGACTGTTGCAGTAGCTGCAATCACCTGTAGATCCTTAGTTAAAGACTCAAATTCCTCAGGTCTAACTTGGGTTTGAACATTAAAAGGATATGTAGACTGAACAAATGGAACCTTAAAATTAAGGCCAGGGCGACGAGCCCCACCGCTTACTTTGCCCAAAGTTGTTACAACCGAAACCTGGCCAGCAGGAACAATAAATAAAGCTTGGGTAAGTAATAATATGCCTGTAAATGAAACTATAAGAGCAAGGGTTGCAGCTCCACCTCCACTCCCAGAGCCTCCAGGGGTTACGTTACGCATTGGGTTCGTCATAAAAATTACCTTCGTCTTTTAGAGCATATCTACATTTAGACGTTTTTGTGATTAATTCAATTCACTTAATTATGTAATCAAAATAAAATCATTTCTTTAGCCTTTCTTTAATTTCATTTAAAACTGAGAGATAAAGAGTCTCATCAATCTCTCTAACATCATATTCAAAAGGCATCAAGCCATGATGGTGTTCATGCAAAACCATCCAACATGTTCTTTCAATATCATTATTTGATTTGTCCAAGGACTCAATTGTCTTTAAAACAAGTTGATTTATTAAATCCAAGTCTCTAGGTTTCATCTACTTTGATTGAATTCGCAAAGAAGTAATGCAAGGATTCTATAGAGGATTAATGCTTAAAAATATGATTTAACGATAATTCTCAAACTGCAAAGGTATTTCAAGATTTTCTTCTTGTTCCTTAAGTATTCCTATTGCCAATTGCAATTCATCTCGACTCTTTCCTGTCACTCTTAAACTATCTCCTTGAATTGAAACAGAAATTTTCTTAAATTGATCCCTAATAGCTTTCCCTAACTTCTTTGCGATTTCTTGAGTTAAACCTTTTTTTAGAACGATATTCTGTTTCAACCTATTGCCAGCAGAAGTGATTGGGTCCTGGAAATCAAAGATCTTTAAAGAAAGCTTTCTCTTAGTAGCCTTTTGCAAAAGTATATCGCCAACTGCTTTCAAAGTCATATCACTAGCAGTAACAATAATAAGTTCTTCTGCCTCAAGTGTGATTTCTGTTTTTGAGTCTTTCAAATCATAACGCTGAGATACTTCTCTTTGAATTTGATCAATAACGTTTACCAACTCTTGGCGGTCAAAATCAGAAACAACATCAAAGGAATAAGATGCTGGCATAAAATTCTTATGAAAACCACAATATATTATATAAAAAGTATTCAAATATTCTATTTCGCAATTTTCGAAACCCTAAAGCCTTTTTAATCTGAAAAAGTCTCTTTATCTACTATATAGGTCCTAATCAAAAAACAATAAACTTACAACCTTGCCCATATCTTCTGCGCTATGGCAACTGCTTAGCAAAGTCTCACTATCATGAAATGCAAAGCAAATAAGCTGATCACATCTACTTATTATTTCTTGATTGCATAAACTACTTGCCATTGGCAAAGAGAGGTCGTCGTGATCTGGTTTTTCTATAAGATGAAGAACTTTATCGAGCAAATTGCAAATTTCAAGAGACTGTCGATCAATACTTTGTGGTAACAAGACGGTTAGCAATGAAGGATCAACATCTAAAACTGCTCGAATTACCGCAGCATTGACTCCCTGAGATCCAGATGTAACTAAAGAATGCCCTTCTTGGGCTAATGAACGAGCAATTAATTCCACAAGGTGAATTGTTACAACAGGAACATGTCTGCTTCCTAAGAAAGCAATTCTCCTTTTCCCTTTGTCCTGCAAAAGGGCAAGTTCCTGGGCCAAAGTATCAATACGACCTATTTGAGGTAGATCTAGGGATTGACTACGGCTCAAAGAGATTCTCTAATCATTCATTTGAAATTAGCAATGATCGTGAAGTTTGGGAGAGATGCCTAGAAAACTAAATAATCTGTTCAAGTCGCAATGTTCTTGAACTAATCGGAAGGCATAGGTTGCCTTAACGGATTCATGTAAACGAACATGGCCAAAAGCTTGTTCAATCACCTCAACAGTTGAAAGGGTATCTGTATCAACTTTCAACAAAGGAACCTCAAGCTCTTCAGCTCTATTAATGAGCTGAGGCAACGGTTCTCCAGCACCTGTAAGGATTAGACACTGAGTAGAAGCTTCTAAAGCAGCTAATTGAATATCAGTTCTATCAGCTCCTGTTACTACTGCCATATTGCGTCGTTTTCTAAAAAACTCCATTGCTGAATTTACGCTCATTGCTCCAATACTTAAAGTCTCAACCATTAGCTCCAATTTTTCATCACAGCAAATAACTGTCGCTTTAAGCCTTCTAACTAATTCTTCAACAGTGACACTTCTCAAAAGAGGCGATCTTGGCATAACTCCAAAAACATTAATCCCAAGTCTTTGCAAAGAAGGTACGACTTTCTCTTCAAGATCACTTACTTCATCTGGTTTTACTGCATTCAGGACAACTCCCAACAAATTCCCTCCTAACTTCTCCTTAGCAGCCAACAAAGAGTCGACGCTTCGACTGTCCTGCCACAAATGAACCAATAACACCTTTGCATTAAGGTTCTTGGCCAATTGTCCAAGGCTTAAACCATAAAGAAGTCCTTCATCAACGCTTCCTGCAGCCTCAAGAAGATTCACTCCACTAAAAGTATCATCAAGCTTTTCTTTCATTGCCTTGAAGCCTTCGCTAGGTCCCAGGCGAGAATCAAGAATGCGTTGTTCAGCAGTATCTGACGCCAAAAGATCAATAGAAGGAATCAACTGATCTTCTGTTAATCCAATAACCGAGCCAATAAAGCGAACATCATCATCAATCAATGTCTGATTGATGTCGATCTTTTTATCTTCTAGTTCTAGACTTGTAGCTAATGGCTTTCCAAAGCGTACGGGTATATCAAGAGACCTTAAGTGCCTTGACATACCTAAGACTAAAGCTGACTTGCCGCTAAAAGGCTCGCAAGAACCGATCATTAAGGTCTTACCCATGACCGACTCCATTAATCATATTTGGCTAATATTAATCATCTATAGAGACTTATGAAAGTATTTGGCAAAATAAGTTTGGATCGTAAGAGTTAAAGTTGCTGAAATCGAAGTTTCAAAACCTCCGCATATAAAAATTTTCAACAAAATGTCTTTGATTAATAAAGAAGATTTCACTCAAGGGAAAACCAAGCAGGTCTGGGCAAGGCGCAGGGTTGGTATTACGGGCGCATCAGGAAGCCTTGGCCTAGCTCTTTCAAAAATACTTCGCCAAAAAGGATCTCATGTAATAGGACTTACTCATAAAGCAATATCAGAGAATCAGAACTGCAAGGAAGGACCTAATCAGTGGATAAAATGGAATTGTGGAGAAGAAGAAAAACTGAAGAAGGTCTTAAAGTCTTTAGATGTGCTAGTCCTGAACCATGGAATTAATCCAGGTGCAAATTTAGATATAGACGGGCTAAATAAAGCCATTGAAGTAAATGCATTGAGCAATTGGCGTTTAATTAAATATTTTGAAGAAATTACTTATCTCCTAAAAGACACTTCGCATCCAAAAGAAGTTTGGATTAACACATCAGAAGCTGAGATTCAGCCTGCATTTAGCCCATCTTATGAAATCAGCAAAAGATTGATTGGCCAATTAGTTAGTTTTAAACAATCTTCTTTAAAGAATGAAAGCAAGCCAAAATTAAAGATAAAGAAATTGATATTAGGTCCCTTTAAATCCAAATTAAATCCAATTGGGATTATGAATCCAGATTTAGTTGCAATTAAAATAATTAATAAATCTCTATCTAACTCTACGCTAATAATTGTAACTCCCAATCCCATAACTTATTTATTAATGCCTCTAACTGAATTCTCAAGAGGGTTATACTTTCAACTTTTTAAAAATAATTAGAGTCAATCTTTTAACTAAATCCTTATCCTCTGTCAGTCAAAATTTCACAACCATCATTAGTCACTAGAATTGTATGCTCCCATTGAGCTGAAAGGCTGCCATCTTTAGTAACTACTGTCCATCTATCACGAAGGGTTCTACATGCTTTACTTCCTGCATTCAAGATTGGTTCAACGGCCAGTGTCATGCCTGATCTCAAAGTTACATTTGGAAGATCATTGGTTCGGAAATTAAATACTGAGGGTTCTTCATGAAGATTCCTACCTACACCATGACCTGTGTAGTCTTCAACAACACTAAAATGATTTTTCTTCACATGATCTTCTATCGCGCCAGCTATATCTAAAAGTGTGTTATTAGACTTTATCTTTGATAAACCTGCCATTAAAGACTCTTGAGCAACTTTACTTAATTTTTTCGCCTCATCTGAGACCGCCCCAACACATATTGTTATGCAACTGTCACCATGGTAACCATCAAAAAAAGCACCTGTATCTACCTTCAATAAATCACCAGATTTAATAACTCTTTTTGAATTAGGGATACCGTGAACAACCTCATTATTAATGCTTGCGCAGATAGTACCTGGGAACCCATGGTATCCCTTAAAGCTTGGTAAAGCCCCCAAGTCTTTTATTCTTTTCTCAGCATATTTGTCCAGGTCGCCAGTAGTAAGACCTGGCTCAACCATTTCATTTATTTCGCGAAGAACAGTAGCAACTATCTGACTTGATTTACGCATTATCTGAATTTCTCTTGCAGACTTAATTTCTACTCCTCTACGCTGCTGAATACGTGGGCCAACATTTTTTTCAGGAAGGGATGTAGAAGCAAGTAAGTCGGCGAAAAGTTTGTTCATGCCGAGAAAAAATAGGAAGGCTTAGTCTCAAGCTCTTTTTAGAACTTGCTTGAGACTCTAATTCCACAGTATCAATATTAATATGTTCATCAACTTTTCAAGATGCGTTAATTAATGAATGAGCTCTGATTTGCTCGTAAAGTGGCTAAAAACTGGATTATTCAGAAATGTCCAATTTTTTGTTGCTTATCACTACATAAATCATTTGATTAGAAGATGAAAGCTGACTAAAGAAGTTCTTTTAGCCTGTTTTTGATTGAAGTATTTGGAAAGTTTTTCGCATTCACTTGAGGCTTAGTAACCTGGTTTTAGCGAACCCATAAGCTAATTGCTTAGATTTTTGCTTTCAAGAAAACTCTTTTTCCTAAGAAAAAAATAGAAAATTATATAAAATCGATTTATGAACAGTTACAATGATTGTTCGGCAAATAAAATTGAACCTGGGATGACGGAAGATTTAAAAAATAACTCTCCCAACAAGGAAGAGGTCAAAGCCCCGACTGATGACTCTCCAGTAATCAGTCAAGAAAAATCAAATGCCAAAGAAGCACCCGATTCGATCTCAAATAAAGGATTAACACCTCAAGGGCTAATTAAACTATTTGAAAAATCACAACAAAAGAAAAAAGTTCCTGAAGTTTATGTCGGAGATACGGTACGTGTGGGAGTTCGCATTAGTGAAGGAAATAAAGAACGTGTTCAGCCATATGAAGGAGTCATAATTGCTAAGAGACATGGAGGTGTAAATCAAACAATTACTGTTCGTCGCATTTTTCAAGGAATTGGAGTAGAGAGAGTTTTTATGGTTCATAGCCCCCAAGTTGCTTCTATAAAAGTTGAGCGTCGCGGTAAAGTAAGAAGGTCGAAGCTCTTTTACCTGCGTGATCGCGTTGGTAAAGCGACCCGAGTCAAGCAGCGCTTCGATCGCTGAGGTTTCGACCTCGTTCATTCCAAATACCAATGTGCAAAATTGGTAGTAGGGCATCTACAATGCGCCGTTAGTTCAGTTGGTAGAACGCAGGTCTCCAAAACCTGATGTCGGGGGTTCAAGTCCTCCACGGCGCGTTAGTCACCCTTTCAGTAGTTTCTTTTTTTACGAATGGAGTTAGACCTTCAACCTGGTGATGTCGTAAAGGTCCTTGAGTCTGCAGCTCTAGGCTGGGTTAGGGCACGTGTAATACGAGTCAAATCTGGTGGTCGAGTTGTAGTACAAAGCGATCAGGGACGAGAGTTCACTGCTAGAGGCAATCAAGTTAGGCTCATTGAACCGGCGGGATTCCGTCCATGAGGTCAAACAACTTTCTTCATTTTGTAAGCTATTTTTAAAGAGAAATAACAACCTTCTAAAACAAGGCTGTTTGAAAGGTTGACGGAAGAGAGGTAATAGGTTGATACTTCTTTTGCCGGGCTTAAGGCATTAGGGAATCCCTAGAATCTTCCAATAAGTCCTCTTCAAAACTGGGACCGTAGTTCAACTGGTTAGAGCACCGCCCTGTCACGGCGGAAGTTGCGGGTTCGAATCCCGTCGGTCCCGTTTCCAAATTGACTAAAACTCTTGACAGTCAGAGTAAGACTCGCACCAAGTCCCACAGGTCATTTACATATAGGGACAGCAAGAACAGCCTTATTCAATTGGTTATATGCCCGTAAAAGACATGGGGTGTTTTTACTCCGAATAGAAGACACTGATAAAGAAAGGTCCAAAGTAGAGTTCACAGAAAATATCCTTGAAGGACTGCAATGGCTTGGATTGAGTTGGGATGAAAAACCAGTTCTGCAATCTGAGCGCATTGATGAACATCGAAAAGCAATTATATCTTTGCTCGAAAAAGGCCTTGCTTATAGATGTTATGCAACTGAAGCAGAGCTTCAAGTTATGAGAGATGACCAAGCAAAAGCAGGAGAAGCGCCTCATTATGACAATCGCCATAGAAATCTGACATCAGAAGAAGAAGCTAAATTCATTCAAGAAGGAAGGACTTCAGTCATTCGTTTTCGAATTGATGAAACAGCCACAATTACTTGGAATGACATTATTAGAGGTCCAATGAAATGGAATAGCAAAGACCTAGGAGGGGACATGGTTATTTCGAGGAGGGCTCCAGCCAATGAGATCGGGGATCCTCTATACAACTTAGTCGTAGTAATAGATGATGCTGAAATGAAGATCTCCCATGTAATTCGTGGTGAAGACCATATATCAAATACTGCGAAGCAAATCCTTCTTTATCAAGCCCTAGATCTTCCGCAACCAATCTTTGCCCATACTCCACTGATTTTGAGCCCTGAAGGCAAAAAACTTTCAAAAAGAGATGGAATTACTTCAATTACTGATTTTAGGAAAATGGGCTATACCTCAAATGCTTTAACTAACTACATGACACTTTTAGGCTGGTCACCACCTGATGGCATGGAAGAAAGATTTAACTTAAAAGAATCATCTTTAGTTTTTGACTTTGACAGAGTAAACAAAGCAGGTGCAAAATTTGACTGGGATAAACTCAACTGGCTTAACGCACAAGAAATTCACAGCTGGGTTCCTGAAAAACTTCTTGAAGAGTTAAAATCTATCTGGATTTCAGAAGGCTGGATCTTACCTGACAAAGAGTGGGGTTTAAAACTGGCTAAACTTATAGGTCCATCCCTAACTCTAGTTAATGATGGACTTGAAGAAAGTAGAATTTTCTTTAATGAGCCTTCTTTACAAAGTGATGGTATTAAGCAATTGAAAATGGAAGGTGCTAAAGAGGTTTTGAGCCATATCTCAAAAAAAATTGAGCAAGAGAAATGGGATGGACGGAATGATGATATAGCAAAAAACTTAATATCTGATTGTGCTAAGTCCTTAGGAGTCAAAAAAGGGTTGATTATGAAAAGTCTAAGAGCAGCTCTGATGGGAACTCTTAAAGGTCCAGATCTGATCTCCTCATGGGGTTTACTTGCAATGCAATCTAAGGACCTTCCTAGGTTGAAGAAAGTAATTTAGTGTTCTGAACTAACTCTTTAGTCCTCTGCAAGTAATCCTAATTTTTCAGCTAATGGTTTTGCTGTTAAGCCTTGGATCCCTACTGTCATAAGAATAGTTAGAAAAACTAACCCTTGCAGTCTGCCTGCTCCTAGGACTCCAGCTTGTTCAAGACGAATTGCAAAAAGAGATGCAACTGCAGCCGTAACTATGCCTCTAGGTGCAAGCCACCCAAGAAACAATCTTTGCTTGAAATCTAAAGGCAGTCCAATCGTTGCAAGGCTTACAGCTAGAGGTCTTACTACAACCATTAAAGCAAGTACACAACTTACCCCTCCCCAACCAAGAGGGCTTAATTCACTCCAAGAAACATCAGCCGCCAGAAGCGGGAAAAGCATTGTGATAGCAAGTTGTGCCAACTCTCTTATCAATTCATCTAATTTATCAACCTCAATCGAAGGACTTCTCCCAACAATGAAACCAGCAGCAACTGACGCAGGCAAGCCTGATTCAGGCAATATCCATTCACAAATGCCATACAGAAGAAACAGAACTCCAAGAGTTACTTGCAATCTAATTCCTATTGCAGAATCAGTTTTTATCCTTTTTAAAGCTTCTGAAAGAATCCACCCTGCAAATAAACCAATAATGACTCCGCCCCCCAATCTAGCTAACAAGCCAAAGATCAATTCTCGCCATCCATGTAAATCCCCAACCAACAGTTCAAGCAAAAGCAACGCTAAGACAGCACCCACAGGTTCTAGGACAAGACCCTCTGCCTCAAGGACATCACCCAAAGGCGAAGCAAGTCTTATTTGCTGCACGAGTGGAGTCACAACAGTAGGACCAGTTGCTAAAACAATCGCACTGTATACAGCTGCGACATTCCAAGCTAATCCAGCAAGAAGATGGGCAATTAGCCAAACAGCTCCTAATGAGATAAAAAGCCTTATAACTAAAATCCGAAAAACAGTGGATTTTATAGTTTCTCCTGGAAGCCTAAGATTCAAGCCTCCATCAAAAAGGACAAGGCTAACAAGTAGTCCAACTATAATTTCAAGTCCTTGACCCAAATCAAGAGGTTCAACAAGGCCTAAGCCAGACCTACCTATTAGCAGTCCAGAAAGTAGAAGCAATACAACGCCAGGGAAACCAGTGAGCACTGACAAAAGTCTTGCTCCAGCACCAGCGAAAACCGTAATTCCCCAAAGCAGTCCAAGCCTCTCAGGAGTCATAGAGAATAGAAAGCTGAGTAATCAGAATCAATCAGAGTAAATATCCTTGAATAATAGAAATCATATCCATGACTAGTCTCATTGAACTTACATTTTCTTTTCTTTTCAACTCCTTTAAATCTGTTGCGGAGATTAAACAAAACAACTGACTCAAAAAAAAAGAAATGCATTATGAAGGAATAGATTTATAAAGGGTTTTACAGGTTCTAATTTAGATCTGCAGCTGAATTATTTTCCTCCAAAAAGATTATTAGCCAAGATTAAAACAAACAATCCAATAATCAACCCTACGGAAGCCATTCTCCCATTCCAAATTTCTGCTTGAGGAGTAAACCCTCTCTTCCAAGCATTGAGTTCTGTTTTTGTAACAGATGGAGCATCTTTTTTCTTATTAGTATCAGTAGAAGAAAGATTCACAGCTTTAAATCCTAGAAAAAAGAAAGTTTAAATGGCATTTCAGAATGGCGGATTAATTTGATAGAGGAGATTTGACTTATCTAAAGGATGCCTTGCTGAAACACCAAGTTCTAGAGAACTAGCCCTTGACTCTGATAATAAGCGTAATAAACCCGCGGTGCCTATCATTGCTGCATTATCTGTACAAAAGCTTTTCGGCGCCAAATGGATTTTAATTAACTTCTCAGAAGCCTTTTGAAACATCATCTCTCTTAATCGGTGATTAGCTGCCACACCTCCAACCAATACTAAGGAATTAAGTTGATTTTCAGTAGCACATTTGAGACTTCTCTCTACCAATACTTCAGCAACCACATTTTCAAAGCTAGCCGCAAGATTAGCTAAAGGTAGTTCTAGCTCTGATGAATTAAGACGTTCAACTTGTCGCATAACTGCTGTTTTTAAACCACTAAATGAAAAGTCGTAAGGGTAAAAGCCCCCTTCAGGCCTAGAAACTCTACCTTTAGGAAAAGAGAAAGACTTAGGGTCACCCTTCTCTGCAATCTTCTCAATCTCTGGTCCCCCCGGATAAGATAGCCCTAACAATCTGGCAACCTTATCAAAAGCTTCCCCAGCTGCATCATCATGACTCCGTCCAAGCCTGGTATAAGTCAAATCTGTATCAACCTTAATTAATTCTGTGTGTCCTCCGCTGACCAATAACACCAAGTAAGGAGGAGAAGGTGCAGAGTCAGAAAGAAAAACTGATGAAAGGTGCCCCTCTAAGTGATGAATACCTAAAAAAGGGCGCTTATGAAGGCACGCCAATGTTCGAGCTGTTATCGATCCAACCAAAAGAGCACCTGTCAATCCAGGGGTTACTGTTGCAGCTATTGCATTGACCTTAGAAATACTTATTCCTGATTGATCTATTGCTTTTTCTAGAAGAAAAGGCATTTTTTCCAGGTGTCTTCTTGAGGCTATTTCTGGAACAACCCCTCCCCATTGGGCATGTTCATCAGCTTGCGAAGCAATACAATTCGCCAAAATTTGGAACTTTCCCTCATGAAATTGGACAACTGCTACGGCTGTCTCGTCACAACTTGTTTCGAGGGCAAGTACTGTTTGCGTCATTTAGGCGTATCTCATTTAACTTAGTGGTAGTGAATCCTGTTCTTATAAGACAGGTTAAATAAGGATTCGAACTAATGCGTCGTCTCTTCTCAATTATTCTTTCTGCTTTCCTTCTTTTAGGCTTAGCTCCTATTGCCAAGGCAGCAGCAGGTCCAGCTCTAAATGAAGACAGACCTTCTACTGAATTCAATGCTTCTGGGTTAACTCTTTGCTCAGAAAATTCCCGTTTCCAAGAACGCGCCGGCGGTGCATCTACTCCTAAGGACATCGCCAGATTTGAGCGATATAGCAAAGCAAAATGTGGAGATGATGGCTTACCTCATTTAATTATTGGGGCAACGATTGAACCTTGGGGTGCTTGGGCTAACCGGGGTCAAGAGGGAAACATATTAATTCCTGCTCATATCTTTATTTATGTAGCTGGAATCATTGGTTGGTCTGGCAGGGAATATCTCAGAGCCACCAAAAAACTGAAGAATCCTGCTGACAATGAAATTTTCATTGATTTTGCATTGGCTAGAAAATGCCTAATAAAAGGAGCAGCTTGGCCAGTTGAAGCAAACAAGCAGGGAAGAAGTGGTGATCTTCGCGAAAAAGATGAAAACATTACTTTAAATGGTCCTCGTTAAAAGAAAGGTCCATTGACCTTTCTTAGATCTAGTTGTTCATCTAC
The DNA here is from genome assembly GCA_003214695.1 of Prochlorococcus sp. AG-412-P08. GTDB lineage: Bacteria > Cyanobacteriota > Cyanobacteriia > PCC-6307 > Cyanobiaceae > Prochlorococcus_E. Next base: position 107,094 of record QCLI01000001.1, read on the forward strand.
TAATTAATCATGTTTAAAATTTTCCAAACAAAGTTGTTCAGATCAGCTCCTGTAGTTGGTTCCCTTTGGGTTCTTCTAACAGCAGGCATCCTTGTTGAATGGCAACGATTCTTTCCAGATCTACTCTTCCACCCAATGTAAGTCCATGGTTAAATAATGAAAAATAGACTATGTTTTCATTAGTCTTCTTATTTCATATAAAGCAGTACCTATATCGTCGTTAATTACTACTGCGTCAAATTCTGACTGAGAATCTATCTCGTATTTAGCCCTCTCTAGACGACGATTAATATCATCTTCAGAATCTGTTGCTCTTCCTCTAATTCTTTTTTCAAGCTCTTTATAGCTGGGGGGCGCTATAAATATTTGGAAGGCATCTTTAAATGTTTTACGAATCTGCCTAGCTCCATCCAATTCAATCTCAAGTAAAACTTTTTTACCAATTGATAATTGTTTTTGAACTTCAGCTCTAGGAGTCCCATATAAATTACCAGCAAATTCGGCCCATTCTAAAAAACCATCTTCTTGAATTAAATTCTTAAAATCTTTTTGCTCTAAAAAGAAATAGTGCTTACCATCAACCTCCCCCTCTCTAGGAGAACGCGTGGTTGCAGAAATAGAAAGCCAAATGTTTTTATCTTCTTCAAGTAGTTTCTTCACCAGTGTCCCTTTCCCAACTCCACTAGGTCCAGTAATCACATTCAAGCCATATTTGTACATAGTCATAGCATTGATCCAATTGCAGTCTCAGGCTAGCTAAAGATGGCTAATAGCAATCTTCAATCTAAAGATCAGACTAAGCCAAGACTTCAAACGATGGATATCACATCGTTAAAAGCTGTTCTTGCAGATCTAAGAAAAAAAATAGTTCCTGGTCGATTCGAGAAAGTCCAACAATTAGACAACTCCACACTCCAAATTGCATTTCGAGTTTTAGAGGGCTTAGTTTGGATTGAGCTTAGTTGGAATTCAGAATCAGCAAGAATTGTAGAGATAAAGGCTCCTAAAAAGATTGAGGGCGAGAGTACTTTAAGCAAACAGATTAGATATGGTCTACGTGGAATGGCTCTAATAGATTTAAAACAAAAAGGTTTTGACCGTATAGTTGAATTTGGATTTTCCTTTAGACCAAATGAAGTCATCAAGAAGCAATTAATCCTAGAAATAATGGGTAGGCATAGCAATATCCTGTTTTTAGATGAGAAAAGACAAGTAATAACTTTAGGGAAGCAAATACGGAATAATAAATCTCGTTTAAGACCCATCAGTACTGGTGACCCTTATATCTCCCCTCCCTCTTTACAAGGGGTAAAGCCCAAAAAAGGTGAAGTCTTAGAGGAATGGCGTAATAGTCTTTCAATTCTTCCAGTAACACTAAAGCAAGCTTTAAAGACAACCTTCCAAGGAATTAGTCCTGCATTTACTCTTCAATTAGCCAATGAAGAAAAAGATGCTGCCAATAGACTTGTTAATCTACCAGTCCAACAATTATCAGAAACTGAATGGGAGAAACTATTCTTTCGTTGGAACATCTGGTTAAAAGCTCTAGAAGAAGAAAACTTCTTTTTAGCCTTCAACGGCCCGACTCCTTATAGGGTATGGGGAGCAAATCCATCATCCAACCAGGGGAACAAAGAAAGCATTAGTCTTCGTCTAGGCAATTACTACAAGTCATATTTAGCTGAAAAACATCTGACTTTTGCATTCATAGCACTATGCAAAGAACTAGAAAAAAAAAGAGATAATGAAGAAAAAGAATTAAGAAAACAAGAACTTTTGTACTCAAAAATATCAGAGATAGACTCTATGAAAGAAATTGCTGACAATATTCTCTCATCAGAGAATCCCAGCAAGGAAGATATAAAGAAAGCTCAAAAATTATACACACAAGTAAAGAAACTTCGCAGATCAAAAAGAATTTTAGTAGATAGAATTGAATTGCATAAGGATAGAATTAATTTCATAAACGAAACAGATTTATTTCTAAACTATATAATTAACAATCAAAATGATCTTGATAGCGATAAACTGGAAAGCATCCGTGAGCTACAACAAGATTTAGAAGGATTCATTTTAGGAAAAAAGAAAGCCAGATCTAATAAACAAAGCAGCAAGCATAAGTCAGAAAACATCCTAAGGTTGAACAGTCCAAATGGATTAGAGATCCAAATAGGAAGGAATCATCAGCAAAACGAATCTATTAGCATTAAAAATGCTAAAAAAGGGGATATATGGTTTCATGTTCAAGAGTGTCCTGGCAGTCACATAGTTATAAAGGCTGCCCATGGAAAGGTAGAAGGCCTAGACATTGAGGTTGCTGCTAATTTGGCTGCTTTTTTTAGCAAAGCCAAGCACAATAATAAAGTTTCAGTTTTAATGGTCCCAACAAATAAACTTCAGAAACTCAAAGGTGCTGCCCCAGGAATGGTGACACCGAAGGAAATCAAAGTTTTGTGGGGACGCCCTTCAGATGGTCAACACTATCTGGAGGAATCAACTAAAGATGCATAGAATGCCTTATCATTTGTACCCAAGTGATTTGTTCTAAATGTTTGAATTTCTTCTTGGATCACATGCATTCCTTGGGAATCATAGTTTCGCGGAGTTTTTGGTAGGCTACATTTTTGGAGCTGCTTTAATAGTTGGGGCACCAACTGTATTCCTACTATTGGTATTTATTAGTGCCCTAATGAAAACCAATGGAAAAATGGGAGGTTATAAAGAATATGCAAATTACGGAAAATCTTCTTTAAATGATTGTCCCCCATTCATTCTTCCAGACCCAACAAACCCCCAAACAAAACTAAGCAAGAGTTAAGAAATAGAATTTTTCAGCAATTTGCAAATATGTTTGGTGAATTTACTTTTAAATAAATTATTTAAAAGTAAATTAGCTTAGATATAATAAATCAATTGCTCCTTGATTTGGATTTAAAAGAATGATTATTAGATCTATATCTTTAAGTCTTAATGGTTATTCATTAATTTTATAAAGTGCTCAACGAAATTAAAAATGAGCCTGAGCAGTCCAAGCAAATGTCTTTACTTGGGCACCTTGAGGAACTCCGTGAAAGAGTTCTTAAAAGCCTAATTTCAATCTTAGTTGGAGCATTCCTTTGCCTCCTTCTTGTTAAGCCTCTTATAAGGATGCTAGAAGCACCTGCGGGCTCAATTCGCTTTCTTCAACTGGCTCCTGGGGAATTCCTTTTTGTATCAATAAAAGTTGCTGGTTATGCAGGATTAATAGTTGCCTTGCCATATATAATTTTTCAAATTCTTTCTTTTATTCTTCCAGGTCTTACAGAGCGTGAGAAAAAACTGATTGCTCCTGCTGTTTCTGGTTCAGCAATTCTCTTCATACTAGGGATATTCTTCGCATGGTGGACTCTTGTTCCAGCTGCCTTAGGCTTTCTCGTAAGTTATGGCTCCGATGTTGTTGAGCCACTTTGGTCAATTGAAAAATATCTCGATTTTGTCCTTTTATTGATGCTAAGTACTGGCTTATCTTTTCAAATACCAATCCTACAATTAATTCTTGGCTTTCTAGGTCTTATCAAATGGAAGCAAATGCTATCAGGATGGAGATGGATCCTAATGGGATCTGCTATTACAGGAGCTGTAATAACTCCGTCTACCGACCCAGTCACAATGTTGCTACTTGCTGGTTCAATATCTTTTTTATTTCTAATTGGTATTGTACTTGTTGCATTAGTTGAGCAATTTAAAGAAGAAATTCCTCCAAGCCCTCATCCGCCCTCAAAGGCAAGCTAAGGGCCCTTCCCAGCCTAGGCTTGCTTTCTTGACGCAACAACCAAACTCTAACTTCTGAAGCTTGATCCAGCCTATTAATAACATCAATTATTTTTGCAAGTTCTTCTCGGTACTTTTCTTCACTCCAAGGGAAAGATTGTTGTTCAAGGAAACCCCACATCATTTGTAGAAAAAGACTTTTTCCTTTAACTAAAAGTTTTAATTCATATGTAACCCCCCAACGTTTCTGAAGAAACCTGATAATCTCCTCAACTTCTAAGGGCTTAGAGGGTTTTCCAGGAATAGGTTTATCCATAAAATCAACCAATCTTATTTAAATCCCTGTTTTTTAAAGCAGGAGAGGACCTTTAAGGGTCATAATGGGATTAATTATGAGCTGTGTGAACATCTGGCATGACACAAATGAGTCCTAGCGATGTGCCCTCTATGGGCCGACGTCAGTTCATGAACTTTCTAACATTTGGCACTGCAACTGGAGTTGCATTAGGAGCACTCTACCCAGTTGCGAATTTCTTCATGCCCCTTAGAGCAGGCGGAGGGACAGGAGGGTCAACAGCAAAAGATGAACTTGGTAACGATGTTACTGCAAGTGGATGGTTATCAACCCATCCCGCTGGAGACAGAAGTCTCGTACAAGGTCTTAAAGGTGACCCCACTTACTTAATTGTTGATGGAGATGCAGCAATTGGAAATTTTGGTATAAATGCAATATGCACCCATCTTGGATGTGTAGTTCCATGGAACAGTGGGGCAAATAAATACATCTGCCCATGCCACGGAAGTCAATATGATGCAAATGGAAAGGTTGTAAGAGGTCCTGCGCCTCTCTCGCTAGCTTTAACTCACATAGATGTAGAAGATGACAATGTATTAGTCAGTCAATGGACTGAAACAGATTTTCGAACTGGTGAGAAACCTTGGTGGGCATAACCTTGGTCCCAATTAATCACTTGTTTTTTTCTAGTAATCATTCAATCAACATCATGCGTCGCATACTTACTTTTTTCCTAGGCTCTTTACTTCTTGGTCTTTCTTTAATAATCTCACCATCTATAACCTGGGCCTACCCTTTTTGGGCGCAACAAAATTACGAAAACCCTAGAGAAGCAACTGGGAAATTAGTTTGTGCAAACTGTCATCTTGCCAAAATGACTACGCAAGTTGAAGTGCCGCAATCGGTAGGTGCAGATAGTGTATTTACAGCTACTGTTAAGATTCCCTATAAGCCTGGCACTGAAGAAATAGGTGCTGATGGAAGCAAGGTACCTTTACAGGTAGGAGCTGTAGTTATGCTTCCCGATGGATTTAAGCTTGCGCCTCAAGATAGATGGAGTGAGAAAATAAAAGAAGAAACCCAAGGTGTTTATTACACTCAATACAGTGAAGAGAAAGACAATATTATTCTTGTAGGTCCTCTCCCTGGCGATCAAAATAAAGAAGTAGTATTCCCAATTCTTTCACCGGACCCAGCTACGAACAAAGATATCCATTTCGGAAAATATTCAATCAATGTTGGAGGCAACAGGGGCAGGGGACAAGTTTATCCAACTGGTGAGAAAAGCAATAATTCTCTTTTCACAGCACAAAAATCAGGAACAATTTCTTTAATTGAACCTGGAGAAGATGGCTCAACTAATATCACAATTGAAACAAAAGAAGAAGGTCAGATAATAGAAACTATTCCTGTAGGTCCGGCTTTAATAGTTAAAGAGGGCGATCAAATAGAAGCTGGCGCTCCATTAACAAATGATCCTAATGTAGGAGGTTTCGGGCAGTTAGATACAGAAGTTGTACTTCAAAGTCCTGCTAGAGTGCTTGGCCTCATAGCATTTTTTGCTGGTGTTGCTTTAACTCAGATACTCCTTGTCCTCAAGAAGAAGCAAGTTGAGAAAGTGCAATCAGCTAATGGTATCTAAAGGCATAGAAGAGTATAACTTAATCAAGCTAGATGGTAGAGGTAATCGCTTACTTAGTGTCACCAGGTTCTGAATTAATTAGTATTGGACCGTTAATTTTTAGATGGTATGGAATCTTAATTGCAACAGCTGTATTTGTTGGTCTAAATCTTTCAAATTACTTGGCAAAGTTTAAGGGGATAAACAAAGACTTTTTCAACGACCTGATGCCATTGCTAGTTTTCAGTTCGATTTTTGGGGCTAGAGTTTATTATGTTTTATTTGAATGGCGAAACTTCAATGGGATTAATTTTTGGAGTTCAATAAATCTATTTAATCTAGAAATACCACTTCCAAGATTTGCAGAGATCTGGGGGGGAGGAATTGCAATTCATGGTGCCTTAATAATGGGAACAATCACTGTTTTATTTCTTTGCCGCAGAAAAAAAGAAAATTTTTGGGATGTTTTAGATACTCTCTTACCTTCTGTGGCGCTTGGCCAAGCAATAGGCCGATGGGGCAATTTCTTTAACAATGAAGCTTTTGGTTTGCCAACTGATCTTCCCTGGAAATTATTTATCCCTCCAATTTCTAGGCCTGAGATCTTTAATAACCAAAGTTTTTTCCATCCCACATTCCTTTATGAATCGATTTGGAATCTATGTGTTTTCTCTTTACTAATTTTATTATTTAGATTAAATGTCAAAGGTACTATCAAGCTTCCATCTGGAGTATTAAGTTGTATTTATCTTATTAGTTATAGCATTGGCAGATTCTTTGTTGAAGGATTAAGAACAGACCCACTTTGTTTAGGTTCAATACCTCCTTTTTGTGAAGGGGGTTTCCGAATTGCACAAATTGTCAGCTTTCTTATGATTTGCTTAGGTAGTTTTGGACTTTATTGGATTTATCAGAAAAAAAGAAAAATGCCAACCCTAGGTGTTATTAACAAATGGAAAAAGTGAACCCTATCTCAATAGTTGGAGCCGGTCCAGGAGCTATAGACTTATTAACTATTAGAGCATTAGATAGAATCAAAAATGCTGATGTTTTAATCTGGACAGATTCATTAATATCACCTGATATTGCAGATCTAACAACAAAAAATTGTGAAAAGTTCAGAACAAGTTCTTTAACGCTCGAACAGATCCTCGAGCTACTTATAACAAAGGCAAAACAAGGTCTCAAAGTAGTTCGATTACACGATGGAGATCCATGCCTATATGGTGCGATATCAGAGCAAATATGCGGTCTTGCGGACGAGGGGCTGGAAGTCGAAGTCATTCCAGGAATCAGCGCATACCAAGCAACTGCTGCTGAATTACAAAAAGAACTAACTATTCCTGGTGTTGTTCAGACAATAGTGCTGAGCAGAACTAATGGGAGGACGCGAGTACCTGAATCGGAAAATCTTGAAAACCTTGCAAAAATAGGAGCTTCTTTATGCCTTTACCTCAGTGCAAGGCATATCGAAGATGTCCAGGAGCAGTTGTTACGACATTATCAAGAAGACACACCTGTTGCAATTGCACATCGGGTTACGTGGCCAGACCAATGGTTAAAGATGGTTCCCTTAAAGAACCTAGCTTTAGAGTCTAGAGAAAAAGGACTTTTTAGAACTACCCTTTATATCATCAGCCCTGCATTAAAATCACATAATCAACGTTCAAACCTCTATGATGAGTCCCACAAACATTTATTTAGAAGCAAATAAATGGTAGATTATGCTAATGAAAAAAGACCATTTAGACGTGCTGTCTGATATCCACAAAAATTTTAAAGCCATTGGACTTGCAATAAAAGGCTAGAGAAGAGCAAAATATTTCAATCGTTTTTTTATCTGAAGCCTTGAAAATAAACGAAGATTACTTAATGGCTATAGAAAAAGGAGATAAAAGTTCTTTGCCAGAACTAGTTTATGTCAAAGCAATGTTAAGAAAAATATTTGAAAGGCTTAATATTGAAATAGTGGATACAGAAACTCACCATGCTAGTAATGAGAAAAGAAATATTTCTAAGAATGAAAGCAAAAGCATTACAAGTAAAAGTTTCTATGTAATGATTTCATTATTATCAATGGCTGCAATCATACTTGGAGCATATTCAACTAAATTTATACTTCTATTTAACTCAGGATTAGACAACAAGTACGAGACTATTTCCGCACCTTAAAATAAGAGTGACTCTCTCAAACTAATAGAAGTATTATAAGATTTTAAACTAAGGATTTATTAACTAGGACTTTCAAATCCACTCCGGTCAATTCCTTTACTATAGGGATACAATTACTCAAACTCCAATGTTCAAGTCTTAAGTTTTGAATATTATTTTCTGGGATCAAGTCAATAGTGATCTCAGAGGGTTTCAATGAAAATTTCAGCGATGCAATAGAAGAGTCAGGTCTTCGATCAAGTGAAGTTGACAATCTCAATATTAATGACATTTCTGAGACAATTCGTCGAAATTCTTTGTTGTCCAATGCCTGCCAGGCCTCGTGTCTCTTTTTAGGAAGACTCTTCCGATGATATCTGGCAATAGCTGCAATCATGAGATGTTCTGAATGGGAATATCCTAATAACTCTCCATGTCGTATTAAATACCAAGAATGCTTATGATAAGAGCCTAAATTAATGTGTTGCCCACATGAATGCAGCATCGCTGCAGCCCATAGAAGATCCCTCCCAGGACCTTTGTCATGGTGTAGAAGGCCAGCTGTATTGTTATAGATAGACAAAGCGAAGTTTGCTACTCGTTCAGATCGGCTTCTATTCACAGAAAACCGTTCAACTTGATGAATCACTGTTCTCTGGCGAATACTTCCTTGAAGACTGAACCGATCTTTCAACAACCCTTCACGAAACATCCAATTAACTACCAAGCCTTCTCGCAATGCTCGTTCGCTAAGGACAACTTCTTTGATTTTGAGCATTTTCATTATTGTTTGCATTATCAAGGCGCCTGGAACAATAATCTCTGCACGACGCTCACTTAACGGAGCAAGCTTACGTCTCTGCTGTGGAGACAATGCAAGAAGCTTGTCTACTAGTCTCGTTAACTTCTCTTCGGAAAATGTATACCCATGTTTTCTCAATAAAGATTCTTGATCTTCAGAAGCTACCAAGCCCCCAATAGCAAGTGCAGTTCCACTAGTTGCAACTAATTTTGCACTTTCCTGAGATTTAATACGGGAAAGGACCTTCTTAACAGCTGGTTCCAAAGACCCTTGGATGAAAGTTCTTAGGAAATTCAACCTTCCAGCAGAGATAGGCGTATCCTTTATAAAATCTCTTTGCAGGCTCACTGCGCCCAATCGAGTACTTGTTAAGGCTCTTGCATCTTGCTCATCAGCAAGAACTAGCTCTGTAGACCCACCGCCAATATCAAGCAAAATATGAGGTTGATGACCAAAAGGCATTCCAGAGAGGATGCCCAAGTAAATAAGCCTGGCCTCTTCTGCTCCACTAATAAGTTCTACGTCTAAATCCAACTCATCTTTAATTTGACTTAGAAAAGCCCTGCCATTTGGCGCCTCTCTAACCGCACTGGTCGCAGCCAAGAGAGTCTCTTCAACATGTTGACTAATTGCAAGATCTTTAAAGCGCCTCAAAGTCTGAAGGACTCTGGTTTTTGACGACTCAGTAAGGTCACCAGTGTCTAAGTCTCTATTGCCAAGCCTAGTGGAGGACTTCTCAGCCAAGTCAATACTAAAAGTATTCAAGACAGGATCAACTGATGCAATAACCAAATGGGTAGAATTAGTACCTATATCAATGGCTGCTACACGGCGGATCTTCTCATTATTTCTAAATCGAGAATCTTTACTTTGAAAAGTTTCTGCTTTCTTATCTGAAAGAAATTCAAAACCTGCAATTTCAACAGGGCTCTTTGACACGGCTAGTCTCAAAGCATTTCAAAGAATCTAGCAGCTCTTGTTTAATATTTCTAAAAACAACCTACAAGTGAAGAATTATCTATTTACAAACAAACTACGAATTTTGTTTAACTTGCTCCGCTGGAACAAACCTACTGGGAGGCTAATTCTTCTAATACCTGCAGGATGGTCTCTATGGCTAACTCCCTCCTCTCCCCCAACTGTGAACTTAGTTTCCTTAATAATGCTCGGAGGGATACTTGTCAGTGCGTCAGGTTGCATCGCAAATGACCTTTGGGATAGAAGAATAGATTCTCAAGTTCATCGCACGAAAGATAGACCCCTTGCCAAAGGCAGTGTCCGAGTATCAACAGCCGTAATAATCCTTATCTTCTTACTTCTTCTAAGCTTGCGAATAATTTTTCTACTCCCTATTGCCAGTCAAAGCATCTGTTTAAAACTTGCTGTTATCGCTTTATTCCCAATCTTTTTATATCCATCTTCTAAGCGATGGTTTCATTACCCTCAGGCGCTTCTCTCTATCTGCTGGGGCTTCTCAGTCCTAATTCCTTGGGCTGCAAGCGAATCTTCCTTAAATGGTGGGATCCCCCTGCTGACATGCTGGCTAGCATCAATGATATGGACTTTTGGGTTTGATACTGTTTATGCAATGGCAGATAAGGCTGACGACAAAAAGCTAGGCTTAAATAGCAGCGCTCTAGCACTTGGTGGAAATGCTTGCAGAGTAGTATCTACTTGCTACGCCTTAACATCAATACTCATAGCAATAAGTGCCTTCAGCAAAGGAATTGGGCCCATTTTTTGGCCTATCTGGCTACTAGCAAGCATAATCATGCAAAAAGAAGTTTTATCCTTAAATGATTTGCAATCAGAGATATCGGCATCGAGTAGACATTTTCGCAATCAGGTCTTGCTTGGAGGCTTGATTTTATCAGCATTAATACTTGGTAATTTTTAAAAGTGGGCCTAATTAAATCAGAAACCACAACAAAGCCTTTAAGAGAAGGAGATAAAGTTCTGGCCATTACCGTTAGTTCACCTCTTAATGATGAAGATTGTCTACTCCAAGGGATCAAAGTCTTTGAAGATTGGGGACTAACATGTCAAAACGAAGTAATTGTTGGGAGGCATTGGGGTTATCTTGCAGAAAAAGATCCATTCAGATACAAACAACTCCACTCAAAAAATCATTCCGACTTAATTGCATTTGCAAAAGGAGGATGGGGTGCAGCACGATTACTTGAGAACCCTCAGCCATGGCAAAAAGGTTGGCTTGTTGGCTACTCAGACTTATCATCACTTCTACTTGCTAGGCTTGCAGCAGGATATGATGGCGCCATACATGGTCCTTTAGTTAGTTCTATTTCAAAAGAACCTACTTGGAGTAAAGATAGATTAAGGTCACTTCTATTTAACAAGTCTGTTCCTGATCTTATAGGTAGTTCATGGAATAACGGGATAGCCACAGGTCCTTTAGTAGCAGCAAACTTAACAGTTGCCTCCCATTTGCTGGGCAGCGAGCATATGCCTAATCTAAAAGGTGCAATATTAGTCTTGGAAGATATTGGAGAAGAGCCTTACCGAATTGATCGAATGTTGACGCATTGGCGAATCAAGGGCGTACTTCAGGATCTAGCTGGTTTAGCTTTCGGAAACTTCTTAAACTGTGAAGACCAAGAAAAAGATAAATCCCAAAGTTTCTCTGTCGAGGAGATTCTTAAAGAGCGTTCTAGCGATCTAAACATCCCTGTTATTGGAGACCTTCCAGTTGGGCATTGTTGTGGGAATGCAGCATTACCTCTCGGCTGGGAAGCTACCCTTAATGGGAATGAGGGGGTACTGAGCATCAAGCCCTTTTTAAGAGCAATGCTTCAGCAATAATAAGATCAAATGGTGTAGTGACTTTTATATTCGATGAAGGTGACTCCAAAATTTTCACAGCCCGACCCAGTTTTTCAAATAAAGCTGCATCATCGGTAACGCTCCAATTGTGTTTGAGGGCTTGCTCATGCGCATTTTTCAGCTCAGCAACGGTAAAACCTTGAGGAGTTTGTGCGGCCCATAGTTCAGAACGATCAGGTGTACTAGTAATGAATCCACCCTTAGACACCTGCTTAATGGTGTCAGTAACTGGCGTAGCAGCAACAACAGCAATCCCTTCCTTTACCAAATCAGCGCACTGGTTCAATAATTTAGGCTCTACTAAACACCTTGCAGCATCATGAATAAGTACATATTTCGCATCAAAAGGCAATCCATTCAATCCTCGTTGAACGGACTCTTGTCGTGTACTACCACCATCTATCCAATGAATCTGTAATTCACATTCCTCAACTACAGAAAGGATTGCAGCCTTATCTAAAGGTTGGCCAACAATCCCAATCCAATCAATAGAAGTAGAGGCCTTGACCGAATTCAAGGTCCATGACAAAACTGATCGGCCAGCAACATCCAAAAGCAATTTATTGCAATGAGCTCCCATACGTGATCCGCTACCAGCAGCGGCAATTAATAAATGCAAAGCTTGCTCCTTTTAAGAAAGACTTGTGAGCCTTTCCAGTTAATAAATGCTGCTCTAATTTATTAGGCTTAGTACAATCTGCTTTGATCTTATTGATCAAGGAAACAAAACATCGCATGACTTCATCATCACTTCTCAACGGCCAAACAGCACTAATTACAGGTGCTAGCAGAGGAATAGGCAAAGCAATTGCTATTGGACTCAGTAATTTAGGAGCTGAAGTTGTGATTAATTATGCAAGTTCAGAGCAACAAGCAGAAGAAGTCGTATCTTTGATCAAAAGCTCTGGGGGCAAAGCCTATTCTCTTAAGGCAAATGTGGCTGATGAAGACTCTGCAAATCAATTAATCAATTCTGTCCTTGGGAAGAGTAATCAAATAGATATTTTGGTAAATAATGCTGGGATAACAAAAGATGGACTTCTAATGAGAATGAAAACCGAAGACTGGCAATCAGTAATTAATCTAAATTTAACTGGGGTTTTCTTTTGCACCAAAGCAGTTTCACGCGCAATGCTAAAGAGGAAGCAAGGACGAATTATTAACATCACATCCGTTGTAGGAATAATGGGCAATGGGGGACAAGCAAATTATGCGTCAGCAAAAGCAGGTGTTATTGGCCTTACTAGAAGTTCTGCGAAAGAGTTTGCAAGTAGAGGTATCACAGTTAATGCGGTTGCTCCTGGCTTTATAGAAACAGATATGACAAAAGGCTTAAATTCAGAACCAATACTCGCAGCTATCCCTTTAGGCCAATTCGGTACTCCTGAGCATGTAGCAGGAACAGTTTGTTTTCTTGCTTCTGATCCTGCAGCAAGCTATATAACTGGACAAGTTTTACAAGTAGATGGAGGAATGGTGATGAGCTAAAAGCAATCAAATCAACATCAATCAATAGGTTGTCCCAGTTCATCACGCAACTTACGGATACGCTGCAAAAGCTTCAGTCTTCTACTTCTTGCAGTGGCGGTTAGGAAAAGTCGTAAAGGGAAGTAAATCACTGTCATCGTGCCGGCAAGACCAGCCATCAATATAAAAAATAACGATCCTGAATCATTCATCCTTTGAACATAATCGTACACGTGGCATTAAGCACTATTTGAACCTCAAAAATCAAAGGATTCGGCTTTCCCCACTTCTTAACATCTAACTTTTCGTAAGAGTGTAAAGGAAATTGTGAATAGCCTCCAACTAAAAAAATGGCAAAAATCATCAGATCTTCAGATGAATCCAGAGGTGCTCTAGAAAATGGTGTAAACGCTCTAGCTGATGCTGTAAAAGTAACTATTGGGCCAAAAGGCAGAAATGTAGTACTCGAAAAGAAATTTGGAGCTCCAGATATAGTCAATGACGGAGTCACTATTGCTAAAGATATTGAGCTTGAGAATCCTTTTGAGAATCTAGGGGCAAAGCTTATTGAACAAGTTGCTTCCAAGACTAAAGATAAGGCTGGTGATGGTACAACAACAGCTACAGTCCTAGCCCAAGTAATGGTGCATGAAGGTTTAAAGAATACTGCTGCTGGTGCCAGTCCTATAGAGATTCGTCGTGGTATGGAAAAAGCCGTCTCAAATATTGTGGAAAACCTTCAAAAACAAAGCAAAAGCATAAGTGGTGACAAAATCCTCCAAGTTGCAACAGTTAGTGCCGGTGGCGACGAAGAGGTCGGGAGAATGGTCGCTGAGGCCATGGAGAAAGTCAGCGTAGATGGGGTTATTACGGTTGAAGAGTCGAAATCACTCAATACAGAGCTAGAAATAACTGAAGGGATGGCATTTGATCGAGGCTACTCCTCTCCCTACTTCGTTACCGATGCAGAAAGACAAATCTGTGAATTTGAGAATCCTTTACTCTTAATTACAGATAGAAAGATAAGCTCTATTAACGACCTAGTACCTGTACTAGAAGCTGTCCAAAAGAGCTCTTCTCCTCTTATTATTTTGGCAGAAGAAGTAGATGGAGAGGCCTTAGCAACTCTGGTGGTAAATAAGAATCGTGGTGTTCTTCAAGTAGCTGCTGTCCGAGCACCCTCTTTTGGAGAAAGAAGAAAAGCAGCTTTAGCAGATATAGCTGTTCTTACTAATGGGACTCTTATAAGTGAAGACAAAGCAATGACATTAGATAAGGTTTCATTGTCTGACTTAGGAAAGGCAAGGAAAGTAACTATTACCAAGGACAGTACCACAATAGTTGCAAGCGATGATACCAATAAAGAAGTGGCCTCTAGAGTGGCATCCATTAAAAGAGAACTAGAGCAAACAGATTCAGATTATGACAAAGAAAAACTAAATGAACGCATTGCTAAGCTCGCTGGTGGAGTAGCAGTTATCAAAGTAGGAGCCCCAACAGAAACAGAATTAAAAAATCGCAAATTACGCATCGAAGATGCATTAAACGCCACACGAGCTGCAGTAGAAGAAGGGATTGTTGCTGGGGGTGGCACGACTCTTATTAAACTAGGGAAAGATCTTGGCAACCTTTCTAAGAAACTAGGTGGAGATCAGGCCACTGGGGTAGAAATTATCAAGAAAGCTCTATCTGCTCCAGCAAAGCAAATTGCTATCAATGCAGGAGAGAATGGTGATGTTGTTGTATCAGAGATCGAAAGACTAGGGAAAGGGTTTAATGCAGCGACTGGGAAATATGATGACCTAATGTCTGCTGGAATTATTGATGCTGTAAAAGTAATTCGACTAGCTCTTCAAGATGCAGTTTCAATTGCATCACTTCTTATAACAACTGAAGTAATAATAGCCGACAAACCTGAGCCACCTGCTCCAGCAGGTGATGGTGGCGGAGACCCAATGGGTGGCATGGGTGGTATGGGTGGTATGGGTGGTATGGGTGGTATGGGTGGTATGGGTGGTATGGGAATGCCTGGAATGATGTAATCATTGATCATTCCTTAAGTAAATTAAGCAGAAGCAATTTCTTTTTAGAAATTACATAAGTTTTCACGAAGCCTTAGGCATCTTCTCTTCAGATGGAGGCAACCATCTTCTTAAGCTACTTAACCTTGGGATAGGAGGTGCTGGGGCCAAGGGGAGGTTAGGTGCGTTCAGTGGTATTTTTTCTATATTTTCAACCACCTTGGCAAAGACCGAGTTCTCATTATCAGATAATTCCCTAACATTCTTCTGATCTGGATCTTTGAGATTCTCTTCATCCTTACTAGACTCTTGAGAAATGTCTAGGCTATTAATGAAACTTGATTCTATCGGCAGTTCAGTTTGATCAATTTCTAAAGATGACGAACTGTGAGATATTTCACTAGGATTTAGCTCCAAGAAATCTTTAATTTCAATTTCTGAATCGTCCAAAGCTTCAATACCGTAACGATGCACCAACTTAGACCTTAGACAAAGGAGATGATCTTGATCACCAAGTTGTATTGCTTCAGAAATCTTGTTTTGAAGCTGAGTTTTTCGCACAGAAATCAATTTCATCGGGATTAGTGAAGGGAAGGGGTTTAGATAAGTTTTCGATTTAATAATGGGCGAATAACAAGGAATAGGCCCATTGTTAAAACGATCAAAATCAACAAGCATTCATATCCTGTTATGTCTCCATAAGGAGCCTGAATAAGAACACTCCCTAATCCAATTGAACTGCTATAAGCAGCACGAATAGGTTCTATAGCAAAGGTAAGCGGATTTATTGCTGCTAGCCAGCCCAACCACGCCGGCATGAAAGAAATTGGCACTAAAGCTGTGCTTGCAAATAACAGTGGAAGATTGGCAACAAATATAACCGCAATCAATTCAATGTGACCAGGCAAAATAAATGCAAGGCCTAGGCTCAAGGCTGTAACAGCAAAAACCAATATTAAAAGGGTTAGCAAAACCAACAAGACACCACCTTCGCCTGGCCAGCCATAACCGAGGAAGAAAGCAGCAGACATAATTGCAAAGCATTGCAGCAGACTAATAGTAGATATATAGACAACAGAAGATACAACAATCGAACTACGGCTCTGCAACGGAGCTACTAATAATCTATTTAGAAATCCAAATTCACGGTCAAACATTACTGGCAACCCTGCGTTAAGTGCTCCACTAAATGCGGTAAATACGATTATGCCGGCCCCAAGAAATCTTCCATACTCCATACCTCCAGGAAGAAAATCTACAGGTGCATTTTCAAACAGAGCTCCGAATAATATAAGCCATATCAAAGGTTGAAGCACTCCTGCTATCAAAGTAGAAGGTCTCCTAATTAACTGTAGAAAAAGCCTTTTAGTTAACGCAAAAACTTCCTGAAAGAATTGATTAATTGGTGTCTCTTGTTTATTTAGAGAGCCGGATGAAGAGAAAGTCGTATTCATAGAATTGGGAATGGCTGAGTTTTAAAGTATTTATTCATGAAGAGGTTAAAAACTTTTATCTCATTGACTGTTTTGCCTCTTTTTTAAAGTCCCTCTTACTAGAAACCTCCAGTTCTGCATCCAGAAGTGTTTTGCCAGTTGCCTTTAAATAAACGTCATCCAAACTTGGGCGACTTTCTGATAATGAGAAAATTCCATACCCAGCTTCATTTAACTGCGAACGTAATATTGACAAAGATTCAGAGTCATCTGCAAAAAAGTTTATAGAAAAGCCTTGAGCCCTATTAAAAAAAACATCATGCAACCCTTGAATACCCTGAATTAATTTTCGAACGTTTTCAGCTTCCACTTGATTGCTAAATTCTCTTACCTTGAGAGTTACTCTATTGTTGCCCAACTCTTTTTTTAGTTCGCTTGGCGATCCGTTTGCAATCACTTTTCCCGAATCAATAATTGCCATCTGATCAGAAAGCGCATCAACCTCCTCAAGATAATGACTGCTTAATAAAATCGTAGTACCTTCAGCATGAAGTTCCCTTAATAAAGACCAAACTTTAGAACGGCTTTCAATATCTAAGCCAACAGTTGGTTCATCTAAAACCAACAATTCAGGTTCATGCAATAGACCACATGCAAGGTCAAGGCGCCTCTTCATACCGCCAGAGTAAGAACCAGATCGTCTGTCAATCCATTCAGTCATATCAAGTCGATCAATCATCTTTTGAATTCGCTTATCACGATATTTTCTACGCAAATGGTAAAGCTCACCATGAAGCTGAAGTAATTCCCTTCCAGTGAGAATTTTGTCTATTGCTACTTCCTGAGCTACATAACCGATCTTATCTCTGATATTTCTCGGATTTGTTAAAGCATTCTCTCCTCCTACAACAACTTTTCCAGAGTCAGGTTCTAAAAGAGTACAAAGAATTCTAAGAGTTGTACTCTTACCCGAACCATTTGGCCCTAGAAGACCAAAAAGAGCCCCTTTTGGAATTGCAAGAGTCAATTTATTGAGAGCAAGTACAGATCCGTAAGACTTCTCTAGGTCATGAAGTTCAACCAAAAACATTAAAGAATGGATCAGTTAAGTAACTAATAGAAATCTAGAGAAGAAATTGCAATTAGGTGCGCAAAATTTCCATCAAAAAAAATTTTCAAATTGTTATAGGAAGATTTGTCAAATTTGAAAGAAGGAAAATAGCTTGATGATGGAATTGATCAGCCAATGAGAAACGACTAATAACAAGCAAAAAGCAAATGCCAAACATATATAGTATGGACCATCGAAACAATCCTTTCGCCCGAATTAGATCTTCTGGATCAATTGCCAATCTTCGAACCATTTGAAATAATCTAACGTTAAACGGAAGTAACAGAACACCATATAATAGTCCCCCTTCAGGAAGAGCAAAAACACCCAACCAACTCAGTAGAATAGTTGCCCAACCATATCGATAAATTGCCTTCGCGGTAAATACTGAACCTTTTACAACTGGCAACATAGGTATTCCTACAGATTGATAGTCATCTTTAAGAAGAATCGCCAAGGCCCAAAAATGTGCAGGAGTCCAAACCATTACTAAAGCAAACAGCCACCAACCACTGAGACCAATATGACCAGTTGCTGCTGCTGCTCCGACTAACGGAGGAATTGCTCCAGCTACTCCTCCAATGACAATATTTTGAGAAGTCCGTGGTTTTAAGAATGCTGTATATAGGAGTACATAACTGCACAATCCAAGCAAAGAGAGTCCTGCTGCTAAACAATTAACACCACTAACTAACAAAGCAGACGCTGCCAATGTACAAGAAATTGCTCCAGCAAAAACACTAGAAGGGGATAATCGTCCAGAAGGCAATGCTCTTGAACTTGTTCGCTGCATTCGACCATCAAGGTCCTGCTCCCAAAGACAATTCAGAGCACCTGCTGCAGCTGCGGCAAGTGCTCCACCTCCAAGAGTGCAAGCAAGTCTTGGTGAAGGTAATGGCCACCCTTCACTTAGGGCCATGCCCCCAAGAGTTGTTGCCAAAAGCAATGGAATAAGACGAGGTTTCGCAACTTCTAGCCAAGGAGGAAGCTTTACTTTTTTCCTCGAAGGAACAACTTGGTCACGACTAGGAGAAGAAGAAAGTATCTGTGACGAAGCGGAACTAACCATGACAAACCTCTAAAGAAGAATCTTCAAAAGCCAAACAAGTACTGGAAGAAGACAAAGCTGGAGTTCTACAACTAAGAGCGGCCAAGCAAGCAACTAACAAAGAAGCAAAGAGTTGGTGAAATACTCTTACAAAAGGTTCACTTAAAGAAAGGTGAACAGAGAGTAATCCAAGGGTCATTTGCATTATTAAAAAAAACAAAAGGGACAAAAGTAATGGCCATTGAGATCGAAACCAACCACCTAAGAGAAGGGAGACACAAACAAAAGAGATGATGATCAAAGCAACAGGGATTGCAGAAACCTTGTGCAAGCTAAGCCAATAGCAATCAGTTCCATTAGCAATACATTTTTGTGCAGACCAAGTGGTTGCCATTCGACTTCCCAATAAACTCTGAAAAAGAATCAACAAAAGAGATCCTCCGCTACAAAGCTTCCACCAGAAAGGAGAATTAGTTCCATTCGATAAAAGTAACTTCTGAGACAAACCACTCATCAGAGCTACAAGAGTTAATGCCAAAAACAAATGTCCAATGACAACCGATGAGGGCAAAAGATTAATCACAGTTAAGGCCCCAAGAGCTCCTTGAAAAACAACTAATAAAAGAATGATCAAGTTCATCCATGGCAACCATCGAGGCAAAACTGAGCTGTAAATCAAAGAAAAAAGTAATTGAAGAGTAATTGCTATCCCAATAAAAAAGGCATCTAATCGGTGAAACCACTCAAGGAAAACCTTTGCATTCATTTCCCCTATCGGAAGGAATGATCCAAAACAAAGAGGCCAGTCAGGACAAGCTAGACCTGCCTCCATAACTCTAGTAGCACCACCAATAACAACCAAGGCTATAAGAGCTACAACAATATGAGCAGACAACTTCCCAAGACGTCTCCTAATCAAATTTGGCGAAAAACTAGTAGGAGTCAAATCCAATCGAAGGGAGGTAATTCATGTATAGCAAGCTAGCTGTTCAAAAAATAACGGCACGGTATGTTTTCATACTTCAACTAAAAACATACTCTTAAAATCTCTCATTCCTGACAGAACTTACTCTCCCCAACCTTCCTAAGAATCAAAACCCCTTGAAAAGGGAGAAATTCTATCGAATTAATCTTGAACAGAGAATTCGTTCATGCGCGAAAGAGTGATTCTATATAAGTTAGATAAAGATTAAAAATGGAGTTTCATATTGCTGCAAAAAACAGCTATATATACTATTTCAATCAGTCTCCTAATAATTATTGGGGGGGATATGGGCTTTAGATAACTTAAACCTATTACCTGTTGTTGCAAGCTCAAATGCACCTATCTACGACGAATTGTTCAATGTGCTTTTTGTTATTGGAATAATCCTTTTTGTTGGGATGACAGGACTTGTTATTTATAGTCTGATTCGTTTTAGAAAAAAACCAGGTCAAGTTGGAGATGGCATAGCACTAGAGGACAACCTTCCTCTTGAGATTTTCTGGACAGCTGTACCAGCAATAGTTGTTCTATTTGTTGGCCTTTATAGCTATGACATATATGAACGAATGGGGGGGATGCAATCACTGTCGACCAACTCACATGATCACCAGTCAATGAATTCAGAAGGGAGGGTCTGGGGGGGGATTGGACTGACATCTCAAGATGACATTGAGAAAAACTCCTTACCAATGATTAATGTTGATGTCACAGCTTTGCAATTTGCATTTCTTTTTAATTATCCAGAGGGAGAAATTGTTTCTGGTGAGCTCCATGTTCCGCGTGGTCAGCCTGTCAGTCTGACAATGGAATCAAAAGATGTTATTCATGCTTTTTGGGTTCCAGAATTTCGATTAAAACAAGATGTCATACCTGGTCAACCAACTGTCATTAACTTCACTCCTACCAAAACTGGTAAGTATCCAATAATATGCGCAGAACTTTGTGGTCCATACCATGGGGGAATGCGTTCAACTGTTGTTGTCGAAGAGCCAGAGGAATATCAAGCATGGTTCAAACAAAATTCTAAGCAAAAGGAAATGGAACTATGAGTATTTCTTTACCCCCAGCTACTGAAAACAATTCAAATAGTCTTCAACCTACTGGTTGGTTGCGCTTTATAAGTTTTAGCCTTGATCATAAAGTCATTGGACTTCAATATCTAGTTTGTGGTTTTATCTTTTATCTTATTGGAGGAGTACTTGCAGGAGCCATAAGAATTGAATTGCTAAGTCCTATTTCTGACTTTCTAGCAAGAGATGTATATAACCAAGTTCTTACTCTTCATGGAACTATAATGATTTTCTTGTGGATCGTACCAGTTGTAAATGGAGCTTTTGGCAACTATCTAATACCTTTCTATGTGGGAGCTCGTGACATGGCATTCCCACGTTTGAATGCCGTTGCATTTTGGATGATCCCCCCGGCAGGGTTAATGCTCATTACTAGTTATTTTATTAATGGTGCAGCCCAATCAGGATGGACAGCCTATCCACCCTTAAGCATCACAACGCCTGCAGCAGGACAAATTGTATGGATAGTTAGTGTCCTTTTATTAGGTGGTAGCTCTATATTTGGAGGTATTAATTTCATAGCTACGATTCTCAAGCTTCGTAGACCTGGCCTAAAATTAATGCAATTACCCATGTATTGCTGGGCAATGCTGGGAACAAGCATTCTAGTTGTTTTATCAACCCCAGTTTTAGCTGGAACCCTCATACTTTTAAGTTTTGACATTGTTGCCCATACAGGGTTTTTCAATCCAGCTCTTGGCGGCAACGTAATTGTTTACCAACATCTTTTCTGGTTCTACTCTCACCCTGCTGTTTACATAATGGTCTTACCCGCCTTTGGGTTGGTAAGTGAAATACTTCCTGTTCATTGTCGTAAGCCACTTTTTGGCTATATAACCATGGTCTATTCAATAATGGCGATTGTAGTTTTAGGTCTCGTTGTTTGGGCTCATCATATGTTTACGAGTGGAACCCCCCCCTGGATGAGACTCTTCTTCACTATTGCTACTTCCTTTATTGCTGTACCAACAGGTATCAAGTTTTTTAACTGGGTTGCAACTCTTTGGGGAGGCCGGATCACTCTTAATAGTGCCATTCTCTTCTCTTGTGGTTTTATAGTTAATTTTGTATTAGGAGGAATTACAGGTGTAGCTCTAGCTCAAGTGCCTTTTGACATTCATGTCCATGACACCTACTTTGTAGTGGCTCACTTCCATTACATAGTCTATGGAGGATCTGTTTTTGTAATATTCTCCTCTATCTATCATTGGTATCCAAAATTCACTGGCAAGATGCTTGATGAGAAGCTTGGTATAATCCATTTTGTTCTTACCTTTATTGGGTTTAATCTCTGTTTTGCACCTCAGCATTGGTTGGGACTCAATGGAATGCCAAGACGAGTCGCCGAATATGATCCTCAGTTTACTTTAATCAATCAAATTAGTAGCGTCGGAGCCCTACTAATGGCTATCAGCACTCTTCCCTTTCTTTGGAATATTCTCTATAGCTTTATAAAAGGGGAGAAAGCTGGAAACAATCCATGGCAAGCTCTTACACCAGAATGGTTAACCACTTCTCCTCCACCAGTTGAAAACTGGTCTGGAGAAGCTCCTCTTGTAACTAAGCCTTATGGATATGGAGAGAAGAACTCGGATGAAGGGAGTTCACCCATCACTCAAGCCTAAAAGCTCATGACAACAATTCCCTCAACAAAAGAAAAGTCTGAAGAATTGACTTCCAGTGAACACCAACACTCTGATCACAGATTATTTGGGCTAATAACTTTTCTAGTGGCAGATGGAATGACCTTTGCTGGATTCTTTGCTGCTTACCTAACTTACAAAGCCGTAAACCCTTTACTGCCAGACGCTATATACGAATTGGAGCTACCGCTCCCTACTCTAAACACCATTTTGCTTCTTGTTAGCAGTGCAACTTTCCACAAAGCAGGCAAAGCATTAGAAGCAGCCAACTCGAAACAATGTCAAAAATGGCTACTTATCACGGCTGGTCTTGGCATTGCGTTTCTTATTAGTCAAATGGTTGAATACTTTACGTTACCTTTTGGTCTAACAGATAATCTTTACGCAAGCACTTTTTATGCCTTAACAGGCTTTCATGGCCTTCATGTAACTTTAGGATCAATAATGATACTAATTGTCTGGTGGCAAGCTCGTTCACCAGGTGGTCGGATAACACATGTAAACAAGTTCCCTTTAGAAGCAGCAGAGATCTATTGGCACTTTGTTGATGGTATCTGGGTGATTTTATTCATCATCCTTTATTTACTTTAATCTTGAATTCTTGATACCAAAAACGATAATTTGAAGAGTTTCTTGCCACATTTGCAGTTATTCGTCAGAATTATTAGAAGTTAATAGATCTATTAAATGCTGGTAGGCCAAGAACTACTCAACAAAGCCAGATCATTAAGCAAATGTTCTGAGGATGAGATCGCTAAGGGATGTGGATATGTAGGACCCAGTGGAAGGGTCTTACGTAAAAGCTTTTATAGAGCATTGGTACAAGCCAAAGGGATCAAGTTACGTTCCAACGGTCCTGGTAGACCTGGGAACAGGTCTTCAAGAGGTCGTCAAGCTGAGTTCAGGACAAAGGTCCATGGTAATGGCAACCTTTTAATTGGACATGCCTACACAAAGAAACTTGGGCTCGAACCTGGCCAAGAATTTAGAATCGATGTTAGGAAAGATTCTGGAGCAATATGCTTGCTGCCATTAGGGGGAAAGAGTCTTGAGCTAAAGCAGTAAATAGTACTTAGATATTAAATAAGGCTAGGGATTTTTATTCTTTTTGAAAGTCCTAAGAAAATCCATTGTTTGCAAGCCAGTCTAATGATAAGTCTGGTGTTTTTTTTATCTTAGGCTCATTAACCATTTTTCTCAAAAGATTCTCGGCATACTTAGCCATTAGGTCAGCTTCAAGATTGATTCTTTCCCCTATTTTTAGATATCTTAAAGAAGTGTTTAACCAGGTATGTGGTATGACAGCTATCGAAAAGCTATCTCCTTCTTGAGCACTTTCTGAAATTGTAAGACTGATGCCATTTAGAGCAATGCTCGCTTTCTCGCAAGTGTATTTAGCAAATGCAATATCCTCCCAAGAGATTTTTAAATTCCAAGACTTATTTAAAGTTTCAATTGAATGAACTTTCCCTAAACCATCAACATGGCCACTTACCAGATGTCCCCCAAGACGGTCGGAAAGTCTCAAAGCAGGTTCCAAGTTAACAAATCCCTTTTCACAAGCCTTAGCACCCAAAGAAGTTCTGGCTAAGGTCTCTTCGCTTATATCAGCTAAGAATGCATTGTTTCTTATCGCAGATACTGTTAAGCAAACCCCATCAACCGAAATACTTTCACCAAGCTCCAAAGGGAAAAAAGAAGTTGGCGGCTCAACTAAAACACCCTCACCATGAAGATGAATAGTTCCGACACCTTGAATAAGACCTGTAAACATCTAAAGAAAGCTAAAAGCAAACTCCTTGGTCATAATCTGTTCCAAGATTTTACTTAAACAAAGGATTCTTATGATAAAGATAAAGCTTCCTTTGTTTAAAATCTCATAAAGAAATAATGGCCCTAAAACGAAATCAATTTGGGACAGGCCCCAATGTCAGCCTCTTCACATTAGGGACAATGAGAGCAAATGAATCTATAGAGCAAATGTATTCAGTTGTTAAAGAAGCATACTTAACGGGAATCAACCATCTTGAGACAGCTCCTGCATATGGGACAGCAGAGAATCTTCTTGGAACTACTATAAAAAAGTTAAATTCAGAGGGCTGTCGGCCAGAAGGTGGGTGGATAATAACTAGTAAAATTCTTCCAGGAACAGATATGAATAAAGGGAAGGATCAACTGCAAGGAATTCTTTCAAGGCTTGGTATATCAAAGATTCATAATCTTGCAATCCATGGGATAAATCTTCCGGAACACCTGGAATGGGCTCTTAACGGTGACGGAGCTAAATTAATAAAATGGGCAACACAAAAAAGGTTAATTGGACAAGTAGGATTTAGCTCCCATGGAACTTTCTCGTTAATAAAGAAAGCAATTGAAAGTCATCGATTTCAATTTTGCAGCTTGCATCTACATTTATTGGACCAAGAGAGACTACCTCTTGCAAAAATGGCCTTAGAAAGAAAACTAGGAGTAATGGCTATTTCGCCTGCGGACAAGGGTGGGCATTTACATACGCCAAGTAAAACTCTCATTTCCGATTGCCACCCGATCTCCCCACTAGAACTTGCCTATAGATTTCTGCTTTCTCAAGGGATTAGCACTCTTACTCTTGGTGCTTCTAAAATTACAGACTTCCAAATTGCAAAAAAACTCATTAACTCAAATTCTCCACTTAGCAAATCTGAAGAAGATATCGTCGAAAAACTTACTCAACATAGCAAGGAGCGTTTAGGAAAAACTTTTTGTGGTCAATGTAGAGATTGTTTGCCATGTCCTAACGAAGTTCCTATTCCAGAAATCTTACGCCTACGAAATCTTTGCATAGGGATGGATCTTAATAGCTTCACCAAAGAAAGATATAATTTAATAGGAAGAGCAGGGCATTGGTGGGAAAAGAATAATGCCACTGCCTGTCAAAACTGTGGTGAGTGCCTACCCAGATGTCCAAATAATCTAAACATTCCCGATCTCCTTAAAGACACACATCGAAAACTAGTTGATACTCCAAAAAAAAGATTATGGGGCTGAACTAAGCCAGCGACTCTCAAGTCCTTTTCTCTCTAAGTTACTTAAAGGCTTAAATGACCAAGAATTTTCAAATGCTCCCTCAGATTGATAGATTAAACGATATTTTTCTGGCAATAAATCACTCACCTCCACTATCTGGGGGTAGGCGATAGGTGGTATTACGCCTTTTGCAAGCAATTTAACCAATAATGGCAAACTTCTGGCTTCCTGAATCCAATTCAATGGCAATGCTTCGAGTGATTTCTTTGGTCTTAATAAAACAGACCAATTTAATGGTGACCCCTCCTTTGGGAAAGCAATCCTTAAACGAGGATCACTTGCAAGTGCTCTTAAACAGACTTGAAGCGGTAGGACAGCAACTTTTGCCTGACCTGCAAGCAACCAATTCAATCCATTTTTGTCATCAAAACTTTTCGCTTGCGACCTCAAACGTTCTAATGAATTAGATCCTTTCATGTGATCAGCCAAAGACATAATAACCCTTGGGCTACTCGGCAAAATCACATGTCCTTTCAGCTTAGGTTCCAATAAGACTTGCCATGACTCTCGAGCTTGTAACCATAAATCCTCTTCCCCTCGAAAGATTAATACCCAAGGTGAAACTGCAATAGGTAAAAGTCGCGATGAAATTGCAGAGTTCATGCTACTCAAAAAAAACTTTGCTTTGCTATTAAGTTGGGGGAAATTTTCATCAGCTTCAATTGATTGGAACTCCTCATATGGACAATCGTTAAGCCACCCATCCCCCAAAACCAGTAGATCAATTCTTTTTTCTAAGGCAGATTTATAAAAATCTTTTTCAGATTTAACTTCTAAGAACTGATATTTCCATCTTGACGGTAGAGCCTGCAAGAACTCTCTGGGTAAAATACCTTTAGGCAATCCAAGAACTCCTCTCCCAGAAGGGAAGGCACAGCCAGACATAGTAAAGATTCCTGTCAAAATTCCTAAGCGAATAAAATCTCTCCTCCCGAGTGTCATGTCCCTCATAATGACAACCCAAAAACTATACCTAACATAGCTAATAAATCTCGTTTAACTGGTCAACTGCAAGCTCGCAGCCTTGAAGCAATTCCTTACAACTACAGCCATTTAGTTGTGCTAACAGAGAAAATGCTCCTGCACCAACACCTTCTTTTACGAATCCATGTTCATAGTCTCTTAAAACTTTCTTGGAGCTTTCATAAAAACGCAACCCTGAGCACAATCCTAGAAGAGGAACACTAAAAAAGGATTCAACTTGTTCAATCAAAGAAAGGAAAGAACTCTTCTTTAACGATGAAGAAATGCACTCATCAACAAGCCATGATGTCGTTCCAATTGAGACATCTTGCACAAACTCTCTTCTTAAAGAAGGATCAAGAGTCGATAGTGCTAATGCCAAGACAGCCAACATCTGACTCCCTCCACCTAACAAGACTGGCTGCCCAACCTGCCTTGCTCCTAATAAAAGACCAACAGCTACTGGCTGAAATGGATCGCCAACTGCAGCCAACAATTGTGTAAGAGAAGGCGAGGCGCCTAACCCTGCAGCCCGCAATCCCTTCTCAACAGATCTTTTCTTTAATTCTTTGGGAGGGTTTCGGTTGCTACCACTAATCAATTCTTCTACTTCGAGACCTAATCCAGTTAGTACGGCAAGCGCAGTTGTCGTACCACCAGGAACACATTCTGACAACAATAGAGGTTTAACTAAGCTTAAACCAAGCTCAAGGCCCTTCTGCCTAAGAGACTCGACTCTCTTGGGATGCATTGCTTTACCAGTAGTCACGCATTCTGCAGGGCCCAGGGAGGGGGAATCAAGTGCTAGATAAGGGAAAGGTGGAATCTGAAGCAAGCCAGTGCCAAGAACTTCTGTTTCCAAACCAATCAAGCCAGAAGCAACATGACTAATCAAGGCTGGTGAGACACCTGCAGAGAGTGGAGGCAATGGCCATTTTCTTAACGTCAATGGTCCTTTTAAAAGCAGTTCTGCATCAGCAACAGCTGTATACCTCCTCGACTCTTTTGTTGACCCAGCTGCAGAAATACCTTCTATTTCGGCAGTCTTTGAGCCTGCTAAAACCAATAAGCTAACAACATTAGCCATCGAAGTCTTCCATGTTCTTTCCCATCGGTTCAAGAGAAAAGATGATGAGCCTGAACCAAAGGCTCTATATTTCCCATACAGCTCTCGAGAGAAAGGCCCCTTCTCCTTTTGATTAAATTGGTTCAAATGGGATCCCACAAGATCAAAGTATTTAAGACTCTTGGAGGTGGTGGAATGGAAGCATTAAGTTTTGGGAAAATCCAAAAAGCAATCGCATGCAAAGTAAGAACAAAAATCAATTCTTGAAACACTACTAAAAACAAAGCAGTTAGCTGAACAAACAACAAGTCTGGAATAAGTGGCAAATTAAATAAATCTATAATTCTTTCGAGTAACAAAAAACCTGCTCTAGTAACAACAACCCACAGGTTCTCACCAACCAAAAAAGAAAGTAAGAAAACTCTACTAATAAAGCCTATTGTCCCAATGAAAACACCTACCGCCCAGCTCAACCACCAACTAAAGCCCTTAAGCCAACTCCAGCCAAGCCAAAGCGCTAGAAAACCATACGGGAACAAAACCAATGGACCTCTAATGGGTCCCATCAGTGCCATTAAAAGCATTACCAGAAGAGCAGTCCCTTCCAGTCCAGAAGACAAACCTCTTCTTACTTGCAAAAGCGCCAAAGGCAAAGGCAACGCAAGCCGGAAGAAAGCTGCACCTATTGGCAGATAATAAAGAGCTATCCAGATTAATGCTGAAGCGGCAGTCAAATAAGATGTTTCGACTAATTGAATCGCTTGCCTCGAAGTAAGAGGCTTCCTAGAGTTAGATTTTGGTGAAATGCGTGATTTCTTAAATTTCAGCAAAATATTTACCTGTTAGGTGAATTATTAAATGAAGGACTTCCGTCAAGACGTTCTATTTTCTCAATTTCAAAAACCACACCAGCATTCCTTAAAATTGTTGTAACTGCTTCTGCTGGAGCAGAAGGGTTTGTACCAGACAATTGAATGATAATTCGATAAGGATGTGGAGTAAATTTCTTAGACCTTCTAAGAGAAGTTTTTAATTGTTTTTTAGGTTTAACCTCTCGAGCCTGCCGCACATCGGAATCCTTAATTTCTTCAATAGAAGAGGATGCATTAGATTTAGGATCCTCGGCTTTGTCTAAAGAAATATCTGCTTTCAAAGGAGTATCAAAACTATCAGCAAGTCTCTTCTCAAACTGAGAATCTGAACATGCTTGAAGCATGAAAAAGCAGATTGGTAATAATAGTATTTTCAAAAAGTCACCAACAAGTTGTGCCTTGAAAATATTCATTAATTAATCTTTAGTCTTAACAATTTTCACAGCGCTTGCCCGCAATCTGCCTGACTTTGTGGTTGAAGTAGTCTTCTTACTTGAAGCTGTTTTAGATTTCTTTTTCTTTGCTCGAGGAGCTTTCTTGCTTGATTTCTTTTCTTCTAATAATTTAACTGCCTCTTCAAGAGTGACATCATCAGCCTCCATACCTTTAGGTAAAGATGCATTTATCTTTCCTTGTTTCACATAAATCCCATATGGGCCATTATAAACATGTATATTTTCTTCCTCATCTTTTGGTCTTCCTAAATCTCTAAGTGCCATTCTCCCCCCTCTACCAAGCTTTGGAATGGCTAATAATTCAAGAGCTCTTTTTAAATCAATCTGATACACATCATCTTCTTTTTTCAAAGAACGATTATCTGGTTTTTCGCCATCCTCTTTGTCCCAAACAACATAAGGTCCGAATTGCCCAGTACGAGCTTCAACCTTTCCACCATCAGGGTGACTACCCAGCAAGCGAGGCAAACTCAAAAGCTTAACAGCATCAGTCAATGATACTTCCTCTGTTTTTATGTCTTTAGGGATAGATGCTCTTCGAGGCTTTTGATCTTTATCAATTGCCTCACCTAACTGAACGAACGGTCCCCATGGACCAAAGCGAAGATACACTTTCTCTCCAGTCTCTGGATGTAAGCCTAGATCCGATGGTCCATCGAGAATTTGTTTAACTTTCTCGCTATCAAGGTCTCCTGGAGTAATATCCATTGGCAAGTTGCCCTTAGCATCAACTTCTTCACCATCTTCATTAATCCGCTTCCCCTCAAGCCAAGGTCCATTAGATCCAATTCGAACTGTGCAAGGTATTCCCTCTAGGTCAACCTTTCTATAAGCCTTTCCATCAATATCCCCCTCTCTCTTATCTACCTGAGCTGCTAAACCTTTACTACCTTTATAAAAAGCTTCTAGATAGGGCAACCACTCAACTGAACCAGAAGAGATCTCATCAAGAGAAGATTCCATTCTAGCTGTAAAAGTTGTATCAACCAAATCTGGGAAATGCTCTTCCAAGAGAGAGGTAACAGCGAATGCAGTAAAAGTAGGAGCTAGGGAATTGGTATTTAAAGATGCATAGCCTCTGTCAACAATCGTTCCAATGATGCTTGCATAAGTAGAAGGCCTACCAATTCCTTCCTTTTCCAGAGTTTTAACCAAAGAGGCTTCACTATACCTAGCCGGAGGTTTGGTCTCATGAGCAATGGCATCTACTGTCTTTGCAAAAAGTTCATCTCCAACTGAAACATTAGGCAATAGAACCTCTTGCCCTTCTAAAGCAGCTTCTGGATCATCACTGCCCTCAACATATGCTCGGAAAAAGCCTGGGAAGTCAATATTCTTTCCAGTTGCTCGAAAGATAGCATTACTGACTTTTATATCAACAGAAAGCATTGTCAAACGAGCTTCAGCCATTTGGCTAGCAACAGTTCGCTTCCAAATTAATTCGTATAAAGCCAAGTCCCGGCCATTTAAGGTTGTATCCTTTGGAGCCTTGAAGGTTTCGCCTGCAGGTCTAATTGCCTCATGAGCTTCTTGCGCATTCCTAGCACTAGACCTGAACTGTCTTGGAGATTCACTTAAGTACTCTTTCCCATACCGATTCTCAACACATTCTCGAGCTGCACTTATTGCTTGCTGAGAAAGACTCACTGAGTCAGTTCTCATGTATGTAATAAAGCCTCGTTCATATAAGCCTTGAGCACATCGCATCGTTTCTCTAGCTGAAAGCCTTAACTTGCGATTAGCTTCTTGTTGCAGGGTACTTGTAGTGAATGGCGGTACAGGCTTTCTAAGAGTTGGTTTTTTATCTACTGACTTTACTGTCCACTTATCTTTTGCGACTTCTTTAGCAAGCTCTTTCGCTTCCATTTCTTTAAGCAAATTCGCTTTAGATGTTTTTTTAAGTTCTCCTGTCTTCTCATCAAAATCACTTCCATTAGCGATTTTCTTATCTTTAAAACTAATTAAACGTGCTTCTATAGGGTTCTTTTCTTTTTCAAGAATAGTTTTCAAGTCCCAATAACTTGCTCTTTTGAAAGCCCTTCTTTCTCTTTCACGTTTAACCAAGAGTCTTACCGAGACTGATTGAACGCGGCCAGCGGATAGACCCCATGCAACTTTCTTCCATAACAAAGGTGACAAGGTATAACCAACTAAACGATCAAGGATCCTTCTCGTTTCTTGAGCATGGACCAATTCCATATCTAAATCTCTTGGTTTTTCGAGGGCTTTTGTAATTGCTTGTTTAGTAATTTCATGAAAAACCATTCTTTTTGTAGGAATTTTTGGCTGCAAAAGTTCCAATAAATGCCAACTAATACTTTCTCCTTCTCGGTCTTCATCAGTTGCTAGCAAGAGTTCTTTCGCATCCTTTAACGCAGATTTAAGTTCTCTAACGACTTTCTTCTTATCTTTTGGAACCACGTATAAAGGTTCAAAATCTGCTGATGCATTCACACCAATCCTTGACCATTTTTCTTTTTTCTTAGAAGCCGGTATTTCACTGGCTCCCTTAGGCAGATCTCTAACATGCCCCATTGAGGCAATAACTTGAAAGCCTTTAGGCAAGAAGCTTTTTATAGTTCTTGCCTTAGTAGGACTCTCTACGATGACCAATGTGTGCGCCACAGGCGAACAAATAACTCTATACTCATCTTTATCTTTATCGCATCAACCACCAAAATGCATAGACCAAATTAATAACTGAGGCATAATTCATAACATGGCTAGAGTTAAAAAGTTAGGTCTTTTCTGGCAAAACCACTATGCCCAACACGGGTAATCTTCTATTTTTAGCGAACCAGTCAATGCCTGTTCCTGAAGATTTACTAAACCTTTCTCTCAATGCAAAAGCAATTCTCCCTGAGGGTTTTGTGCTTTTAGCCTTAATTGGCACATTATTAGTTGATCTTGCCGGGGAAAAGACAGCAAAGAGATGGTCCCCCCCCATTTGCTATGCAGGCCTAGGATCTGCATTATTAGTTCTCTCTTTCCAGTGGAATGGGATTCCAGAATCAGCATTTTTAGGTGCATTTATAGTTGATAATTTCTCAATTGCATTTAGAGGTGTTGTAGCACTCTCAACTCTCATCTCATTACTAATCAGTTGGAGATACGCTGACCAGAGTGGAAGTCCAATTGGAGAATATGCTGCAATCCTTCTAGCAGCGACTCTTGGGGCAATGCTTTTATGTGGATCTACAGACTTAATAAGCGTTTTCATATCACTTGAAACTCTGTCAGTAGCGAGTTATCTACTAGCTGGCTATTTAAAACGTGACGCTAAAAGTTCTGAAGCAGCTCTGAAATATTTACTTGTTGGTTCTGCTGCCGCTGCAGTTTTTCTGTACGGAGCATCTTTGCTTTACGGAATAAGTGGTTCAACCAGTTTAGAAAGTATTGGGATTGCACTCCAAGTTAGTCCCAAACCTTTAGCCGCTTTAGCCCTTGTTTTCATTCTAGCCACAGTAGCTTTCAAGATAGCAGCAGTTCCTTTTCATCAATGGACTCCAGATGTTTATGAAGGGTCTCCCACTCCAGTAGTTGCATTTCTTTCAGTTGGATCTAAAGCTGCAGGTTTTGCCCTAGCAGTACGACTTTTAGTTGGCTGTTTTAATGTCTTCGATGTTCAATGGAAACTACTTTTTACTGTCTTGGCAGTTTTGAGCATGACGTTGGGGAATGTCGTTGCGCTTGCTCAAACATCAATGAAACGAATGCTTGCTTATAGCTCGATTGGGCAAGCTGGTTTTGTGATGATTGGGCTTGTTTGTGGTACTGAAGAAGGCTATGCAGCAATGATTCTTTATATGGCTGCCTACCTCTTTATGAATCTTGGTGCTTTTGCCTGTATTATTCTTTTCTCTCTGAGGACAGGTAGCGATAAAATTGCTGATTACGCTGGTTTATATCAAAAAGATCCATTAATAACCCTAGGCTTGAGCCTTTGCCTGCTTTCTTTAGGCGGTATCCCTCCGATGATTGGTTTCTTTGGAAAGATATATCTTTTCTTTGCTGGCTGGGCTGACGGACAGTATTTATTAGTGATAGTAGGGCTTGTGACCTCTGTGGTCTCCATTTATTACTATATTTCTGTTATCAAAATGATGGTAGTAAAAGAACCTCAAGAAGCATCAGAACTTGTAAAAGCTTATCCCTTAATTCAATGGACCTCTGTTGGCATGCCAACTCTTCGATTTGCTCTTTTAACTTGTTTGTTTGCTACTGCAATAGGTGGTGTTCTCTCAAATCCATTATTCAAATGGGCAAATAACGCTGTGGCAGGAACTCCTATTTTTCAAGAGGCTCTAGCATTCGCATCCAACCAAGGAAGCTTAGGGTAAACGCTTTGAGTAATCTTATTGCAAAGCTTTCAAATGTAAGCAAGCTTTATGGGGAAGGTTCTTTAGAAGTAAAAGCACTAGATAATTTGAACCTAGAAGTACATCAAGGGGACTATTTGGCTGTGATGGGAGCAAGTGGTTCTGGGAAGAGTACTGCCATGAACATTATTGGTTGTCTGGATAGACCAACCTTTGGTAAATACGAACTTAATGGTAATTCCGTTGAGAAACTAACAGATGATGCCCTTGCTGACCTTCGCAACCAAGAGCTTGGTTTTGTTTTTCAGCAATTTCACTTATTACAAGACGCGACAGCTCTAGAGAATGTAATGCTCCCACTGCTTTATGCCTGCATTCCCCTTTCTGAAAGGAAAGAGTTAGCCGTGGCAGCTTTGAAGAGAGTAGGTTTAACAGACAGGATGAATAACCGTCCAAATCAACTTTCCGGTGGGCAACAACAGCGTGTTGCAATAGCTAGAGCAATCATTAATAAACCTTCCCTTCTTCTTGCAGACGAGCCTACGGGTGCTCTTGATTCAAACACTACTGAAGATGTCCTTAATTTGTTCGATGATTTACATACCCAAGGAATAACTCTAGTACTTGTTACACATGAGGATGAAGTGGCCGTCAGAGCAAAAAGAAGGGCTCTTTTCAAAGACGGGAGAATTATCAAAGTTTCCTAAAAAGGACACTTACTCAGATCCAGCGATTCCAAGTTTCCTCTCTAATTCCATTGCATACCTTTAGCTGTCCAGAAAGGTCTAAGCCTTGAATAGACCAAGTTTCCTCTGAATCAACCTTTTTGATTTGTTTTTTCCAAAGTAATCTCTCCCCCTCTTTGCAAAGATATTCAGGTCTCATCAAAAGGCATGAGGCTTTTTCAATAGCCATAAGGACTTCTAAAGACCATTGCAAACTTGAAGGTCTATGTAAAGGGAAGAGCTCAGACAAAGATGCGCCTTCTGGAGGTACTGGGTTACATACATTTAAACCAATCCCAATACACATCAAAATTGGCATTTGTCCTCGATAAGCAACACGGGGCAAGAATCCTGCTAGTTTTTTCCCATCCACCAACAAATCATTAGGCCACTTAATTCGAACTGGAATGTTACTTTCCTCTAATCTATTAGCCAAAGCCACAGCAACGCCAAGTCCAAATAAACCTGCTGATTGATATTGATCCAAGTTTTTGCATGGAAGAGCAGCACTCAACCAAACCCCCCCCAAGGGAGAATCCCAGATACGTCCTCTTTGGCCTTTTCCATGAGACTGCCTTCCAGCAAAAAAAGCTTTTGGATTATTCACTGCACTTCGCCGACTCTTCAGCCACCTTGCTAGTTCTAATTCAGTGCTCCCACAAACAGGCTTCCATCTAAAGTGCCATGATTCTTTTAATCCCTCAGTTTGCCTATTCAGCGATGCAATCGGAGCTGCACCAGTCCATGAAGAATGATTCCTCATCTTGGAAACTTTTAAGATTTTAAAGACTATTGAGCTATTACTTTAAACATATTTTTTCCACTTCTCCCATACATATCATGCCTTTAATTAACAGGAAGACTTTTCTAATGTGAGCCCCTAAGATATTCACAAGATTAAAAAACTCAGGAAAACTTAAACTTAGACTTAGCAAGTTAGACATTCTGATTATCCCCCCTCTATAAATTGGAAGAATCAAATAAAAAACCTTCTTCTTTATCAAATTGCCTTAATCAATTAAAAACTGAATGGAAACAAAACAAAAATGTTGCAGCATTATGGCAAGACTGGTCCAAGATAGCTGGAGACAAGCTTTCACCCCACTGCAAGCCTTTAACTTTTCAAGGCGGAGTCCTAACTGTTGGAGCTCAACATCCCCAATGGAGACAAGCATTAATTTTCAACCGAAATCAATTAATAGCTGCACTTAGGGCACAAGGCCACATCATCAAGGATCTAAGAATCAAGCAATACTACCCGCAAAAAACACTTCTTAAGGAAGACGAAAAAGTTATATGGGCTAATCATCCAAGCAGATGGGACGTTCACGGGAAAACAATTTGTCCAATATGCAAGGCTCCTTCTCCTGCCGGTGAGATCTCTCTATGGAAAAAGTGCGGGCTGTGCCGAAGGAAAGATCTCTCCAGTTAGAGCAAACAACCGTATAACTTTCATTTATGCAGTTAATAACAAAATCCCCATTTGTCCTCCTAGGAGAAGTTGGTAGCGAGCCTCCTTAAATCCTATTTTCATTGCAATTTTCATTTGAATATCTCCTTTTGGAAAATTCTTCAAGCTCTCCTCCAAATAAGCGTATTCATTCCTCAAACCCATCAATGAGGCAATCGGTACTACTACTCTACGTAAATAGAATTTTTGAAAATAAGAAGTTTTCGAACCTTCGGTTGGGTGATTAAAATCTAAAACCCCTGCTTGAGATCCAGGTTTCAAAAGTCTATGGATTTCTTTTAAGCCAGCCTCTGGATCTTCAAGATTGCGTAACCCATAGGCCATTATCACACCATCAAAAGAAGCAGACGGCAGGCCTGTATTAAGTACGTCCTTTTTTAGCCAGGAAATCGATAAAGATGGATCTGCAAAAGAGCGTTTTCGAGCATGCTCAATTTGGGAATCAGAAAAATCAACACCCAAAACACTCCCAAATGGTTGCACTAATTTCGCCAAAGCGAAACTTAAGTCACCTGTTCCGCAGCAAAGATCTATCCAGTCTTGACCTGAGGAAGGTTCTAGCAAGGACAACAATTGCTTTTTCCAAAGTCGATGAAGGCCGAAACTAAAAAGATCATTAAGGAAGTCATATTTATGAGAAATAGACTCAAATAATTTCTTAACTGATTTGGGATCTCGAGGTTTCACTTAAAGAAGTTCTATAAAAAGAAAAAGTTTGCTCAATATTTTTCAATTCTCAATTGATTTGATCTTAAAAATTCTTCAATATTCAAGTGGTCTTATTAATAAATTCTTTTGTAAAAGGTAACTTTTTATTTGTTCAATGCTTAAATCCTGATCATGTAAAAGAGAAGCTAATAAAGCCGCTGAAGCATTACCTTCATTAAAAGCTTGGTAAACATGCTCTAAACATCCTGCGCCTCCAGAAGCAATTACTGGAATAGTTACTGAATCAGCAATAGTTCGTGTTAAGTCCAAGTCATAACCCTTTTGAGTTCCATCACCATCCATTGAAGTTAAAAGTATTTCTCCAGCACCTAAAGCACACACCTCATTAGCCCAAGACAAAGCATCTAAGCCAGTATTCTTTCTACCGCCATTCACATAAACATCCCAGCCAAGAGTCGACTGAGACCTACGCTTAGCATCAATTGCTACAACAATACACTGACTCCCAAATTGACTTGCTCCTTTACTTATCAGTTCAGGTTCCCTAACTGCAGATGAATTAAGGCTAATTTTGTCAGCTCCTGCTCTTAGGAGCTCTTTAATTCCTTCAATAGAGCTGATCCCACCCCCAACTGTAAACGGAATAGTTACTGACTCTGCAGTGCGCCGAACTATATCAAGTAATGTTGCTCTTGCTTCATGGCTAGCCGCTATATCTAAAAAAACCAACTCATCTGCCCCCTCATTGCTATACCGACAAGCCAGTTCTACAGGGTCTCCAGCATCCCTCAAGCCAACAAAATTAACACCTTTAACAACCCGTCCATTTGCAACATCAAGACAAGGTATTAAGCGAAGAGCGACCATAAACTTCAAATTAATGTACAACGACTGTTAGGGTTGCCCCACAGCTCAAGCCTTGCAGATCATGCCCCAGTCAGCAAACCTTACAAAAATAGGATCAAGGGTCAAGATTGATCTTAATAAAGTTAAAGATCGGATATCAGGTAATTTGGTCCAAAAGATTTCTTCTGATCCTCGTGCCACTGTAATGGATTACAAGATGACCGACGGAGGTGGTGTGGGAGTTGTCTTGAAGCTTGCTGATGGAACTAAGAATTGGTTCTTTGAAAGTGAAGTCGGACGTGGGTGAGGGATAGAAAAGTGAGTGATACCCGTCAGCTTCTAGGAATAAAAGGAGGCTCTGAAACAACCAACATCTGGAAACTGCGTCTGCAGTTAATGAAGCCCATTACATGGATACCTTTGCTTTGGGGAGTTATTTGTGGTGCTGCGGCAAGTGGTAATTACCATTGGGATATAAGTAATGTTCTTGCATCCATAGCTTGTATGGTCATGAGTGGTCCTCTCCTAACGGGCTACACACAAACTATTAACGATTACTATGACAGGGAGATTGATGCTATCAATGAGCCTAGTCGTCCGATTCCCTCTGGCGCTATATCTCTAACACAAGTAAGATTACAAATCTGGGCTCTTTTAGGAGCAGGTCTTGCTTTTGCATATGGCCTTGATACTTGGGCAGGACATTCAACTCCAACAGTATTCTTACTAGCCCTTGGCGGTTCTTTTGTTAGCTATATATATTCTGCACCTCCATTAAAACTCAAACAAAATGGCTGGCTAGGTAATTATGCTCTTGGAGCAAGTTATATAGCTCTACCGTGGTGGGCTGGACAAGCTCTTTTTGGACAACTCACCTGGACAACAGCTTTATTAACTTTGGCTTACAGCCTGGCAGGCTTAGGGATAGCAGTAATTAATGATTTCAAGAGTGTCGAAGGAGAC
Source organism: Prochlorococcus sp. AG-412-P08 (assembly GCA_003214695.1). Classification (GTDB taxonomy): domain Bacteria; phylum Cyanobacteriota; class Cyanobacteriia; order PCC-6307; family Cyanobiaceae; genus Prochlorococcus_E. Next base: position 144,747 of record QCLI01000001.1, read on the forward strand.
AGAGAATTAGGGTTGAACTCTCTCCCAGTAGTCTTTGGTATCAGGAATGCAAGTTTTATTAGTGCTGGAATGATTAATATCTTTCAATTAGCGATGGTAGGGGTACTAATAATCATTGGACAACATCTAGCTTCAGTCATTTTAGTCTTACTAATTGTTCCACAAATCACTTTCCAAGACATCTGGTTACTAAGGGATCCTCTCGCATTTGATGTAAAATACCAGGCAAGTGCTCAACCTTTTCTTATACTAGGAATGCTTGTAACGGCCATAGCTATTGGGCATAGCTCACTTATCAATATTTAGTGCATTCAAAAGTTCAAAAATACTTATTGTTAGCAACAAGCGGATTCATTTTGGGTTCAAGTATAGCGATAACAGAAAATATTATCAGTAAGTCAATAGACTCAAAGCTTCCTCCTGCCAGTAAGGTTAGTAGATTCAATAGGCCAGGAACAATCCAAATATTTGCATCTAAAGGAGAGATTATTCAAAAACTAGGACCAGCAACCCGTGAAAAAATGGCATCGGGAACAATCCCTGAAATTATCAAAAATGCTTTTATAGCATCAGAAGATAGACGTTTCTATAAGCACAACGGTGTTGACTTTTGGAGCATAAGCAGAGCAGTAATACGCAATGTTAAAGAAATGGCAATCGTTGAAGGTGGAAGCACTATCACACAACAGTTAGCAAGAATGGTCTTTCTAAATCAAAACAAGACTATTCAGAGAAAACTCAAAGAAATGGCTCTTGCTTTCAAGCTAGAAAGAAATCTAACGAAAGAAGAGATCATCGAACAATATCTAAACAATGTCTATCTTGGCTCTAATGCTTATGGTATTTCAGATGCAGCTTGGGTCTACTTTAAAAAAACACCTGCCTTGTTAACACTTGAAGAAATTGCTCTAATAGCTGGATTAGCACCAGCACCATCTTTATACTCCCCTTTAGTTAATAGTGACCTAGCACTCAAACGTAGGTCGGTTGTACTTTATAAAATGAGAATGGAGAACTTCATCTCAGACTCAGAACTATCGGAGGCGTTAGCTAAGCCATTAAAGCTACAACCAGCAATCCCTAAATATCTAAGAAGCAAGGCTCCTTTCTTTACAGACTTTGTAGAGCAAGTCCTTCCTCAACTTTTATCAAAAGAGGAGATAGAAGTAGGAGGGTTGAAAGTTAAAACTAGTCTCATTCTTGATTGGCAAGAAATAGCCAAAGAGGTCATCAGCAATCAAAGAGCAATCAATACTGAAGTAGCAATTGTTTCGATTCAACCTAGTAGCGGACTAATCAGAGTACTTGTAGGCGGAAGAGACTATAGCAAAAATCAATTCAACAGAGCCTTCCAAGCTCTAAGGTCACCAGGGTCAACATTTAAGATTTTCCCTTATCTAGCAGCACTCACTGAAGGCTATTCGCCTGAAGATCTTCTCTTTGATACGCCTAGGTGTTGGTATGGGTATTGTCCTAAGAACTTTGGAAACTTATATTTTGGAGAAGTCTCCATAACTGAAGCATTCACCAATTCATTAAATACAATTGCCGTTGACTTGCTAGCAAAGGTAGGGTTTGAGAAGGTAATAACTACTGCTAACAAGTTCGGTGTAGGGAAGGAAAGAGAACTTGAATACTATTATCCCTTAGCCATTGGTGCATATGAGGAAACAGTCTTGAATATGACTGCTGCTTATGCTGGTATTACCAATAGAGGCTTATATAATCAACCATCCGCGATTGAAGAAATAAGAGGCCCCACTAACGATCTTCTATGGAGTCATAATGACGGGGAAGTTAGCAGAGCTATCTCCACCGAAATAGCCGATAGGATGAACTGGATGTTACAGCAAGTAGTTTTATACGGATCAGGTACAGCAGCTTCCCTCGAAGATAGACAAGTTGCTGGGAAAACAGGCACTTCGGAAGGAAATCGTGACCTTTGGTTCATTGGATCTATCCCTCAGTTAACAACTGGGGTTTGGCTTGGGAATGACAATAACGAAGAAAGTAAAGTCAATAGTGGCGATGCTGCTTTTACCTGGAAACAATTTATGAACAAGGTCAGCATTAATATGGAAATTAGAAGATTTCCTAAACGTCCCTCCCATTCTAATCTGAAAACTAATTCTCCTGAATGATTTTTTTAGCTACGCATGTAGATCGATGATTGCAGCATAAAAGCCATCGCCGCCATGTGCCTCACCTTGCCATAATTGTTTCTGATACCTAAGTCGTAAGCACTGTTGATTTGAAATGAAATTTTCAATTTGTTTAGAGTTCTCATCAGGGTTAATCGTACAAGTGGAATAAACAATCATTCCGCCAGGTCTTAACAAAGGCAACATTCCTTCCAACAGTTTGCTCTGGAGCCTCACTAATTCTTTTATTTTATCAGGCGTTATCCTCCACCTTAAATCAGGATTCCGCGCCAATGTTCCTAACCCAGAGCATGGAGCATCCAACAAAATCTTTTGGAAGTAGCCTTTCCATGATGGCTTACGAGTTGAAAGAGTTGATGCGTCCGCAAAAAGAAAATTAACGCTATTCAAACCAAGACGAGTAAGGTTTATCTTAGTTTTCTCTAATCGTTTAGAAGAGGAATCAACAGCCCAAATTTCACCTTCATCATTCACCAATTCTGACAGATGACTTGTTTTCCCTCCTGGAGCTGCACAAGCGTCAAGGATGCTCTCACCTGGTTTTGCTGATAAAAGAGGGGCGATCCATTGAGAAGAGCGATCTTGAACAGACCATTCTCCTTCTTGATAGCCAGGCCAATTACGTAGATCACCTCCCCCAGATCGAATAGTTAGGCCATAAGGGCATCCTGCAATCAAGCTACTTTCTATCCCACCTTTTCTCAATTTCTCCTGAGCATTTTCAACACTTGAACGTTGGCAATTGATTCTTAAATCAATTGCAGGCGTCTTGTTTGATGCCTCAGCAATTGTCAATGCAGCCTCCTCACCCTTCCATCGAATCAACTCTTTGCCAAGCCAAAGAGGTATCGAATACTTTTGAGATAACTGCTCGTCAATAAATTTTGATATTGGAATTGTCTCACCTGTTATATGAGCCTTAGCTGCTTTTCTCAAAAGAGCATTAGCCACAGGAGCTAGACGTCCTAAATGATTCTCCTTTGCTATTTGCACAGTGGTATTCACAGCCGCTGAGACAGGGACCCTATCCATGTAGAAAATTTGATAAAGTCCTACATGCAACAACCAACGAAGCAGGGGTGGCTGCTTAAGTGATGGAATGTTTGCGAGATAGTCAATCCAGTCATCCAATTGCTGACGATGACGGATCGAGCCACACACTAACTCAGTTGCCAATGCTCTATCAACTACGCTTAAGTCATATTTGCTAAAGGCATATTCTATAGCCACATCAGAGAAAGTACCACCAGCAACAGATCGAAGGGCCTTCCATGCTGCAGTTCTAGATAATAAACCTTTAGTAAATTTCTCTTCAGAAATAATTCCTGGACTCCTTTAGTAAAAGTCTATATACCAAGTTACTATTAAAGTAGTTAATTCAAGATTTTTCTTGGCGAATGAATAATTGTCACCAAGTTCGTACTAAAAAATAAGTCCTTCTTGATTTCAAGGTCTTCTCCCCTTAAAAGAATTGCTCTAAGTCAAATGTTCTTTAAAAAACGATTTTAATTTCATGCCTTTACTCCCGCGGCGATTTAAGAGAATCAAATCGGTTTTGGAACGTCGAATGTCCAATCTAACAATCCTTACTGAAGAGATAGAAAAGCCTCACAACCTATCAGCAATTCTTAGGACCTGTGATGCTATTGGTGTTCTGGAAGCACATGCGGTTTTCAAGGAGAATAGAATACCTACCTTCAACAGCACTGCTCAAGGAAGTCAAAAATGGGTTAAGTTAAATAGGCATAAAAATATAGAAGTGGCAATCAAATATCTAAAAGGGATGGGATTCAAACTATATGGAACTAATCTTAATGAAAATGCGAAAGATTATCGCATGTTTGATTACAGAGGGCCAACAGCATTTGTAATGGGAGCCGAAAAGTGGGGGTTAAGCAAATCAGCATCCATGTTAGTAGATGAGTCTATTTTTATACCTATGAGAGGGATGGTTCAATCTCTTAATGTATCAGTAGCTTCCGCTGCATTACTATTTGAAGCATTAAGGCAACGTGAACAAGAGGGAAGCCATTTAGATTCAAGAGAAAACATAAGTGAGGCTTTGTACAATAAAACTCTATTTGAATGGTGCTATCCTGAGGTGGCGAATTGGTGTAAAAGCCATGGTCGTGACTATCCAAAGTTGAATCCGGTTGGAGAAATCATGGAAAATCTTCCTAGGACAAAGAAATTTCGTTGTTAATTCATGCGTTCCAAAAGTCTCATAATGTCTAAGATCTTCTTCAATAACCTCTAACTATCACAAATTAAATCTTCTAAGGCTTCACCTAGCAAAGATAAAGAAAGAACTAATCCAAACATTGCCATCCCTGGGTAAAGGGCTGTCCACCAAATACCGACAGGGACAGCATCTAGAGCCATATTCAAATCGCTCCCCCATTCCGGAATAGTTTCAGGCAAGCCAAGGCCAAGGAATCCAAGTCCACCTAACACCAAAACTGCATCAGCAGCATTTAAGGTCAACAGTACAGGGACAGATGTGAGAACATTCTTGAAAAGATATCTTCTCATTACCCATAAAGGGCCTGCACCCATTGCTCTAGCAGCTTCAACATATAACTCTGTTTTTACTTGCCCAGTTTGATTCCTAACAACACGAAAGTACTGAGGTATATATACAACACATAATGCAATTGCTGCATTTAAAATTCCACGTCCTAACACAAATGCAATCACGACTGAAAGCAAAAGGACTGGAACTGTATATAAAGTCTCCATTATGAGGACCATGATGCGATCTACAACGCCACCTGCGTAACCACTGAAAAGTCCTACAGGGACGCCAATGAGAACAGCAAGCGAAACTGCTAAAAAAACGACTTGAAGTGCGACACCTGTACCCTGTAGTGTTCTCACACAAACATCTCTACCAAGACGATCAGTTCCACACCAATGGTCAAGAGAAGGTGGTGCATACATAGGACTATTCAAACCAAGCTGACCATCAGGTAAAAATCCTACCCTAATCAAAAGTGGTGTAAGCAAAGCAACCATTAGGTAAACCCCCAACAACCAACTTCCCCAAATAGCCATTCTGACTGAAAGCTTTCTAGAGTTTTGTTTTTTAAAAGCTGAAAAATATCTCAAATTAAAAAACTCAATTATAAAAATCATACTAAAAGGTAGAAAATATTTTCCACTAGCGCTTAGATATATATGAAGAAAAAACCAACATGAATTACAAAAACCAAGGTCTAACAGTTGGAGAATTGACTATAGCTGTGGGGATAGTAATCCTTATATCCTTGATATGGTCAAATCTAGGCAACAAAGAAACTTCTAAACCTAGCGTTTCCCATTCACAATCCTCGACTCTTCTATTAACAAAGTCTTCATAAGACTTCTACGTTCAACTCTCAATAAATAGAGAGCTCAAGATTTGAAGAATCTTATGTTTTTTGATTCAATTTAAGAACTGCCATAAAGGCCTCTTGCGGCACGTCTACTTTTCCCATTGATTTCATCCTTTTCTTACCCTTAGCTTGTTTCTTAAGTAATTTTTTCTTACGTGATATATCTCCTCCATAGCATTTCGCTAAAACATCCTTTCGCAAAGCACTAATACTTTCACTTGCTATAACTCTACTCCCAATAGAAGCCTGCAAAGGTATTTTAAATTGCTGTTTTGGGATTAGTTCCTTTAGTTTTTCCACCAACCCTCTTCCTACGCTATAAGCTTTATCCCGATGAACAATCGTTGTTAAGGGGTCAGCTCGTTCTGCATTAATTAATACGTCGAGTCGTACAAGATCATTCTTTCGATAACCAATTAAATGGTATTCCATAGAAGCATATCCTTTAGTACGGCTCTTCATTTGATCAAAGAAATCTGTAACAACCTCCGCTAAGGGAATCTCATAAATAAGAGTAACTCGGTCAGTAGTTATAAATTTCATATCAACAAAGTCACCTCGTCGGTCTTGACATAAACCCATTAAGGTCCCGTTATAGTCATTAGGTGCATAGATCTCAATACGAACATATGGTTCTTCTATTGATTCACGCTTCTGTGGATCAGGCAAAGTTGCTGGGTTGTCAATTAGACGCATCTCTCCATCAATCATATTGACCTGATAAATAACGGATGGAGCCGTAACAATTAATTCAAGATCATATTCCCGCTCTAACCTTTCTTGAACTATTTCCATATGAAGCAGGCCAAGGAATCCACAACGGAAACCAAAGCCCATTGCACTACTTGTTTCAGGTTCATACTTCAAAGCAGCATCTGAAAGTTGCAGCTTCTCTAATGCTTCTCTTAAGTCTGGATATTGGTCTGCATCTATAGGAAACAAGCCACAAAAGACCATAGGCTTTGCTTCTGTATAGCCTGGCAAAGGCTCTTCAGCTGGTTGATTTAGCAATGTAATGGTGTCACCGACTCGAGCGTCTGAAACTGCCTTAATAGACGCTGCTAAATAACCCACTTCTCCTGCATGCAAGTCATCTACTTTAACTTGATCAGGCGCCATTATTCCAATTTCATCAAGTTCATAGCTCTTCTTGCTAGCCATTAAAAGAACTTTGTCTCTGGTTGAGATGCTTCCTGTAAGCACACGGAAATAGACAATAACACCTCTATATGGATCATAGTAAGAATCAAAGATCAAGGCTTGAGTAGGTTCAGACAAACGATCTTGAGGTGGTGGGATTCTATCAACTACAGCCTGCAGAATATCTACAATACCTGCACCTGTTTTCGCAGAGCATGCAATAGCATTAGACGTATCTAAACCAATAATTGATTCTATTTCTTTCTTAATTCGTTCAGGATCAGATCCTGGAAGGTCAACTTTATTTAAAACAGGAATGATCTCCAAATCATTTTCTAAGGCTAAATAAACATTTGCCAAAGTTTGAGCTTCAACACCTTGACTTGCATCAACAACTAACAAAGCTCCCTCACATGCTTGCAATGATCGGCTTACTTCATAAGAGAAATCAACATGACCGGGAGTATCAATTAAATTAAGAACATAATCTTCACCATCACTTGCAGAGTAATTCATTCTTGCAGCTTGGAGTTTAATGGTGATTCCCCGCTCTCTCTCAAGATCCATATTGTCTAAAAACTGCTCCTGCATATCTCTAGAAGAAACAGTTCCTGTTTCCTGCAACAGTCGATCTGCCAAAGTTGATTTGCCATGATCAATATGAGCAATTATGCAGAAATTTCTCAATTTTGAAACGGGTACATCAGTCATTTGATTTCACTTCACTAAAATGGCTGCTCTGGCAGTTTGTGGAATAAGGGAACAAATATCCCGTTTAAGAAAGTCTTGGCTAATCACCTATCTCAATCCAAGCAAAGAATTGCTCCGATGTCGAAGTTTACCCAATAAGGTTTCATCAGAGACAAGCTCCTTCCCAAAACTTGGCAAAAGTTTTTTTAATCTCTGTTGCCAAAGCTCAGTAGACATTTTCTCACTCCAGCAACTTTGTAAGACTTCTAACATAATTGACACCGCTGTGCTCGCACCCGGAGAGGCACCTAACAAGGCTGCCAGAGATCCATCTGAAGAGGCGACCACTTCAGTTCCCAATTTCAACGTTCCTCCGTCTTTTGTCATCTTAATAATCTGTACTCTCTGCCCAGCAATTGATAATGTCCAATCATCGGAATTGGCCTGAGGGAAGAACTCCTTTAATGCATTAATTCGATCAGAATGATCTAGCTGAAGCTGGCCAAGAAGATAATTAATTAAATCAGTATTTTTAAATCCAGCTTGTATCAAAGGCAAAGCATTAGAAAGTTTAATGGTCCTAAAAAAATCAAAACTTGAACCATTTTTTAAAAACTTAGTATTAAAGCCAGCAAATGGTCCAAATAACAGAGACCTCTTACCTTTTATCCATCGTGTATCCAAATGAGGAACTGACATTGGAGGAGCACCTATTGCACTTTTCCCGTAAACCTTTGCATTGTGCATTGCCGCAAGGCTTTGATCATTACAAACCAACCATTGCCCACTAACAGGGAAACCTCCATAAGACTTCCCCTCGGGAATACCTGATCTCTGCAATAAAGACAATGCGCCTCCACCTGCTCCCAGGAAAACGAATGGCGTCTCTACGTAATACTCACTTCTATTACCGACCAAAGAAAGTCGCCATGATTTTCCATTAGGCCGATTAATATCAACAACTTCAGTAGACAATCTTAACTCTACGGCTCCTGAAAGCTGTAATTCCTTTAGATATGCAAGAGTTAAAGCACCAAAATCAACATCTGTTCCTCGACTAACACGTGTTGCTGCTACTTTTTGACCAGGGTCCCGACCGTTCATGACTAGGGGTATCCATTCCTTGATCTCCTCAACCTCTTCACTCCATTCCATACTCTGAAAAGCATTTTTCAAGCTTAGATTCCTGTAGCGTTGCCGCAAGAATGCAATATTGCTTTCACCCCAAACAAAGCTTATATGAGGCAAGCAATGCAAAAAGCTTTCTGGAGAGAGCTTCCCGAGCTCAGCCATTGAGGCCCAAAGTTCCAAACTTCTTTCAAACGCAGAATTAATTGCTACAGCCTTGGAAATATTTAAGCTTCCATCAGAGTTTGATGGAGTGTAATTGAATTCACAATTAGCAGCATGTCCTGTGCCGGAATTATTAATAGCAGAACTACTTTCTAACGCAGGCGCCCCTAATCTCTCAATAATTAGGATTCTCATTTCCGGATCTAATTCATGAAGGAAGAAAGCCAAAGTAGAGCTCATTATTCCAGCACCAACTAATACTGCATCAAATTGAGCTTCAGAACCTATAGCGTCAGATGCAACCACAAATCTAGTTTTTTCTATGAGGTCAATATATGATTAGGCTAAACCCAATTCAATGAAAAAAACAATCTTATGGAAAATGAAACCATGGCCCTTACTCATGAAAATGTTGACAAGGTCCTAGATGAATTAAGGCCCTTTCTCATGGCAGATGGAGGCAATGTAGAGATAGTAGAAATTGATGGTCCAATTATAAAAGTAAGACTGCAAGGCGCTTGTGGGAGCTGTCCTAGTAGCACAATGACACTAAAAATGGGTATAGAAAGAAAGCTAAAGGAGATGATCCCTGAAGTAAGTGAAGTTGTTCAAGTACTTTGATTAATTCAAGTAATATTTAAAGTCCAGAGTCCCCGGTTTCTTTTTTGATTGCTGAATCAAAATCCAAACAGTCCAAAGGGAGTCCTCTATTAATTGCAATCAAGAATGGACTCAAGATTCCTACTATAAAAATTAAGCGGTAAAGATCTGAAGAACCCGATCTAGCAAAATAAGTAAATAAATATACACTCGCAAGATATAGGTGAAAATAAAGGAATCTACTTGGTTCTCTTCCCATCCATCGAATTGCTGATCCAAGAAAAAATAAAAAAGCTTTCATCTTCTAAAAGTTCTTGCGTAGGTAATCAAAACAACAATACTCACTCATCAGTCAACCTGAAAACAGATCACAGCGGTATAACAATACTTGCACAAGCATTCGAGAAGCAAAACATTAACGAAACCCAAGGTTGACCTTACTTCTATCATCCTGAACTCCTACTCAACCTCAACACGACAAAAATATTTTTGTCGCAACAGTTACAAAACGTTTATTCTGAAGAACTTGAGGCGCAGCTCCAGTCAAGTCAAAGAACGGGGATCTGACAACTTATCCGACCTTGCAAATAGCAACTCTTCCTTATCGTGGCAAAACTACATTCATCACAAGAAGTTAGTTGAAAAACATTTTATAGAATTTACCTATTGGAGAAATATTTATTTAAACAAGAGAGAAGATACCTCAACAAATCATTCTGTCTTAACTTCTCGAGGAGTAGCCTATCAAAAGCAATAAAGTATCCGATAAAAAACTCTTGATTTAGCAAAGCAACAAAAGGGATAGGGGTCTTTCGGCATATTCTTCCAATCTCTATCCAGCCTCATAAATTAAGAGCAGCAAAATTTTATATTTAAAAAATATATGAGAGATTGGGATAGGAAAGGATTATGCTCATCTTGTTTCAAAGCAACTATTCAATGGTTGAACTAACATTAACTATACTTTTAAACACCGTTGGGGATCAGTTTTGCAAATATCGTTCAGAAGGCAGTGATACTTATAAATCACTTCTTCTAGCCTATAGCGATGCAAGTGAAGAATATGGTGTTCAGGAAGTTAAAAAAGTTATAAAAGATGCTGATGCCTTGAATTTCTCAGCTGTTGCCACAGCACTTTTAAAATGCCCTCAGCTTCTAAAAAATTAGCTTTTAATTCTGCAGATTCAACATAAGATTAATATTCACAAGGACTTTTAAATAGAAACTATTAATGAACCGTTTTAGAAATGACCTTCCAGCATTAAGTAATAAAGACTATTTCAACTACGGTGGCCAAGGACCATTACCTAAATCCTCTCTACATGCCATTACAAGTAGCTGGGAAAAGATACAAGAACTAGGTCCTTTTACAAACGATGTTTGGCCATTTATATCTAATGAGATTAAAGGAACAAAAAGTCTGATCGCAGAGTTCTGTGGTGTGACCAGTCATCGCATTGCCCTAACCGAGAATGTTACGAGTGGATGTGTGTTAACTCTTTGGGGACTCCCGTTTTCAAAGGGGGATCGACTCTTGATCAGCAACTGCGAACATCCTGGTGTTGTCTCAGCATGCAAAGAAGTTGCAAAGCGGAAAGATCTTCATATAGACATCTTGGATGTCCTAAGTCTGCGCAAAGGGATCGAAGGATCAAAAGAGAATCAAGATGAAGTAATCAAAACCATCGAAGGCGGCTTAACAGCAAGGACCAAGCTTGTAGTTTTATCTCATCTGCTCTGGAATACTGGGCAAATAATGCCTATAGAACTAATTGCAAATCTGCTTCTTAATCAACCAAATCAACCATATTTCTTAGTTGACGCAGCTCAAAGTTTCGGCCAAATCCCAATAAGAGATAGTGCTTCAAAAGTAGACATCTATGCCTTCACTGGTCACAAATGGGCTTTTGGGCCAGAGGGACTTGGAGCTGTAGTCCTATCAGAAAGAGTTCTCCTAGAAGCTAGACCAACATTAGTGGGATGGAAAGCTCTTACCAATGAATCAAGTATTTACACTAACGAAATCGAGCCTTTCCACAAGGATGCCAGACGCTTTGAAATTGCAACCTCATGTACGCCCCTGCTAGCCGGTCTTCGTTGTTCACTTAACCTTCTTAATGAACAAGGAAGTGATTCGGAAAGAATTAATAGCATCAAATTACGCAGTAAAAGGCTATGGCTGGAGTTAAAGGGTGTCACTTCTATAAACCCTGTTCTACAAGATCCACCTCCAGCCGGACTTGTAAGTTTTACTGTTAACTCCAAGCTGTCTCCCAATCAAATTGTTAAGCTATTGGCGGAAGAATCTATTTACATAAGAGTGCTTGAAGATCCCATATGGCTACGAGCATGCGTTCATATCACTAGCACTGAGGAAGAAATAGAAAGGCTTATAAGTGCACTAAAAAAATTGTAGTAAATTAAAAAAATCACCTCTAAATTCTCAACTATTTAATTTTAGAAGTAAAGCTTTCCTGGCAATTTCTCTATCATCAAATTTTATTGTCTCTTCCCCAAGGATTTGATAATCCTCGTGCCCCTTACCTGCAATCAAGACAATATCTTCTGGTAAAGCCAAGGAAATAGCCTCATGTATAGCAATAGCTCTATCGTCCTCAATAGTCAGCGCATCCTCAGTAGTTATGCCATCCATAATGTCATCAAGAATTTGCCGTGGATCCTCTTTTCTAGGATTGTCGGAAGTAAGAATGATATTATCTGCATATTTTTGTGCAATATGTCCCATCTTGGCTCTCTTGCCTCTATCTCTATCACCTCCACAACCAAAAACACAATAAAGACTTCCCGATACAAAAGAACGCAACGTCCTGAGAACATTCTCTAGACCATCTGGAGTATGCGCATAGTCGACTATTACCTTAGGTAAGTTAGGCAAGCAACCTTCTAAAGCAATCTGCTCCATTCGTCCTGGCACACCTGAGAAATCTCTTAAACTAGGCAAAAGAGTTTCTAATGGAATGCCTCTTTGAAGCAATGCTCCAATAGCCTCAAGTAAATTCATCAAGTTAAACCTTCCAATCAAAGAAGTTTGAAATCTTCCATTACCCATAGGGCTATGCAAAACGCCCTCAACACCACTAAGACTCATCTTAATATTAGAAATGAATAATTCAGGATTAATCGACTCAATAAAATCCTTCTTCAACGAAGCACGCCAACAAATCTCTTTTAAATCTTTCGATAGCCTATAACCCCAAGGGTCATCAATATTAACAACAACCCTAGAATTTCCTTTTTTTAAAAGAGGCGACTGAAATAATAGCGACTTGGATTCAAAGTATGCCTCCATAGAATGGTGATAATCAAGATGATCTTGTGTGAGATTAGTGAAAACAGCTCCTGAAAAATTACATCCAGCTACACGACTTTGGGCCAATGCATGTGAACTAACTTCCATTGCTCCTAAACGCGTACCTGAAATCACTGCCTCCGATAGCTTCGATTGCAAAACGTCTCCAAAAGCAGTTGTATGACTAGCAATTTCAGTATGGCCAGGCCAACGGTTTACTAAAGTGCCAAACAATGCGCAGCTCAAGCCGCACCGTGAACTAAGATGCTCAATTAGATAAGTAACTGTTGTTTTACCATTCGTACCTGTAACACCTATCAAATCGATCTTCAATGAAGGTTTATCCCAAAAAACAGCCGCCATCTCACCCATCCAATAAGTCACTGGATCAGGAACAACAAAGACCATATCTTCGCTATTAGGCGGATCTACTGATGCAGCAGCTTTGCTAATTATTGCAGCAACTGCTCCATGAGATATTGCCTGACGCCAAAGACAACCTCCATCAACGTGCTCTCCTGGCAAGCCAAAAAACAACCCGCCCTTCTGAACAGAACGGGAATCACAACTAATGCTATTAACTGTTATATTCTCAAAAGCAGTAGGCACATCTAAGCCGGTTGCATTTAAAAGAAAATCAAGAGAGCACTTCATAGTTGCAAAGAAACATAAGGCCCTTTAACCTTTCCCAATTGTTTTTGAAATAATCTTTTGAAGCCAACTTAAAAGAGCTTCTTCATCAAGCCTAGGAGATACTCTGGGCAACTCAATCCTTCTTAATGGAGAGCTTAATTCCAGCAACAAAATGGGCACTTCCAATGAATAGCGTGCAGTCTCAGCTTTTGTAACATCTTTACTATCAATATCTCTGACACAAAGTTTAAGAGGAATCTCGAGCTGGTCTAAAGAAAGTTTCCATAACCGTTCTTCTAGACCTTCACATAAACAACAGCCCGATCTAGTTAAAAGGATTAATTTATATTCAATCATTAATCAGGCACAGGGTCACAACCACAAGGTGTCCAAGGATGGCATCGGCAAAGTCTGTTAAACGTAAGCCAACCTCCTTTCCAAGGTCCATGCCTGGCAATAGCTTCTAATCCATATTCACTACAACTTGGAATGAAGCGACATCTTGGTCCCCAAAGAGGAGAAAAAAACTGCCTATAAAAAGCAATTAAGACTAAAAAAAGCTTTCCAATAGATTTGTTCAACTTCTTCATCATGTTTCAAGATAGAATATATAGCTGGTGAATGAATAAGTTCAAGCAGGAAGCAAATTCCAGCATTAACTCTTTCATCATCCATTGTCCCATTATTATTTGTTCTATGTCTAGATACCGTGGACCTCGATTGAGGATCACGCGTCGCTTGGGAGATCTACCAGGTCTCACCCGGAAGGCTGCAAAGCGGTCAAATCCACCAGGTCAGCACGGCAATGCCCGTCGCAAGCGCTCTGAATACGCGATCCGTTTAGAAGAAAAGCAAAAACTAAGATTCAATTACGGAATTTCAGAACGACAACTTGTCCGGTATGTAAAGAAAGCCAGGGCAATGGAAGGTTCAACCGGAACTAATCTTCTCAAGTTGCTAGAAAGCAGACTAGACAATATTTGCTTCAGACTTGGTTTTGGTCCCACGATTCCAGGAGCACGTCAACTCGTTAATCATGGTCACATAACCGTCAATGGGAAACCACTTGATATAGCTAGCTATCAGTGCAAAACTGGTGATTTAATTGCTGTTCGTGAAAGGAAAGCAAGTAAGAAGCTAGCAGAAGCAAATATAGAATTCCCTGGTCTTGCAAATGTCCCTCCTCATCTTGAACTAGAGAAGTCAAAAATGACTGCAAAGGTTACAGGTAAGTGTGAAAGAGAGTGGGTTGCTATTGAGATCAATGAACTACTAGTTGTTGAATATTACTCACGTAAGGTCTAATTAAGCCTAAAGAGGTATTGCCTATTAAGCTTTTAAAGCTAATTGATTATTATCAATAACCTTCTTCTAAAGAGGTGGGGTTTTTATAATAATCAACTAGGCAATATATCTCTTCTATCAAAAGTTCTTAGAATTAATTATTTGGCCTGATAAATGTACTTAAGAGAATATCAATAGGAACAACTTTCTACCTCAATTCATGCTTTCAGTTTTAATTCTAATTCAAATAGAACTAATCATTTGATTTGCATACCTTCAAGCAACCAACATTATCCCAAAAATCAGGAGATTTTTGAGGCATTCCTATCCAAAGATTCCCCTATTGCTGCTTTTTTTCAGATGAACTGTTAATTTAAATAATCATATATAAGAGAAACACTGTGGTTACTGACAAGGCTCTACTCAAAGAGGTGACAAAAGAGCTCTGGCATTCAGTCAAGAAACTTCGTCCTGATCTTGGGAAAGACCCAAGGATGCAACTTGTCCTCAAAGCTCTTATTACCATTGGGGACCTTCCCAATCCTATAGAAGCAGCTATGGTAGTTGGAACATGCCTTGATATGGAAGAAGATGATGCATCTTCTCAATCCAAGGAGAAAGCAAGCTCAGCCACTAAGGGAAACTCCGAATCAGAAGAAACTCAAGAAGGAAGGAGGACTGTTCGTAGAAGATCTGCTGCCTCTTAGGATTAGACTTAAATTCATCTTGAAGCGGAGACTTTTAGAAGAAAGGAAGAATGAAAAATACTAACTCAGTACTCCAATGAATCTATAGAAGAAGCTTCCAGATATTTATCTAAATTTTCAAGTAGGAACTCACTTTACTTTTCAAGAGAAGGGGTTGAAATATTACAAGACAACTCACATTCAGTTAATTCTTTATTTGTTAATCTTTCAAGGATTCTAGCTTTATCTATGGCTGATAATTCTCCATCTGAAGTCCATTTCAACGTAGTTTTACGCTGACGAGGGGAATTTTGCCTCATAGCCACTACTCCTCACTTTTCAAGTGAACTTCTACGCAGCGAGTGACGCACTCTACCCTGTCACTATCCAAGCTGCATGCTGTAACGCACTCAAAGTATGAATCAATCGCATCTGTCTGATCTCTTTGTAATGAATCGCTCATCCCTTTAGTCATTTTCTTTAATCAACATGGATGACACTTTTAGCACAAATCCCCCTAATTCGAAGCAATTCATTAATGAACATAAAGTACCTAAGTAATAATTACTAATAGAGAAATCTGCCATTTTTAGCATGTAAGACATATTTAATTTTTTTTGCCAAAACTTAAATCAACGGCAAGATTAAGTAAAAGCCATAGACGTCTTGTCAAAAGAACTAACAGAAACAGTAAAAGAGCTGATGATTCTTGGCTGGTCAGAAGAAGGGGCTCAAGGTTATACAGATTTAATTAAGAATAACGGCCTGGATTTTTTCTCATCCGATCAATATGACTTACCACTAATATTATTTTTATTATTTCTTATTCTTATAATATTCATATCAACAGTATTACACCTAAGTAAAGCAAGAAAAACATCTTTACCTAAAGAAAATCCTAAGTCTGTAGATAGTCTTGGCTCTAAATACAATCTTTCAGGAAAACCACCTTTTACTAATCAAAAGAAACCTGGCTTAAATCCCGTAGGGGAGGTGGGAGAAAAACTAAACTCACTCCCTATTGTCAACAGTAGCAATATAAAGCAGTTAATTAAAGCTATTGAACCTCTAAAGGAAAATCGGCAGAAGCTAGTTCAAGCTATTGAACCCCTAAGGGAAAATGGGCAGAAGTTAGTTCAAGCCATAGTACCTTTAAAAGAGAATGGAGCTATCACTCCCAAAACTATTAGAAAAGTTTCCATCAGCAATCTAAACAGTAATTTAGGAAAACTTTTTAGAGAAACTTCTATAGACTTAGATAAGACTGCGGAAATCTTCATACTTACGTTTATTATTATATATGATTTATCAATAGAGTTAATACAGGTATCTATTAAAAGCTTGCTAAAAAAAACGAATACAAGTATTAATCCAATTGAAAAGATAACCTCTAACAATCAAACTAGAAGTAATGATATTGAAGATGGAGGCAATGTTTCAGGAGAAGAACTCTTAAAAAGACTAAGCAGGCCTCAATTAATAAATTTAATTAATTCCAACCCATCAACATTAAAAAAGCTTAATTTCAAAGAAAGGGAGAAAGAATTAATGGGAAAAACTAATATTGAGCTTAAGGCTATGCTGAAAGGAGAGGTTAACATATCTAGACTAAAGAAGAAAGAACTTGTTATGAAGATTATGTCTATAGAAAAAAGTAAATTGATAGGGTAAAGTCTCAAGCACACTTTATAAGTTCAAAGCCCAAAATTTTATTTAATGTCTCAGAAATAAATCAATCTAGAATAATTAATCTTGTGGTTGTATATTATAAGAACTAAACCCTATAGATAAAAAAGCTGTTTCCAATAATTTAGCTTTGTATTTTCAGAAGACTTTTATATAATTAGCGCTTAAGCTTCAAACTCGCTCTTTACCAAAGTGGCATAAATGCAACCAGACAAGAGCTTTAACCCAGGCATTAGCACAAGGGTCATACATCACGGCAAAAGTTATGCAGATAATACTGGCACAGTTATGCCTCCTATTTTTCCAAGCTCGACCTTTAGCCATGGGAACCCTGAAGGTTTTGATTACACTCGATCTGGGAACCCAAACTTCAGAATACTAGAGTCTGTTTTAGCCTCTTTAGAAGAATGCAAATACTCAACAGTTTTTGCCTCGGGTGTAAGTGCAATTACAGCAATTGTTAGCTCTCTTCAATCAGGAGATCTTATATTATGTGAAGAAAATCTTTATGGATGTACCGTAAGGTTATTCGAACAAGTTTTTAGTAAATTTAGGCTGCAAACAAAATGGATAGATTTCTCAAGTGCAGATTCTATTGAATTGATTGACAATTTAAATCCATCCATGATTTGGATAGAAAGTCCCACCAACCCTCTTTTGAAAATTATAGATCTAAAAAAAATTTGTGATAAAGCAAAAGAAAATCAGATACCTGTAGTAGTAGACAATACTTTTTCTACTGCGTTATTACAAAGGCCTCTTGATTTAGGGGCAACTCTATCGCTCACTAGCACTACTAAATATATCAACGGACATTCTGATGCATTAGGCGGTGCGGTATGCACTCAAGATATTTGTTGGAAAGACCGAATGAATTTTGCGCAAAAGTCCCTTGGGCTGCAACCATCTCCTTTTGATTGTTGGCTTATTACTAGAGGAATAAAAACTCTTCCTCTTCGGCTATCAAGACAAGTTGAAAATGCATTGGCTCTTGCAAGTGAATTAGGGACACATCCAGCCGTAGCATGGACCCGTTATCCATTTAAGGCGGATCATCCACAATATGAACTTGCAAAAAAGCAGATGAAAAGTGGAGGAGCCATCATCACAGTTAAGCTAAAAGCAGATCAAAAACAAACATATGCCTTTTGCAAAAGTCTGAGATATTTCACTATGGCGGAAAGCTTAGGTGGAGTTGAAAGTCTTATTTGCCATCCTGCGACTATGACTCATGCATCCTTAAACACAGAAACAAAGTTAAAGTTAGGAATTGACGAATCATTAGTTCGACTTTCAGTTGGCTGTGAGGATTTTTCAGATCTAAAGGAAGACCTTAGTCAACATCTAAGTCGATTACTGTGATTGAACGGAATCTATTAAAAGACCCTTGTTGTGAAGCCTTAGATCTCGGCCAGGCAATCCCACAAAGTCCTCATGCAGTATCTGTTGCCTTGCCACGATGGGAAGATGTACTTGCCTATGAAGAGAAAGATCCTGCCTGCCTAAATGCACTTCAATCAATTTATCCTCGTTTTGGTTTAAACCCTCTTGTCAAAGAAATTGCAGAAATGGCAAATGAGCTCAATAGTGAGATCCGCAATAGCGCATGGCCTTACCCAAACATCAAAACAGCCCAGAAAGCCCAAGAATTTTGCCAAAGGATACAGGCACAAAGTTACACAATCATCAAGGAAGTCTCAGGGCTTCAATGTTTAATTGTTGATGCTCAGGCTACTCCTGCCGCAAAGGCTTTTTGGCAACACACAGGATTAGGGGCATCTTCTCGCCAAGCTTCCATAGCACTCAACAAAGAGAGTTCTCCATCTATTAATGCTGGAGAACAAGCAAGAAAAGCTATCCGAAGTCGACTTTCAAAGATTTATGGGTGTGAAAAAGATTTAATTCAACTCCATCCCTCAGGGATGGCAGCTCTAACAACAGCGCTTGAGGCATTGAAGAAGTTAAAACCAAAAAAATCAATATTGCAATTGGGTTTCCCTTATGTCGATGTTTTGAAACTTCCCCAAGTTATTTATGAAGGGAGTGAATTACTTCTCAACCCTGATGCTACCAAACTTATAAATCAACTTAACAAGCAAAAGCCTGCTGCATTAATTGTTGAATTGCCCAGCAACCCAATGCTCCAGTGCCTTGACCTTCCACTTATTTCAAAATTAGCTCATGATCGTGGGATTCCTGTCATTGCAGATGACACTATTGGCTCAGCTATAAATATTGACCCACTTCCCTATGCCGATTTAGTGTTCACCTCACTCACAAAAAGCTTTGCTGGAAGAGGAGATATTCTGGCTGGATCTCTAGTAATTAGTCCAACATCAGCATGGAGAGAAGCCTTTAAAGAATTAATTCCAAGAGTATCTTCTGCGGACTTATTTGGTGCAGATGCAATTGCTCTACAAGAAGCATCTAAGGATGTGACTGATCGTATACATCAATTAAACAAATCCTGTCTTGAGCTGAAATTACGTTTAGAAAACCACCCTAATGTTTCCAGAGTTCTACATCCTGAGCTATGTCCAAACTTTAAATCTCTTATGAAGCCTAAATCAGGTTTTGGCTGCTTGCTCTCCTTTGAATTAAATGGAGGGTTAGCGAAAGCAAAAAGGTTTTACAACTCTTTAAAAGTTTGCAAAGGTCCAAGCTTGGGTACAAATTTCACATTGGCATGTCCATACGTTCTCTTGGCTCATTACAACGAATTAGGGTGGGCCTCTAGATGTGGCGTCCCGACTGAATTAATAAGAGTTTCTGTTGGGCTGGAAGAACCTAAAGAACTATGGGAACGATTTGAAAAAGCCTTAAAAAATTGAGGAAAAAATCTCAATCGTTTTTAAATCAACAACAGAATTGTGCACAAAGCAATTTCCCTAGCTAATTATTAACTGATTAAACAATTCTCAAAATGGCTCCGATATACGAAGACAACAGCCTTGCAATAGGTAACACTCCCTTAGTAAAACTAAATTCTGTTACTAAAAACTGTAAAGCCACAGTCCTAGCAAAGATTGAGGGGCGGAACCCTGCCTACAGCGTTAAATGTAGAATTGGAGCAAATATGATTTGGGACGCTGAGAAAAAAGGACTCCTCACAAAAGAGAGAACTATTGTTGAGCCTACTTCAGGCAATACAGGTATCGCGCTTGCTTTTACAGCAGCAGCAAAAGGCTACAAGCTGATCCTCACAATGCCTGAATCAATGTCTCTAGAAAGGCGAAGAGTTATGGCTGTATTAGGAGCAGAATTAATTCTTACTGAAGCCGCAAAAGGTATGCCTGGTGCCATTTCAAAAGCAAAGGAAATTGCAGAGAGTGATCCCAACAAATATTTCATGCCTGGGCAATTTGATAATCCTGCCAATCCTGAGATTCATTTCAAAACAACAGGTCCGGAAATATGGAATGACTGTGATGGAGAAATTGATGTATTAGTCGCAGGAGTAGGAACCGGAGGTACGATTACTGGAATTTCACAATATGTAAAAAAAGAAAAAAACAAGCAAATACTTTCAGTTGCGGTCGAGCCATCACATAGCCCCGTGATTTCACAAACACTTAACGGCGAAGAAGTTAAACCAGGACCACACAAAATCCAAGGTATTGGAGCTGGATTTATCCCTAAAAACCTTGATCTATCTTTAGTTGATCAAGTGGAACAAGTAAGCAATGACGAATCAATTGACATGGCCCTTCGTTTAGCAAAAGAAGAAGGGCTTCTTGTGGGAATATCCTGCGGTGCTGCTGCAACAGCTGCGATTAG
The DNA here is from genome assembly GCA_003214695.1 of Prochlorococcus sp. AG-412-P08. GTDB lineage: Bacteria > Cyanobacteriota > Cyanobacteriia > PCC-6307 > Cyanobiaceae > Prochlorococcus_E. Next base: position 165,382 of record QCLI01000001.1, read on the forward strand.
ACTTGCAGAGCAAGAACAATTTGCAGGCAAAACAATTGTTGTTGTCTTACCAGACCTTGCAGAGCGCTATCTCTCATCAGTCATGTTCTCTAATGTTCAAACAGGGATTATCGAACAACCATCTAACAGCTGATGCAAAGTTAATTAAGAGATAACTCCTTCAGGTAAAATAAACATTGCATCACCATAAGAGAAAAATCTATATTTTTTTTCTATAGCCTGTTTATAAAGTTCAAGTAAATTCTCTCGTCCGGTTAATGCACTTACAAGTAATAACAACGAGCTCTTGGGAAGATGAAAATTGGTCAACAATCCATCAATAACGCCGAATTTAAAACCAGGTTTTATAACTAAATCAACTGAACCTCTCAATGGTTTTAATTGCCCACCTCCTTTAAGGAAAGCTGCTTCAAGTGATCTAACTGTTGTTGTCCCTACAGCAATCACTCGACCACCTCTAGAACGGCATTCCTCTATTGCAGAGACAACTTCTTCTTTTACCTCAACCCATTCATTATGTAAGTGTAAGTCATTTAAATCTTCTTTATCTAGTGGCCTAAAAGTACCAAGTCCAACATGGAGAGTTATATATGCATAGCAAATTCCACGCTCTGACAATGCTCCCAACAACTGATCACTTAAATGCAATCCAGCAGTAGGGGCAGCTATAGCTCCAGGTGAAGAGGCATATCTTGTTTGATAACGATCAATATCGCTTGCGTCATGTTTATGAATATAAGGTGGTAATGGCATTTCTCCATATTTCTTAAGAAGGCCCTCTATTTTTTCTCTATCCTTAAATTCTGAGGGGAACTGTATGATTCGTCCACCAGTTTTTTCGTCTAGATCAAGAACTTTTAAAAGGTAAGGTGCTTGCCCATGAGCCTCAACCCATAAAGCATCTCCAGGTCTCATCTTTTTTGCAGGTTTGGCTAAACACAACCATCGCCCATCTCCTTGTGGCTCTAAAAGCAACAATTCACCTAAAGAGCCTTGGGTCAACCTGACTCTTAATCTTGCCCTTAGAACCCTAGTATTATTCATTACCAGCAAGTCGCCTTCTTTCAGTTGATCCACTAAATCCCAAACCTTTAGGTGTAAGGGATTAGATGGAAGTCTTTTTTTGCTTTTGACAACCATCATTCTTGCTTGGTGTCTAGGCTCACAAGGCCTCTGAGCTATGAGAGACGGATCTAACTCATAGTTATAAGAGCTAAGTAAAAAGTCTTGTGAGTCAGTAAACAATTTGAATGACTACTTAATTAAGTAAAAGAAGCAAAAACTTTAACCAAAGTCGAAAGATATCTAAGACGCAAGATTTTCAGGCTCATTTTCAATCAAATTCGCAAGATCTTTTAAGAATGCAGCACCATCTGCTCCATAAACAACTCTATGATCAGCTGTAAGGTTTACTTGCATTTGACGTTTAACTGAGATAGATCCATCTTTGCCTGCAACAACAGACGGCAAAGATGCGGCTACTGCCAGAATTGCTCCTGTGCCTGGAGGAAGAATTGCATCAAAGCGATCTACCCCAAACATACCCAAGTTTGAGAGAGTAAAAGTTCCACTGCTATATTCATCAGGCTGCAGTTGCTTGGACCTAGAACGTTTCACTAAATCTACCCATCGTTTTGACAATTCAAATAAATCAGTAACATCTGCATTCTTTAAAACAGGCGTAATTAGACCTCCTTCTTCCATAGCTACAGCTACAGCTACATTTACTTCCTTGGGATATGTCATACCTTTAGAGGTGAAAGCAGCATTAATCTGCTGGTGACGTGCAAGTGTTTTCCCTACCGCCTTAGCCAATAAAGCAGTCATAGTAACGCCATTGGGTTTTACTTCCTTATAAAAACTATCAAGTTTATCTGTTGCAATGGAATAACCAACCCTAAAGCAAGGAACAGATAAACTAGCCTCCATATTGCGATTAACAGCCTGCTGGAGGGTATTAAAAGAAATGGTTTGACCAGGAGACCCAAAACTCTTACCTTCTAAAACTTCCGCAGACTTTGAAACATTGGGGACAGAGCCAGAAGAAGCTAAAACAGCTGGTTGGCTTGTAGGCACCTTCGCAGGTGCATTGCTTTCAGCAATCCATGGGACTGTAATAGGTTGTCCTTGAGCTCTTTGAACATCTTCTGCCTGGATCCTTCCATGGGGGCCGGTTCCCGCAACAGTAGAAAGATCAACACCAAGTTGAGAAGCAAGCTTTTTAGCTCTTGGTGTTACAACAATACGGCCATCGTGTTTCACAGCCTGTACAGGGGCAGCTGCATTAACAACTTTCCTCGGAGGAAGTTCTTCAGCTTTAGCTGGAGAAGGTTCCTTAATAGCAGATGTTTCCAAAGGAAGGGATGATTCTGAAACAGCCGCGCTTGACTTGACAGGGTTCGCTGCTTGAACCGAAGCAATTTCCTCTTCAGTCTCAACTATTAATCCAATCGTTTCCCCAACTGGGACGCTACTTCCTGATGGCATTAAGACTGCAGCAAGGTACCCATCTTGAAAGGACTCAACATCCATATCAGCCTTATCAGATTCAACAACAAGAACTGACTCTCCTCGAGAGACCTTCGCTCCCGGCTCTTTAAGCCATTCAACAATCTTCCCCTCAGTCATAGTTGAACTAAGAGCTGGCATAAAAATGTCGTGACTAGCCAATACCTTCTCCCTAAAGTCTTTCCCTAATCTTAAAGACCCATGGAGCAAAGAACCAAAACAAAAAATTAGTTTTGATTAATAGATTCCACAACACCATCCCTAACAAGCAATGAAATCTGCATCTTACTAACTAAATTATCCCCAACTTTAAGGTCACAAAAGCTTTCAATTTGCCCCTGTTCAACAACCTGCTCCATCTCTAATTCCCTAACTTGAGCTTGTTGCTGGAGCAAGTTCCTTTTCTGCTCTTCTAATTCAGAACGCTTTGCAGCAACCTGTTGTTGCACTTGTGCAACTTGTTCTTGAATTCTTGGATCTAAAGGGTTTGCACTTTGTGTCCTTAAGCCATCTACAACCTGCTGTCCCTCTTTTTCCAATTGAGCTAATTGCTCATCGCTTGTTGCGATAGCACTACTTATTTCTCTTTCAGCTTCTTCTTTCCAAGAAGGTGTAACAACAGCACGAATTGTGATGGAACGCTTAATTGTGATGGAGCTTTCTACAGTCATTTTTAAACAGTTAATACAGCAAGGTTCTCAGTGAATGCGTAATAGGTCAACAAATAAATACCAATAAAAATCATCGCCCAAAAATATCTTCTATAGCTTTTTGGTCTCGTTCAGTAATCTTGTTCCTTTTTTGTTTAAGAGTCTGGGTCAATAAACCATTCTCTATTGAGAATGGTTTAACTAAAGCCACACCAACTACTCTTTCATTTGCACGAGAGTCTCTACGTAGAGCAAGTATGTCATTAATTTCTCTGCGTAAAAGAATCCTCAGTTGATCATCTCCCCAGGTGCCTCCAAGATCCTCATTTAAAAGAAGATTTCTATTAGCGGCCCAATCCAAAACATTTTCTATGTTAGGAACCAACAACACACCAAGTTGTTTTTCATCTTGGCCAACAATCATCGCCTGCTGAATAAGCGCACTGCTTAGCAATTCTTCTTCTAATGGAGCCGGTTCAATATTTTCGCCGCTACTTAAAACGATTGTATCCTTTGCTCGTCCTGTGAGAACAATTGAGCCATCTTCTAGCAGCATCCCAATGTCCCCTGTATCAAACCATCCATTGGGGTCCAATACTTTTGCAGTCTCATTTGGCTTCCTTAAATATCCATTCATAACCTGAGGGCCTCTAACCAAAACCCTCCCTTTTTCACCAAACTTCATAGCCATTCCATCTTCAAGATCAACAATTCGAAACTCTGTTTCAGGTAAAGGTAAACCTGAGCTTCCGCGAATATTGCGCCAAGTCCTTCTACAACTCAAGACAGGACTAGTTTCAGTCAGCCCATAACCCACCAACAATTCAACGCCTAACGCCTCAAAAAACTCATCAACATGTGGAGCTATTGCCCCCCCTCCATTGATAGGGAAAATTAATTTTCCACCAGAGAGTTGTTCCAGAACTTTTGGCCATAGTAAAAAAGATGCAAGTCTATGCAGTGGCCAGCGAATTATCACTTCTCCAAAAGCTATAAATCTTAAACGTTTTTTCACCTTACTCAAAAGAAGATTTTTAGATTTCCTTAGTGCCAGCTTGAAGGCTCGGCTATTACTAAGAGCAGCTTTTAAAATAATTTGCCGTGAATTAGGCATTTTCATCAACGCATCATCAAATCCAGTCTTAACCCCCTCCCAAAGTCGTGGGACAGTAGCCATAACAACAGGTTTAACTGTCTTTAAATCTTCTTTAAAATGTTTAATAGTAGTGTAATTTTGAGTACAACCACAGGAAAAGAAGTAATACTCTGCGCTTCGTTCATATGAATGCCAAACAGGCAAAACACTTAACAAAGCAGTCCCTGGAGTTGGTTTAGCAACACAGGCCAATGATCTAATTTGATGGAGAAGGTTTTCATGAGTAAGTGGAACACCTTTTGGCCGACCTGTAGTACCAGAGGTATAGAGAATAGTCGCGACAGAAGAGTTTGAAGAATGAACAGCTACATCATTAATTGAACCTTTCAAAATCTCACCTTCACCTCTCAAAAGGAAATCTTCCCATCCGATGAGACCATTCAATGGTTCACCATCAAGTTGCAAGACAAACTTAAACCGCTGCTTTTCTTCCTCATTTAAATCAAGATCATTCCATAGTTTTGCTGATTGAACTATTAAAGCAACAGATTGAGAATCACTCAAAATATATTTAAGTTCTGAGGCTGGAGCAGTAGCTCCTCGTACTGCATTTGATGCTCCCACCCGCATTAACCCTTGATCAGCAATCAACCACCTTGGACTATTTTCTGAAAACAATGAAACAACATCACCACTAACAATCCCAAAAGAATTAAACGCAGCAGCTGCAATGGAAATCTTATCCGCCAGCTCTTGATAATTATAGTTTTCTGGGCAAGCTGAATGAGGAGCCTTCACAGCCATGATCTGGCCATAATTGTTTTTCAACCATGGCCAGATTTGATCTACTCGATTAATTCCTTTTGGACATTGATGAGAATCCAAAGCATTTTGCTCTTTTTTAGTTGGAGTCCAAATTGCATGAGCCAAACCTTCATTAGTATCAGCACCTAATTTGTTGAGTCTGCCTGCAATGTGAAAGTCCATATCCCAAAATTTTAAGCAAGAAATTTCTTTTCCAATGACTAATTCTTATCGCTTCTGGAAGTTTTGTTTAATAGGTCCATAACAATCCGAAACGCTTTGACAGGCATTTCTTCATTAAGAAACGAACTTCTTCCATTCTTAAATCAGGGCGCCATTTTTTAAGACATCCTGTTGGATAACCCTTGAGTCCACAAGGGACAATATTATTAAAACCTGAGAGATCACAATCTACATTTAACGACAGGCCATGTTGAGTAATCCATCTTCGACAACTAATCCCAATGGACCCGACTTTCTCGTTATTGCACCAAACACCTGTCATGCCATTGATCCTATAACCAGAGAGTCCTATTTCATCCAAAACATCAATTAAAACATCCTCTAGTTGCCTTAAATACCAGTTCAGATCTGTTTTATATCTGCCAAGATCCAAAACCAAGTAGACAACTAATTGGCCGGGGGCATGATAAGTAACTTCCCCCCCTCTATCAATTCGAAAAAGTTCAAACGGTGGATTTTCTATATCAAAATGCAAGTTTTCTTTGGTAGCACCCCTCCCAAGCGTATAGCAACTGAAATGCTCTAGCATCCAAATAGCTTGGTCCTGAATTTGCTCTGTGAAAAGTTTCTTTTGCCAATCTTTCTGCCAATCCCAAGCAATCTGAAAATCAATTAATTCCTTTGGTTCAAAAAGAATAGTAGAGAAACCTCCTTCGCTTAAATCATTTTTGGCTAAATTATGCATATCTTCCTAGATTCTGATAAATAGAAATGAAATTGTTGATTCATGGGCGAAATCTTGAGCTAACTCCAGCATTGCGTGAATACACAAAGTCCAAACTTGAAAAAGCAATTCATCACTTTGGAGACTTGGTAAAAGAAGCTGATGTACACCTATCAGTAGCAAAAAATCCAAGGGTTCCACAACAAACTGCTGAGGTTACTGTTTTTGCTAATGGCACAGTCATTCGAGCACAAGAACGTAGTCAGAATCTTTATGCAAGCATTGACCTTGTGGCAAATAAACTTTGTAGGCAATTAAAAAGATACAAGGAAAGGCATAGCGACCACCATCACAGTCACGGTCATAGTGCATCATCCACTCCTACGACAGAAGAAGTCTTAGAAGAAAAATCTATTGATAGTTCTTTATTAGAGGGCAAAGAGGCTAAGTTACCTGATCCTGGAATTCGCCGTAAATACTTTCTAATGCCACCGATGAGTATTGATCAAGCACGACATCAACTTGATCTCATAGATCACGATTTTTATTTCTTTAAAGAAATGGCAAGCAACCAGTTACAAGTTATCTATAGACGAAAGCATGGCGGCTATGGTGTTATCCAGGCTAAGGACTAATGCCCTGCGAAGCAATCAAAGATAATCCAAATGACATTTCTTCCTTTATTCATCAGGCGGCACTAGAACCCCATCTTAGATTGGATTCCTTAAATCAGATCTGCGATGCTTGCAATCATTTTAATTTTGCAGGTTTGTGCACAAATCTCATACGTATCCCAGCAGCGAAAGAACGCCTTGGGAAAAATAAAATTACCAAGCTTATTGCTGTCATAGATTTCCCTTTCGGTAATAATCCTGGCTCAATAAAAAGATCTGAAGCAGAGTGGGCTGCTGAGAATGGTGCCGACGAGCTTGATTTAGTACCTAACTTTCTGAAACTTCACGAAGGTGCAATAGAAGACTTTGCCGAAGAGCTATCAACAATAAATTCCATTGGTCTCCCTTTCAGAGTGATACTTGACACAATGAAGCTTCCCCAAGAAAAACTTCAAATTGCTATAGATGCGTGTATAGATTCTGGTGCAAGAGGTATTCAAACTGGTAATGGCTTTGGTCCAGCCATTACAGATAACCATATCAAGCAAATAATGACACTAACAAGAAATCGATGTTCTATTAAAGCTGTGGGTGGAATAAAAGAGATTACTCAAGTGTTAGCCCTCATAGAGGCTGGAGTATCTTCAATTGGCACATCACTAGGGACAACCCTAATGAAAGAGTTCAGGTTGTCCTCTAATTAACAGTGAGTCTGAATAGGAGAATTAAAGGTCTTGCATTAAAAGTAGGTCCGTTGGGAGAAAATGATCGACTTTTAACTGTTCTGAGCTATGAAGAAGGACTTATTCGTCTTGCAGTACCAGGAGCTAGACGTCCAAAAAGTAAACTTGCTGCCACCTCTGCACTAACTTTCCTAGAAATTCAACTGGGAGGAAATAGCAATTTTCCAAGAGCAAGGCAAATCAAGGTTCTTAAAAGCTTTAGCAACTTAGGAGAAAAGCTAGAAACTCTAGCAACAGCTCAGTCATTAATTGAGTTGTCCATGTTACTGGTAGGAGTAAATGATCCTCAACCTCAGATACTTGAAGCCGTCTTAATCCACCTTGAGAGATTACAAAAAAACAAAATTGAAGCCTTAGAAATTCTTGCTAATTGTGTCCAAGCATGCATCCATTTACTTGCTCTTGGTGGCTATGGCTTACCTCTTCATAAATGTTGCCGAAGTGGTACAAGCCTAGAGCCTCCTATTGGAAACTGGGACTGGAACTGCAGCCTTATAGAAGATGAAGGTTTTGAAATCGGAAAAATCGACAACTCAAAAGTTACTTTAAATGCTTCAGAACTAGCACTTCTTCAACGTCTGCTGAAGCCATATTTACCACGCAAAAAAGAATCAGGAGAAATTCTCGGTCCTCTACCAGTCTGGCTTAAATTACTTAAACTATTAGAAGTTTGGATCAATGCAAATCTCAAAAAAAATGTCAACTCCTTTGGACTACTCAGAAACTCGTACTTAAACAACAATTCTTTAGGGTTGGAATAACCATTAATTGATCGACTTAACACCTGCTAGCTTTCTAGAAGTTCAAGAAATAATCTTCAGGTGGCACATATAGCCTGGCTTGGTAAAAAATCACCATTTTGTGGAAATGTCAGCTATGGCATAAGCACTACTAGAGAATTGAAAGAAAGGGGTCATCAAGTAAGTTTTATTCATTTCGATAACCCAAGTGACTCGGATATTTCAAAAACATCCCTTCTAGCTAATGACCCTGATGTCAGTCTCCCATATCTCATCAAATCTCAGGTTTACACTATCCCTTCGCCAAGAGCCCAACGTGAACTGAGAGAATCTTTAGAAAGATTAAAACCAGATCTTGTTCATGCCAGTCTTACACTTTCGCCTCTTGACTTTAGACTTCCTGACCTGTGTCAGCAAATCCAGGTGCCCCTGCTAGCAACATTTCACCCACCTTTCGATTCAAAAATTAGAAGTCTTTCAGCTAGTACTCAACAGCTTACTTACCAACTATATGCGCCGTCTCTCGGGCGCTTCGACAAAGTAATAGTTTTTTCAGAAATACAAGCTGATGTGCTTAACAAGCTAGGAGTAAAAGAGAAAAGGATAGAAATCATTCCTAATGGAGTTGACACAAGTCTCTGGACACCTAAGGCTGAAAAATCTATCGAATCAGAAGAGAGAGAAGTTCAGAAAAAGCTAGGTAAAAAAAGAGTTTTTCTCTACATGGGTAGGATTGCTACAGAGAAAAATGTAGAAGCTCTTTTAAAGGCGTGGAAACAGATCAATAGCAATGGATGTCAACTTGTTATTGTAGGAGATGGTCCTTTAAGGCCAACACTAGAAAACAATTTTTTATCAACCGATGAGTGTGAGATCCGCTGGTGGGGTTACGAAGCAGACTTAAAAACCAGATTAGCTCTTCTCAGATGCACTGAAGTTTTCATTCTTCCAAGCTTAGTTGAAGGACTTTCAATAGCCTTACTTGAAGCAATGTCTACAGGAACAGCATGTATAGCTACTGATGCTGGTGCAGATGGAGAAGTCCTCAAAGATGGAGCAGGAATCACTCTAAGCACAGAAAGTGTCACATCACAACTTAAGACTCTTCTGCCAGTTTTAAGAGAGCATCGATTCCTAACTTCTCATCTAGGCAGAAGGGCGAGGCTAAGAGTACTTGAACAATATACTCTTAAAAACAATATTAACTCCCTTGAGTGTCTTTACAAGAAACTGCTATAGTTTTTCAACTCTAAGAGAGCTCTCTACTCCTCTTCGCAGCCAGGACAACCGCCTCGATTAAAGCAGAGCGAACACCTTCTTTCTCCAGATGACGCAAGGCCCTAATAGTTGTTCCTGCAGGAGATGCAACCATGTCTTTCAACTGGCCAGGGTGTAGCTCTTTTTCCTTAAGCAATCGCACTGTCCCTTCTATAGTTGCATGCGTCAAGGTGTTAGATAAATGACGTGGCAACCCTGCTGCTACAGCTCCATCAGCTAAGGCTTCTGAGACAAGTGCTAAATATGCCGGTCCAGAAGAAGTTAAAGCTAAAAAAGCATCTAATTGATCTTCGGGTAATTCATATACCTTGCTAATTGGCTGAAAGAATTCAATAACTAATCTTTGTTGGGATACTGAGACATCATCTCCCCAAGACAAGCCTGTTACGCCTGAGTTTACAAGTGCAGGGGTATTAGGAACAGCTCTAACACAAGCATGAGAAGGGAACAATGTTTGCAATCTGTCCAACTTTACTCCAGCAAGAATAGAAATCAACAAAGGTTTTTGCACAGATGCTGAATTAATTGAAGAGGTGCAATTTTCTTTAATCTGAGTTAATTGTTGTGGCTTGACTGCTAACAGCTTCACTGGTAAATCCCAAACTTGATTTCCCCTAGGGTCCTTAGCGTCAACAATATGAAAATCAGTTGAGAAGCATTTAGCTGCCCTTTGGACACTTCCAGGCTGTCCCACAACTCCAAGCACTTCTTCCGATTTAAATTTATCTGCCTCCAACAAACTCCTAAGAATAAGCTGAGCCATTTTCCCTAAACCAATCACCCCAAAAGAAAAGGTCACTTGAAAAGATTTAAATCACTGATGCCATAGAAGTATTAGCCGCACCCCATGCTGGTTCAGGTGCACTAACGGTTTCAGGGGTACTGGTTTCAGGATCTTTGTTCATAACACTAGAAGGAGAAGGCTCCTCTTGGAATGAATTTGTTACCGTGACACAACTAGGTGCAAAAAGGAAAATACTTTCTCCTACACGTTCTTGATGACCATCAATTGCAAAAGTACCCCCGGCAACAAAATCAACTGCTCTTTGTGCTTGATCAGGTTCCATCATTGTTAAATTCAAAATGACAGTTTTCCTCTCTCTCAAAGCCTGAATCGCCTTGGGCATTTCATCAAAGCTTCTTGGCTCCATTAGGCTTACCTCCGCTATCGCATTTGCAATCCCAGGCATTCCTATCACATTAGAAGAACCTCCTCTGTTACCAAAAGGATTGGAAGATGAACGCGATGCAAGCCCACTAGAATAATCGCCACCTGAGCCATTCCCAGCATCAAAATCATCTGCCATTTCATAGTCGAGCTCATCGAAGTCACCATCTAAATAATCATCACCAGCGACAACGGCTCTAAGACGTGAAATAAGCGACACCTGTTAAATCCTCTCTGAATGATTTTGAGCTGTTTCGGTTAAGACCGAACTTCAAGAGTCTCCCCCTTGAAAGAAGAATAAATATATTCCTTAAGTATTTAAATAGCGTTATTTTAAGATAGGGGCAAGGTTTTCAATTGGGTTTATTGATATCTCGCCGCAATTGAGATCACAATCTTGATCCAAAAAGAGAAGTGCCCAATCTAATCCATGTAGCACCACTCTCTACAGCCTCCTTCCAATCTGCACTCATTCCCATGGAACAATCCTTTAGTTGCAACTTATCTGCGAAAAGTCTGCATTCTTTAAATAATACTTTTCTCTGACTTAAATCAAGCGAAAGAGGGGCCATAGTCATAAGACCCACTAAATCGATGTTTGGGAGTTGAACAATTTCATTCCAATCATCTAAAAGCTCCTCAGAATTAAAACCACCTTTATTTGGATCATTCCGAAACTTAACTTGAAGCATCACAGTTATCTTCTTACATTCTTCACCGGCAATTCTTGAAATTCTTCTAGCTAATTTTAAAGAGTCTACTGAATGTATAGCATCAAAGTTACGTACAACCTGTCTCACCTTATTGGCTTGCAAACTTCCAATAAAATGCCATCTAATACCTATTAAGTCTTTTAATGAATCCAACTTTATTAATGCCTCTTGCACTTTACTCTCTCCAAAATCAATTTGCCCACTAGAAGCAAGTAAACGAATTGCTCTAATATCCTGTCCCTTGCTAACTGCCAAAACCTTGACTCGGCTTGGTAGAGAATTTCGCAATTCTTTCAGGTTCATAAAAATTTTTAAAGCCTCTTAAATAAAAGTCTGCCTGAACAATTTTTGCCAAAACTCTAAATCCCTGGACCTATTTTTTCTACAGCGTGAAATATTCATTTCTGCATAGTAACGAGCATCCATATAAGGAATGACCTCAAATTCAGCTCCATAAGACTCAAGAGTCACAAAGAAGAACATCTTCTGAGCATATAATGTTGCATAAATATCTCTACCCTTCTCAGCCGGGGTTACCAAATAAAGCATACCAAAAGTGGGGTGATTAAGATAAGACTCAGATTTTGCAAGCAATTTTCAAACAAAAATCATAACTATCCAAATAGACTACTTCGAACCGATCAAAATATTAATTTATGATATTAATTCCTAATATTAAACCTTAGAGCAACCAATTAACTTGAAAGTCAGGTGTGAGCACCGATGAAAATTAAAGTATTAATTATCAAAATGCTCCGTATTCTTTCCGGAGAATTATAGTAATAAAAAGTACTGCGATGGCAATTGAATTAAGCCAGGCAGAACTTTTCTTCATCAACCCTTTAGGCTTTAGTGAACTTGGGTGCAATATCATGCCATGATTTCTAATTAATAGAGATTCTGCACCTTGTTCAGCTCTTAATAAAATATTGGACAAAAACCTTTCTCCTACAGAGAGTATTAAGCCAACAGATTTTTTAAGCCCGAGTTCTTTAAAGTTAATGGCTCTATTAATTATTGATCGCATAAGGTTCTGAAATTCCTCTTGAACCAAAGGAATAAAGCGTAATGCTAAAAGTAATTGAAAACTCATTCGATCTAATGGGAAGCCTAATAGTGCAATAGGTTTCAAATACCATCTCAATGTCCACATCAAATCCTCCGGAGACGTAGTACATAACATCAAGTTGACGCTATGAACAACAGTAAAAATCAAGGTTGAAGTCTTGAGACCTAATTCAGCCGATCGTCTATCTATGACAAATGTCCCGATCTTGATTATTTCCCAATGACTGCCTGAGAGAAGCAAATTAGGGAGTTCTTGGGAAGAACGAACTGTTATTACTGAAGTAGTTTCATTGGTTGGCAAGAAAGTTGCTAATAAACCACACAAAATTGAAAAGATTATCAAAAAGGAGAAAGGCCGCCAAATAATTCGTAAAGGTAATGATCGAAACACTGTAATTAGAAGAAGGGCTAGGGCTAAAGCCACTCTCCAAAGCGGACCTGCAAGCACTGGCGAAACCAAAAACATTAGTACCCATGCGAATTTCAACCTTGGGTCCAAACTCCTCAGCCAACCTGATTTTCCAGCTACATACTGTCCAATAGGGACATTTCTCAAAAGCTCCATCTCTTAAGTCGAAGAGTTATTTTGTTGACGGTGCAAATCTCTTTCTGCCGCTCGTTGTTGCTTCCCTCTCCAAAAAAGTTTTATAGGAGTACCTTGAAAACCAAGGCCATCTCGCAATTGACGCTCTAAATATCTTCTATATGAATCACCAAATAGCTTTGGGTCATTTACAAAAAGAGTGAAGCTAGGAGGGGAGCTTGCTACTTGAGTTGCATAATAAAGACGCCCCTGTCTACCTCCTCTACTCGTAGGCGGGCTTCGCCAACTTAAGGCATCGGTAACAACTTCATTAACAACGGAAGTAGAGACTCTTCTTCGATGCTGTTCTACAGCTAAAGAAGCAAACCGAAAAATTGGATTAATTCTTTGCTTCATCAATGCAGAAACGAATAGCATCTCAGCCCAGTCTAAAAAATAAAGTTTTGATCTCAGTTCGTTTTCCATTGCTGGCATCGTATATGTATCTTTTTCAATTGCATCCCACTTATTAACAACAACCAAACAAGCTCGGCCTTCTTCTTCAATTCTCCCTGCAAGGCGTTGATCTTGTTCAGTTACACCATCCAATGCATCTATAACCAGAATACAAACGTCACTCCGCTCAATTGCTTTAAAACTACGGTTAATTCCAAAAAACTCAGGGCCATAATTCACACTTTTACGTCTACGAATACCTGCAGTATCAATTAATTTCCATGATTGATTTTCTCTTATGATCGAAGTATCAATGGTGTCACGTGTAGTACCTCTAACAGGACTCACTATTGCTCGATTCTCCCCACATATTGCATTCAAGAGACTTGACTTGCCTACATTTGGTCTCCCAATGATTGAAAGCTGAATGGGATTCTCTTCATTTTCAAAGCTATCCTTAGGAGGAAGTAATTTAATCAAGTGATCAAGAAGGTCACCAGTGCCAGCACCGTGAATAGCCGAAATTGGATAAGGCTCCCCAAGACCTAATTGCCAAAAATCTGCGGCCATCGCAAGTCCCAATTCAGGCGACTCACATTTGTTAACAGCCAAAAGAATCGAGCATTTGTAATTTCTAAGCCATTCGGCAATCGCCTGATCTGAGGCAGTAATTCCTTGCTGCCCATCAACTATCACAAGCGCTATTGCAGCTTCTGACATCGCTAGATTTACTTGTTCTCTTATCTCAGGAAGAAATTCACTCTCGTCATCAAAAACAAGACCACCAGTATCAACTAATTTAAACTCTCTGTCTCCCCAAAAACCATCTTGATAACTGCGATCTCTAGTAACGCCAGGTTTGTCAAAGACTATTGCATCCTTACTGCGACATAACCTATTAACGAGAGTCGACTTGCCAACATTAGGCCGACCAATTATGGCGACGATAGGTCGCGCCATTTTCTCCTCACATACTTCTTTTTTGAGAATACTTAGTTATAGAGAAATAAACCAACTTTTCTTTCACATGGGAAGAAAGACTATAAGCATCTCAAGCAAAAGTTCATTCGATAGATGGGTCTCCAGGGTGACCCAATACAGGGTCTTTAGGAGCATTACACAATGTGGGCAAAGGGCCTTTGCTGGGCAAAGCCTCTCCTCTGCTCAACGCCCATGCTAAGAGCCAATTCACGGCAGTAGCTCGGCGCGTTCTCCTAGGGAACAATTCATTAATCTTATAACCCTCAAAATTCAAATAGGTTTTAAGAGCTTGCTTATATTCCTTTGGTATAGATCTAGTTAGATGTATAGAAGCTGATCGCTTAGAAATCACTTGTGGTGCTTCTGCAAATTTTTCCCTCCAATATTCAGGGGTATTCAATCCAGCCAAAAAGATGGTCGACTCACTATCTACAAGCTTGTAATCAAGTCTTTCCCAAATAAGCTTGCAAACGAAAGTATCACTTGTTCTATCAGAAAGAATTTCTACAAGCAACTCTCTACTCAGAGGCCAAGGCTTTATCATGGCAAATCATATAGCTTCAACTATTTATGTTGATTTAATATTTATTTTAGCTAATCAATCGATAAGAACAAGAGATCATTCAAAGTGTTGGATTTTTAGAAAATTACTATATATCATGATTGAACTAGTCAAATAATGTGGGCCTTTTTCTAATAATTAATAAAGAAAAATAAGGAACATTATGCCCTGGCATATCAGTTGCTTGAACAATTAGCTGATCAGGAAAGCCAACTCTTTGTACAAATAGTGTATTTCCCAACAACTTCTTTTCTTCCAAAATACTTCTAACCCATTTCCACCTCTTACCTAATTTTAGCAATACCAAAACTTTACTTGAGCTCATAAAATCATCTAACATAAGCTCAAGAGCTTCATTGTCATTAGGGACACAGGAAACTGAGAGCTCCTCGTTTTGTAAAGACAAAGGCAATTTAGCAATTGCAGCTGCAGCATTAAATGAAGAGATTCCAGGAATAACTTTTAAAGGACACATTGGATAATTCACACTAATTTGAAGCAAAATATACGAACTTGTTGCATATAGCGAAGGATCCCCTTGGCAAAGTAAAACGACATTTTCTCCGCGTCTAACTGCTTCTACTAACTGACTACTTCCCTCTTTCCATGCATCCTTCAAAGCATCTATTTCGGTAATCATTGGGAATAATATTGGCATGCACTTTTTCCCTTTCAGGAATTCTGAAGCTATTTTTTGTGCCATTCCTTCTGACCCCATTTTTGCTACTGGGTATGCAATTAAACTGGCACCTTGAATAGCTGAGACTGCCGCAAAAGTTAAAAGCGAGGGATCACCAGGTCCAACTCCTACGAAAGTTAAGCCTGGTTCAGTTACTTTTTCTGTTCTTGAGTTTAAAAAAGAAAAATATTTCTTTAAATCCTTAAAGGGAAACATCTCTAGCTATGCATTCTGGGCTCGTGATGAATTTCAGAAAGAATCTTAGATTCAACTTCTGCGAGCTCATTTAATCGTGTAAGAGTTGCAGATTTATCAAAACGTTCTTCCGCCAAGGTCCAATAAAGACAAAAATGACGAGCCTCGCTATGAAGCAATTCAGCATATAAAGCTCTTAATTCTTGATCTGGGCTATGTAAGGAAAGTAAAGCCATACGTTCATGGCTCCTCGCTTCGATCAAACCAGCCACTAAGAAACTATCCAGCATTCGTAATGGTTCTTCTTTTCGTATACTTTTGGCCAACAAAGATCCATAAGGTGGGGCCTCCAATGGTTCAAGATAGCGGCCTCTTGATTTCAGAATCTCAAGAACACGTTCAAAGTGTTCTAACTCCTCTCTTGCAAGAGGGCTAAGAACTTCTGCCAAGCCTGGTTCCCCTATATATCTAAACATCATTTGTATAGCCGCACCAGCAGCTTTTCGTTCACAGTTAGCATGATCTATCAGTATTTCTAAAGGATGAGCAATTGCCTGATCCAACCAGCTTTGGCTTGTTGAGGTCTTCAACCATTTAATCTTTTTAGAAGCCTTTGATTTCTCGAAAACTAATGCCATCATTTCCTATCTTGATGCTTCAAAAAAGACAGAATCCCTTCAAAAGCAAGTTGATAGCTCATTGGACCAAAACCACTAATTACACCAACTGCTCGATCTGCCAATAAAGACCTGTGTCGAAAAGATTCCCTTGCGAGCGTATTGGTGAGATGCAACTCCACATAAGGAATCTCTGAACTTAGCAATGCATCTCTTAGAGCCACAGAAGTATGCGTATAAGCACCAGCATTGATCATAATGGCATCAACTCTACCTATGGATTTCTGAATTTTGTCTATCAAAGATCCTTCAGAATTACTCTGAAAAGTTTCAAGCTTAATCTCTGCTTTCTCAGCTTTCTTATAAAGCTCAGATTCAATTGTTTCTAGAGTTTGAACTCCATAAAGAGAAGGCTCTCTTTGTCCAAGGAGATTAAGGTTAGGACCATTAATTAGCAATAAATTAATCAATGCTTACAAGGCAAGTACTTCACAAATCGTATCCACCTCAGAATAAAACGACCAACATATTTGAGATATTGCGTCGCTTTAACTGGTAATGTCCTTAGGTGGTTAGGGTCGGTGCCCGAGTGGTTAATGGGGGCGGACTGTAAATCCGCTGGCTCTGCCTACGTTGGTTCAAATCCAACCCGGCCCACCTTCCACAAGCCCTTGTAGCTCAGCGGTAGAGCACTCCCTTGGTAAGGGAGAGGTCTCGGGTTCAAGTCCCGACGAGGGCACTGTCCTCAACCTCTTCCAGGAGAATTAATCGCAGGCACTAAGAGTTGTTGATATCTAAAAGTGGATATCGATTTTTATGTCCACTTTTGCTGAATAACTAATAATTCTGGGTTGGCGCATCTGTTCTGATGCATCAAAAAAATGGCAACGATCCGCAAAGGTGGTAAAGGTTGGCAAGCTTTAATCCGAAAGAAAACTCACATCTGAGCAAAGTCCAAAATATTTGCAAGTAAAGCTCAAGCAGAGCTCTGGGCTCAAGCTATTGAACAGTCCATAAGAATTCCAGACTTACTTGATCAACAGTTACCTCAAATACATATGATTTCCAAGCCTGCTTAAGTTTGCTCCCTTGTTTATCTCCTGTAATTAGCAGATCGGTGTTTCTTCTTGCAGAATCTGTGAGCTGAGCTCCTGCTTACTCGATCAGCTCTTGTGCTTCTAGGAGAGTGAGAGTTTATAGACTTCCGTTGATGACAAAAGTTTTACCAAGCAAACCTTTTGGATCTACTTCAATGTTTGGTTAAATCATTTATTTATCCATTATTCCAACTTCCTATCTGTTCGCATCCTTCATCCTCTAAAGCTTTTCTATCAATTCCGTTGACCTTTAAGACATCGTCTTAATTACTTTCTGGGACGAATACTCCTTTATGATTAACCACTTCCCTTCCGGCAGCATCAATCAGTGCTGAATATTTAAACCCTTTTCTAATAGATGCATGTACTAATAATGATTCCTAGCTAAATATGTGACTTGTTATACAAAAGAGTGAGTCTAGAGGTAAATAAATCAATAAGATTCCAGTTAGCACATTATAGATCATCAATAGATATTATTCCATTGGGTGGTATATTAATAGGAATTAATTCAATCAAATGGAACAAAAGATATTATATAAATTAAATGCATCAACAAAGGGATTTGCCAATGAATTTGAATTATTTCTAAAAAATAGCCTTGGTGTTGATAACATAAATATGCTTCATGAACAATTAAGCGAAACAAAGCGATTAGAATATCTTAATGATCAAAATACCTTCATCCATCGATTAGTTTACAAGGATTTCGATAAAGATATTCAATCAAAATTAGTCATTTCTTATAGGAATCTTGCCGAGATACTTTGCAGAAAGAGTGGCATTGAGAATAAAATTAATGATTGGGCAATCCAGAGATTTCCATCCGTAAGAGTTCAATTTCCAAATAATGTATCAGTCTTCGAGTTTCATAGAGATAGCGATTATCAGCATCCAATTGGTGAGATTAACAACTTTCTTGCAGTAACACCCTGTATTAACACTGCCGCGCTATTTGTAGAAAAAACCTTAGGATGGTCTAATTATTTTCCTTTAAATTTAAAAAAAGGTGAGCTCGCACAGTTAAATACTTCAATCTTTAAGCATGGAGACAAAGTTAATCAAGAAGGCTATACAAGAATATCAATAGATTTCAGAATGATCCCAATAAAAGCAATCAACGAGGATAAGGTAGGTGAAAGTATAACTTGTAAAAAGAAATTTGATACCACTAGCTACTATTACTCTTTCAGTACTTAGAGACTAATTGCTAGAATATAGTTAATGTCAAATTGAATTATAACATTGGCCAAAATTGCTGTAATCCTCAAGGGTGGTTTTGGTAACCAATTATTTCAACTACTGGCTTGCTATAGCTTGGGGAAGGGAGCTAATCGAGATTCATTTTTCTATGACTTAGAGATTAATAAAGATAAATACAGAAGAAAGAACTGTGTAGAGGAGATAGCAGCCATATTAAATATTCAGAAGGTGCAGGATATTAGGGATTTTATATATTTTGAGGAAAGTGAGATAGATCATCCAATCTTTTATACGAGGAATAGTCCCTTTAACAAATTGGGTAAAAAAGATATATTGATAGAAGGGTATTTCCAAAATTATCGAAGAATAGATAAAGAAAGTATTATTTTAGTAAGAAAGTTTTTACAAAAGAATTGCAAAGAATATACTGGGTTGAATGACAAACATATTGCAATCCATCTTAGAGAGCTTCATGGAGTTGGCGAAAGTGAAAAGAAAAGCAATTGTGACTTTATAAATCCAATTTATTATCAGAGAGCAATTAATGAAATTTTACTAGAAAATGAATTAACAAAGCATGAATTCAAATTAGTTGTATTTATGGACTTATGGAAACATCGTGAATGCTCTCAACTCTTACCACCTCTAATACAAGTAGCTCAGAAAAATAAAATAAAATTAATTTTGGGTGATGATATTTGTAAAACTCCACTTGAAATAGTGTCTTTCATGGCCTCTGCGCAATATCTGATCATCTCGAATTCAACATTAAGCTGGTTTGGTGGTTTTTTAAATTCCTCAAAAGTATATTCACCTATCATGTCATTATGGGAACCTCAACTTTATATACCAGATAGTTGGAAACAACTTTATGATGGAAATGCTTACCCATCAACTCATTCAGGCATGCGAATGAAATCTAATATAATTAAACAATTAGATAACTATATGGAATATAACCTGATAAAAAAGAGTATTTTTAAATTTAAGAGATTTAGAAAGTGTAGGAAAATAATTTTAAAATTAAAAAAATTATTAGGGCTTATAGATGAGTAATTACTTTATGATATATGGCTAAATAAAATTAAGTTAGATTTTTTTTCTCGTCAAAATATTAATACATTTTTTAAGCTTTTGCCACACCCGACCAATTCTTTGCTGAAATCTAAAAACTACTAATGATTTCTCCCACTCTTTACTAACTACCGGTTGTAAAATAGAAGAAAACCTTTCAGTAAAAGCTAAGGGAACAATATAAATAACATCCTGATAAACGAATGTACTGTAGCTAGAAGGGACAATTTTGATAATTTGATCTATGCGAGGCCAATCCTTAGGATTATGAGGGTATGGAGGGGGTGCCAAAAATTGCCTTGCATCATCTATTAACAGAACTGTCATAGCAGTACTGGCTGAGAAGATTAATTCTAATTCTTCAAGTAATGGGCAGGGATAATCTTCACCCGCTGTTTCTCCACATGACCAATGTGCATCAAGCCAAAATAAACAGCGATCCTTAGGGGCAACGTGGCTTACTATATGTTGAGTGGTACAACCATTAAATATTGCAATGTTCTTATAGTTTTGTAATCTAACCTGGGCTGAGAGAAATAAGGTCTCATCTTTCTCAACCGTTATTACTCTTGAGAAGAAATTTGAAGCAAAAATGGATGAATCTCCTCTAAAGGTTCCTCCCTCAACAAAGGTATCTAAACGCAATTCCCTTTGCAAAAGCTGAATAAAATTTGTTGGGATACCAAGAGTAAAGGAGCCCATGCAAAGTAAAGGATTTGGAACTTCAATATAATAAACTAAAAACATTACTTCTTATATATATACGGAAATATATTTATGAAGTTGGTAAGTTATACTAATAAGAAATAATCATTTAAAAGTAGATGAGAAATCTAACATATTTCAAGACATTCAGGAAAGATGAATTTTACATAGTTTATCATGGTCTAGGAGCTAAAGGTGGAGGTGAAATAGTTGCGCAGAAACTAAAAAACATACTAGGAATTCCTAAAAATTTGTTCTTAAGTCATAAGATTAGGGAAATAGATTTACTAAAAATTATTTTAAATTTAAGTAAAGCAAGGAAAGGACTATTCATATCTGGTCCTAGAGATATTCTCTCTATTATAATAAACTTTTTTTCTAGAAAAAAAACTGAGGTATATTTACTGGTTCCCTACTACAAAACCTTAAGCATAAATGACCCAGTTCATATTATAATTATAATTTTATATTATATTATAATTAACCTATTTGCAGAGAATATATATGTGACAAGTAATAATACTGCTAAATGGATCTTTAGAGGTTATAAGGTAATCCTACCTATTGAAAATAGCGAAATAAGAAACCCCAGCCTAATGAAGAATAGTATCCTAAAAAGAGTCAATTTATCTTGCAGACTTGAAAAAGAAAGAGGTAGAGGATCAAGAGATCTAAATTCAATTTACAAGTTGTGTGAAGAAATTGGATTATATAATCTTGAGAATGAAAGGAGTATTAAGATTGTTCATTACGGTGAATGTGATATAGATATAAAAAGGTGTTTAGAAGTTAAATCAAGAAATGCTATAGAGTTTAAAGGTTTTGATCCCAAGTGGAAAGAGAGTTTAGATGGTTCACTAATATTTCTATCCAATTTTGAGGGATTTGGCCTATCGGCATTTGAAGCTTCGCAAGAGGGTTTTCCTGTCTACGTTAATGAAGCTTTCCCAGAAGAATTATTATGCGTTTGTAAGAATATTCAAAGAATTTACAGTAGGAGTAATCATGTTGGAATACTAGAGCAAATTCTTTAAAGATTGTAATTTAAACATCATACTTATAATATAATAGTAATGAATTTGTAATGGCATGAGAAATATTAAAGAGGGTCCTTTAGTTTCTGTAATTATACCGACCCTTAACAGGGGTAGAACAATTAGGCGTGCTATAGATTCTGTTTTAATGCAAACTTATACAAATCTTGAGTTACTGGTAATAGATAATTACTCAGATGATAATACTGATCAAATAATTTCTTCTTATCATGACAATAGGATTAAATACATAAAGAATCCAATCAGACATCTAAGTGTTTCAAGAAATATGGGAATTGATCATTCGGATGGCAAATTAATAGCTCTCTTAGATTCAGACGATTGGTGGTTAAAAAGTAAATTAGCAGAATCTGTTAGAGCAATAAATCTTGGATACGATATTATCTATCATGATTTAATAAAATACAATCCAAATCAAAGTTTAGTTCACAGATTAAATATAAATAATAAATTAAAGAGTAGGCAGTTAAAGGGCAAGGCATTTGATGACCTATATTTGAATTCTAATGCAATAAATGTTTCAAGTGTAGTCTTCAAAAAATCACTTTATGAGAAATGTAATGGATTTTCAGAGCTCAATGCATACAGAAATTGTGAGGATTACGAATATTGGTTAAGGATATCGACATATACTGATAAATTTTTTAGGCTCAGTAAAGCACTAGGGTTTTATGAGATTGCTAATGATAGTATGAGATCACATGATATGAGGATAATAGCTTATAAAAAAATACTCAGTCAATATAATAATTATTTAAAAACAAAAAAATCACCAGGTCACATATATAGTTCCATAGCGATAAGCTATTTCAGCCTAAAAGAGTATAAGAATGCTGGATTATGGTCTATATACTGTCTTAAGAAAACAACTAATTTGATCCCTAGAATTAAATCAATTATTGTGTTATTAACACTACAACTAGTTAAGCTAAAGTATTTTTTAATGGCAACTTATTCTAACAAATCTAGGCATTAGTTTATTATGTATAGGAGCTCGTCAGCTAATAAACTGTCTGCTGTATATCGAACTTTAATGAATTGTGAAGTAAGTTGCTAATATGATTATAAGAAGCAAGGCATATAGACTATTTATACGTCTATTAAAAATATTACCCGTAAAAAGGAAAAGGGCCTTTATGTTACTTTTCCCTATTGCAGCGATAACGGGACTAGCTGATGTAACAGTCGTGGCTCTTGTCTCAAGAGTCTTTAATATTCTTGTTGGACAACCCAACTCACCTCAGTTACCCTTCAGTGAATTTTTCAATCAAGAGCCCAACACTAAAATATTTATATTAATTGCAATCTACCTGGGGATGAACTGGATTGCTTCATTCCTAAGACTCTATCTAAAAAGTTCACAAGAGAAATTAAGAATTAATATTTGGGAAGACTTAATTCTAATAGCTCAAAAGAAGATATATAAACAAGAGTATGAATACTTCCTACAAGCAAATACTATAGACATATTAAATAAAGTAGTAATTAATATATCAAGGGTATCTGAAAACTTTATATTGCCTATTTTACATTTAATAAGCGGTGTATTTGTAGTATCTTTTATATGTTTAGCAATATTATCAATTGCTCAAATTTCGGCAATTTACCTAGTTAGTTGTTTAATAGTATTTTATACATTAATTGCTGCTGTAGTGACTCCTATTGCTAAAAGAGCAGCTAAAAAAAGAATATTGCTAGAAAAGAAAATTAGCAATACTCTTTCTGAATCCTTAAAAACTATAATAGATTTGAAGCTTACAAAATCAGACGATTTTTATATAAACAAATTTATTACTACTGGCCAGAAGTATTTTCCAGATATTTGGAAAGTTGATGTACTTCCTGAAATACCTCGTGCATTAATTGAGCCCTTAGGTATTTCTCTAATATTTGGAATTGGGCTAATCAAGGTTCTTAGTGCTGATGGTGAACAAAATATAGCTGCTGTAATTCCATTTGTAGCTACTATTGCTGTTGCTTGTCTTAAATTAACTCCTCCTCTACAAGATATATTTAGAGCAATTACAAAAATAAGGTCTTCCATCCCTGACCTCGAGGAATCTCTAAGAGTAATTGAGCTAAAGACTGTAAATTTAATTGATCATTCATATATGAGCGTAAGTCCTGAGGGTATAAAGCCAAAGAATTTTATTAGGTTAAACAATATAAAATATCAATATCCAAATACGAGTAAATTAGTATTGAATGGTATTAGTATAACAATACCAGTTGGTAGTAGAGTTGCATTTGTAGGTAAAACAGGAAGTGGGAAGACTACAGCCGCAAATCAATTATTATGCTTACTCAGACCAACATCTGGCTCTTTAGAATTAGACGGTATTGAAATTAATGAAAATGAAATTTCAGCATGGCAAAGGTGCTGTTCTTACGTACCACAATCTTTTACTTTACTGAATACAAGTATTATTGAAAATATAGCTTATGGTATTGAGTCAAATAAAATAAGTATTGATCGTATATGGGAATCCTTAAAAGCTGCTAAATTAGATGACATAGTTTCAGAATTACCTATGGGTTTATATTCAAAGGTAGGGGAAGGTGGTATAAAGTTCTCTGGAGGACAAAGACAAAGATTGGCATTAGCTAGAGCATTCTATAGAAGATCTCAGGTGCTAATTTTAGATGAAGGAACTAGCGCCTTAGATAATACAACTGAAGGTAAAATAATGAATTCTATTAAAGCAATTGGTCGAAGTTGCACAATTATAATAATTGCACATCGACTATCTACTATTAAAGGATCAGATAAAATCTATGAATTTGAGGAAGGAGCTATAAAGGAATCAGGTTCATTTAAAGAACTATTAATTAAATCAGAATCTTTCAAAGAAATGGTGCTAGGAGGCAACGAAATACTAGCAGATATTGCTATTGAATCAAATGATTAAAAGAATAGGTATCAAGCTACCTAACAAATACAAGAACAGCTTTGTCATTAAAAGCTCTATAAGCAAAATGATTAACTAACAAATCTATACGTATTCGAGGTGAAATCCCAGATATTGTAGCCAGCCTAACCTAATCGAGTTCTCATGATCTAAGAGCTTCTCCTCAATTTTAACTTTATCAATTGCATATTTAGAAATAGATCTTAGTGGTGACTCTTGAGTACAGTACTTATTTCCTCTACGTATTTGATTGAAGCTCCTTCAAATTCATATACAAAATATTCCTTTATTGATCCAGAAATCAATTAAATAATGTAAAAAAGATTTGTTATTTATAACTGCCATTGATTTAAGAATACCTCTAACGACTTCTCTTAGCCTTTTGCCTAGAATAATCACTTCATATGGCGCTTATTAGTTAAATCCAGAGTTTCACTTTATAAGTAACTTTATTATAATTAAGACAAAGAAATAACTTTGCATGACCGCTATCAGCAAAGAAATTGAGCCCCTCGCTCAATATCCAAAAGAGCAATAGCAGATCATTGTCCTCAATAAGGGTTCAGTTCGGTATGTTTTTGATAGAGCCCAAAAAGCTTTTGGTCTAAATCAACTTAGGTGGCATGACGTGCTCCTTCTTATTTCAATGGATACCTTTACAATCAAGACTACTTTTCCACAGAAATTAATTGTTTTACTTTTCATTGATTATCGGATATGGAAGCATTGGAGATCATCAAATTAATCTGAATAGAAATATCTAATCCCATAGTCAGAAAAAACTCTCTCCAATAGTTTTCAGTACATCATTCCTAGGTGCTAAACCAAAAGAACATAAATTAACTCGTTAGGGAACTAAGTCACTTCAGCACCTCTGGAGAAACAAGGACTCTCTAGAAATACCAAGGCAAGTACGTAGGTATTGCATATCTACTATTTCTAGACTTAATGTAAATCTGTCAAAACCTCCATCCTGAGCAAAATAGGTGAGACAAATAGAGATTCTTATCTCTATCATTAGAAATTTTAATCAGTCAACTTCTTTTCTTTTTCCCCTAAGAAGCAAAATCTTTTCCACAGCTTCTCCACAGTTATCACATTTTTTTTCTTTTCAAGCCTAGTGCATGTGGAGAAGATGAAAGCAATTCTAATAATGCCTCCCAAAAGTCACTTTTTATAAAACAACACTTTACCTCTCTTGACATCACTGCCAGCCAAAGGGTCTCGTGTTGAGATTAACTGAGACAAGCTTTGTTTTGAAGATTGACGGCAAGCGCAAAATATGAGCTACTAGTATTCCGTTAAGAGGTAAGAATGCACAACAAGGCTACTGAAATGATGGAAGCACTCAAGAACGAAGAGGCTAAAGATTTAAGTATTGACGATTCATTGGTCAGTTTCTTAGCAGAAGTTCCTCCTTCGATCAAGGAGGCTATGGAAGCCTTTATAGACGATCATCCCAACTGGGACCAATATCGTTTGATTCAAGCTGCCCTGTCAGGCTTTCTTATACAAAATGGTGTCGACTCAAGGTCAATTAATCGTCTTTACTTTCAAAATATGTTTTCTAAAAAAGGTTTCAAGAAAAGTCTTTGAATTTAGAGACAGAATTAGCTGATATTCTTTTCACAAAAATAAAAAAAATTTATTGCATCCACTCCAACTTTGCTTAATGAGATCTTATAAGTTCAGCTATAACAAGCCTCTTAGTACGAAATGCAAATGGTTTTGAACAAAAAGAAGAATTCATTATGAACTTTTACCCATCTCAATGAGCAGGCAATATATGTTGAGAAAACTCAGTAGTGCCATTTATTACCTATCTTTGGACCTCGAGTAAGTAAATTAAGATTAGTTTGAAAGGCTTATTAGTTGCCATTAAAAAATAAAAGCCCAAAGCCAGTTCCCTGGGAACTGAACATAGAAGATAGCAACTACCAAGAAGAACCTTGGAAATTAAAGAAAGGCAAATCCCATATCACTATTGAAAAAGACAACAGCGATCGAAATAATTTCCATTTAAAAAAGGATGACGAGAGAATCATTTCACTCAAAGCAGAGCAAGCACGAATGACATACCATCAATTAATCGAATTCGGATATAAACTACAAAAAAGGAAGCAGTCTAAAGCAAAGAGGGTTAAAAGCACTTAAAGATGGATAAGAACATATTGCCTCTCTGTTTTACGCATGCTCTCAAGCCCTACCTCATAGGAATCTAACATGGATATCCTTAGCATTTTATACTGCTTTCTTTTAAGAGCATCAAGAATCTCCCAACGGTCTTGATTTACTAAGAAAGTTATTACTAGTAGCTTGTGCTCTGATCCTTGTTTTCTTAGCATCAAATTGCGGTACATCTCAAGATGAATGCACTGGAAAATTCTCCTAAGAAAACTATCTCAGTTACTAGTAGTTGCTTCTCAGAAATTAAAAATCAGTTAAGTAATATCCAGGAAAAAATGCAGGACAATTCAAAGGAATTATTTTATGTCCCAAAAATTCTTTTCACAGAGCTTCATCTCACTCATGCTATTTTAGCTTTTCATACAAGTCCAATTCAAGAAGCTGCAATCGTCTGCATGGATGAAAAAAAACAATGACTAAGTATAAATTAAAAGCATTTTCTTTGATCGATAGATATATAGGCAAAAACATAAAAGCTATGCCATTACTTGATAGATGGTTAATTTCAGAAATCATACCACCACTAACATTTAGCGTCTCATCATTTATAGTTCTTTGTCTATCTTTTGGAGAACTACTATACTTAATTAGAATGGTTATAAATTCCAATCTAACTTGGTCAATAGCAATTGAAATATTATTTTTAAAACTCCCTGGATATCTAACTTTAGCTTTGCCTATGGCTACTTTGCTTGGATGTCTTCTTGCATTCTCTCAGCTTTATAATAATAGTGAAATAAAAGCTTTAACAAGCTTAGGTGTTAGCTGTAGAAGAATACTTTTACCAGCTATTTATATTGGGATCGTAATGTCATTTATTACATTTAGCTTTAGTAATTATATCGCTCCTAATTCAAATCTAAAAGCCAATTCAGTATTCAGAAGAGGCCTAGGACAATCTTCAGATATTTCCTATAAAAGGGATATAATTTACAGTCAGTTTGATAGTGAAAAGAATTTAGAGGCACTATTTTATGCAGAAGAATATAAAGACAACGTAATGCATAACTTGACATTAGTTGAGTATGATGATGGTCAACAGAATAGGTTAATCTTAGCAAAAGAAGGCGAGTGGGAAGTTGAGAAAGAGCAATGGCTCTTAAGGGATGGGAGTATATTTTCTCTTGACAAAAGTCAGCTCTCATCAAAAGAAAATTTCTTAAAGTATTCTTATAATCTAGGGTATGGTCCCGTCATGATTGCAAAAATACCAAGTAATTCTAATAATATGAATTTAAATCAGGCATATAATGCTTTAAAGTTATACAATCTATCGGGCAATCTCAAGGAAGAGAATCGGTTAAAGGTAAAAATTCAGGAAAAGTTTACGGTTCCTTTATCTTGCTTGGTTTTCTCAATAATAGGAAGCACATTAGCTATAAGAAAAGCAAAAACAAGAGGGAGTGGCCAGTCAATAGCATTTGGCATGAGTATCATCTTGATCCT
>QCLI01000002.1 GCA_003214695.1 Prochlorococcus sp. AG-412-P08
TGTAATCACGCTTAACAAGATCTTCGGAAATGCCTCCTTCTTTTATTAACCAATCTGAGAATTGTGAATTACTACCTCCACTAACGATTAATGGAATATTTAACTCTTTAGCAATTTTTATACCTGCAACTTCTCTGTCAATATCGCCTCCTAATACTAGTATTACTTGAGGTTGTTGATTGTTGAATTGTGATTTAAGAAAAGGTAATAAATACCTGTACCCTATAAAAGTCGAAAAGAAAATTAAAATAGCTAAATAAATTTTATATTTTATTGTCATTAATTAAACTTTACTGGCGAAGTTGGATAAATTGGTAGCACTTCACTCCAGTTATTTTCATTCTTGTTCTTATACGAATGTGAGCCTATCTTTAATAGTCTTTCTATGTCTTCTGATACATCTTCAGATGCATCTACTACTGGGTACATTTTAGTCTTTTGATCTATTAAATGTGGCTTTTCTAATTCCTCTATTTCAATGATCCCTGTCTTTTCTATGCTTTTCATTAGCTTATATTTTCCAGCAACTATTCCGCGATGTTTGAGGTTCTGTTTTATCCAGAATGCTTTCTCAATGTCATTTTTATTTAATTTTTTTATAAGGCGATAAGCCATTAATTTAAAACTACTAACCCCTTCAATTTGGCACTTTAATTGCTGAGCAATTGTTCTAGCAAAAACAATTGTTAGCCTTGTACCAGTAAAACCACCAGGGCCAGTAGCTACTGTTAACATTGCGATCTGATTCCATGAAATAGATGGAAAAATTCTTTCAATAGAACTAAATAGATATTTGGATAAATCTTTGCCAATTTTGATAGTTGATTTTTTGAATATTGGTTTTTGATTATTTAACTCTGTTAATCCTATGCCTAGGGTTTCAGTGGAACTATGCAAAGCTAAAAGAAACCTTGGTTCATTTTTATTTAGATTCTTTTCTTTCATTACATTCAGGAAGGTACTTTTTCATTAGGTCGTAAACGTAACCATCGACCATGATCTAAACAAAAACTTTTACATGCTTGTACATCCCATTCAATTTCTGTGCTTATTTGCTCTTTATCTATCAGACTGACATGGATAATTGGTTCTTTAGGGTCAAAATCAGGATTTAATGTTAAGTGTTTTGCGCCATGTTGTCTTTCGACTGAGTGATAGGTCTTGCAGCGATCGACCCATCGGCAGTTAACGCATATGCACATGACAGTCAGTTCTGAAACCCAATCAAATTTTGACGCTAATGAATCTTATCTGGGAAAGATGCTTTTGCAACGTCTGAAACCTGAAGCTTGGCCTTTTGCTTTAGAGGACCTGCCAGAAGGAACCGTTTTAGTAGGAGGAGCTGTTAGAGATGGTTTGTTAAAAAAGCAAGGTATTGCCCCAGATTTAGATTTTGTGTTACCTAGCCAAGCAATTGAAACTTGTAAAAGCCTTGTTAAAAAATATGGTGGAAGAGCTATAGAACTTGATTCTAAAAGAGATATTGGCAGATATGTATTGAGAAATTGGAAAATTGATCTAGCAAGTCAGATTGGTCAGAATCTCAAAGAAGATTTGCTTAGAAGAGATTTTTCTGTCAATGCAATTGCATTGAATTTGTTACCAACACCTTTTCTTATAGACCCTTCTGGAGGACTTAAAGATCTTGATGAGAAAAAGCTGGTTGCAATTGCGGAAGGCAATTTAATTGAGGACCCTTTAAGAATTCTTCGAGCCTTGAGATTAATGTCTGAATTGAATTTTGACGTTGATTCTCAGACTGAGTCTTTGCTTAGAAAACATGCAGAACTATTAGAAAAAGTAGCTTCTGAACGGATCAAAATAGAAATCGAAAGGCTGACAAATGGTTATTGGGCTGACGATGTAATCCCTTTGCTAATACAACTAAAATTACTAGAGCCTTGGAGAGATAACTCTAATTCTCAGGAAGCTGCCCCTTTATCTTTAAAAAATGTTTCTTCTTTCACACCCAATGAGTTAAAGCTTGCCTTCCCTTTAGTGCGCTTGACGCATTTGTTAAGCGATAGAGGATTAGTAAATTTAGGCTTTAGTCGAAAGATAATTAGGAGTTCTAATCTTTTGAGAGTTTGGCAACAAAGAAATGATGGTTTAGCTTTTGTAAATCTTAATGAAATTGACCGATTACAGTTACATTTGGATTTAGAAACCTTTTTGCCAGCAATCATTCTCAGTATACCTAATAGGGATAAAAAAGTGTGGTTAAATCGTTGGCGCGACCCTTTAGATCCTCTTTTTCACCCTGCCTCGCCACTAGATGGAAATACTTTAAAAGAAACATTTCAGATTGCTGAAGGGCCTTGGATTGGTAAATTAATGTTTTTTCTTTGTAAGGAAAGAGCCTTTGGACGGTTGCACAATTCTGATGAAGCTTTTGAATTGGCTCGTTACTGGTTGGAACATAATCAACCCTTTTGTGATTAACTAGCACAAGGAAGTTAGTTTTTCTTCTTGATGCGGTTCATTCCCTATAGCCCTTCTTTTTTATGAGTGTTCGTCTTTACGTCGGTAATTTGCCGCAGAATTTAAAAATTAAGGAGTTAGAAGAACTCTTTGCTTCTATTGGAAAAGGGATTCGGTTTAAAGCCGTTTTAGATAGGGATACAAAAGCATGTCGAGGATTTGGCTTTGCCAATATTAATAATGAGAAGATGGCTGAAGAGGTCATAGAAAAACTAAACGGTTATGATTTCAATGGAAGTAATTTGAGAGTGGAGCGTTCAGAACGGAAAGATACAAATTCCGCTTCATCTAGAAGAAATAATCCTCATGGAACAAACAAAGGTAAGCCTGTAAGTCGTAAAGACGTGAAGAAAGTTGTGCATAGTGATGCACCTACCAAGGAGGCCCCAGATCCTAGATGGGCTGGAGAACTATCAAAATTAAAAGAACTCTTGGCAAATCAAAAAACTGCAGTGTAGGTAATTAGCCAAATTATTTAGTTTGAGATATTAAATAGCTGATTGGTAGTTCTATTACTTTCATAAATTGACTTACATAAGCTCTATTGTTGAAAACATCATAGTCAAGTCTTTCTATAGAGTTAAGGATTCCTCTATAAAGTCTCAGAGATGTCCAGACTGGCCATCGAGCATCTGCAGATAGCCATCTAATACCTTCTTCCGAGTTAGAGAACCATTCTCTCGCTCTTTTTAATTGAAATGCCATGAGTTTTTTCCATTGAGTATTAATTTTGCCTTGAATTAGATCTTCTTCTGAATATCCAAATTTTTGCAGATCTTCTTGCGGTAAATAAATTCTGCCTCTTGATCGATCTTCTCCTACATCTCGAAGGATATTGGTAAGTTGGTTCGCGATTCCAAGTGCCACAGCAGCTTGAGAGGGGTCAGGACATTTACTCCAAGGTGCATTTGTGTATGCAGGGTCAATACCCATCACATTTTGGGTCATTAGCCCTACAGTCCCTGCAACTCTGTAGCAATAAAGCTCAAGTTCTTTAAATGTTGAATATCGAGTCTTTTCTAAGTCCATTCGTTGCCCTTCAATCATATCTAGATATGGCTGGATTGATTGAGGGAAGTTGCCGATAGTATCTGCCATTACATGATCTAATTCATCTTTAACGTTTCCTTGAAAAATTTCTTTTGTACGCAACTCCCATTTGTCGAGTCTGTCTGCTAATTCGGACTTTGAACGTTGTTGCGCCTCTTCGCTGTCCATTAGCTCATCTGTTCTCCTACACCATACGTATATTGCCCAGATGGCTTTTCGTTTGCTTGGTGGAAGAAGAAGAGTTCCTAAATAGAATGTTTTTGCCCACTGAGCAGTTTCTTTTCTACAAATTTCGTAGGCATTATCTAGATTCACTAAATTTTCGTAGTTCATTATAGTGTTTTTCAATATTCAAGTTTATTGATCAGGCTTAAGGACATCTTGTTTTTTTGATTCTAATAACCTTGCTTTGGATTTATTAACTTTATCAGCACAAAGTTTCCCACTAAGTACAGCTCCTTCCATTGAAGCTAGATATCGTTGCATCGTGTAATCCCCTGCAAGGAAGAAATTACTAATACATGTTTCTTGGTCAGGTCTAAGTTTTTGGCAGCCTGGTACAGATTTGTAGACAGAAAGTGGGGTCTTTACAACTTTATATTTTCTGAGATTAGTCTTATTTTCACCTGTAAAATGAGTTGGAAAGAGTTTTTCTAACTCTTTCATAGTAGCTTCAATTATATCCTCATCTTTTCTATGTATCCAATCTTTTGCAGGGGCAAATACAAGCTCTAGCATTGATCTTTTTGGGTCTTCATATTCTTTGCATGTAATGCTCATATCTGCATATACACTGAGCAGAGGAGAACGACTAAATAATAAATGATCAATGTCGGTAAGTTTTTTATCAAACCACATGTGAATATTAATTACTGGTACTCCACGTAAACCATCTAATTTTCTAAATGAATCTATAGATTCCCATCCTTTAGGTATAAGTAATTTAAATAAATCAACTGGCAAAGCACTTACATAGGCATCAGCTGTAATTTCTTCTGTAACACCACTATCTGTACTTGAAATTGTAAAACTTTTCACACTTGAATCTTCATTTAGATTTATTTTCCTCAGAGGGCTATTCATATGAACCTCTCCACCAAGTGATTTAATATGTTCAACAATTGGTTGACATAATCTTTCAGGAGGTGCTCCATCAAGAAAGGCCATTTTAGATCCATTTTTTTCTTGGAGAAATCTATTTAAAGCAGTTAATAATACGGTTGAAGAAATCTCATCAGGATTAATAAAATTAAGAGCTTTGCTCATTGCAATGAAAACTTCATCGTTAACTCGCTCGGGAATGTTTTGAGTTCTAAGCCATTCACTCCATGACATTGAGTCGCACTCTTCTACGTATTTCTGACCACGAAGCATGGCTGGGATAAGTCCAATCCCAAAAGAAATTTTCTCTGGAATTGTCAACATGTCATTATTTTTTAATATTGCTGCTACACCATTTATAGGAGCTGGGAGATCAGGGAAATCAAAACGACTATATGTTCCTGGCTCTTCAGGTTGATTGAAAATCATGGAATGACTTTTCCACTGGAGCCTATCTTGAATCCCTAATTCTTGAAAAAGCTGAAGCATGTTTGGATAAGCACCAAAAAAAATATGAAGACCTGTTTCATACCAGTCACCGTCTTCATCTTTCCATGCAGCTATTTTCCCTCCAAGGACGTTGCGTGCCTCGAAGATTATTGGTGTGTGCCCTTGGTCAGCCAAGTATTTTGCACATGTAAGACCTGCTAGACCTGCTCCAGCAATGGCAACACGCATACTTCTTTTTAGATTTATTGCAACTTTAGAGAGAAAAGGGCCCTAAAATTTCTATATATTCAATTGTTTATTTTCAATTTCTTTTTATTGGTGGTTTTTATGACAAATGCCCTCTTGAAATCTACAACCAGACATATACGCATTTTTACTGCAATAGAAGAGGATTCTAATTTAGTTGAGGATTCAGATCACCTAACGCTTGATTTAGATCCTGATAATGAATTTCTTTGGGAAGAGCAATCAATTAAGAAAATACAGAACCGGTTTTGTGAATTAGTTGATTCTCAAGCAGGCAAACAATTAAGCGATTACTCTCTGAGGAAAATTGGCTCAGCACTTGAGTCTGATATTCGTCAGATGCTACAAGCAGGAGAAATAAGCTATAACCCTGATTCAAGAGTACTTAATTATTCGATGGGACTTCCTAGAACCTCAGATTTATTGTGAATAGACCACCCTATAGGTCTTCTAAGCGACCTTCATCAAGAGAATCAGAGTCTCGATTTGGAACTTCAAGAGATCGTTCTCAAAGACGCTCTTTAGGTAATTCTTATGGCTCAGCATCTAGAAACCCTTCAAGTGGGGATGGTGGACCAATGAATATGAATACTGGAACCATTGCTGTGCTTGCGGGAGTGCTTGTATTGGGAGTTGGTATTGGTAGTGCGATTACGAGTACATCTCAAGGGGGTTCAGGTAATATTGCAAGTCAACAGCAATTGGATATGGCAGTGCCAGATCCTGAATTTTGTAGGCAATGGGGAGCTAGTGCATTTGTAATTGATATAGAAATGTATACAACACTTAATCCATCTACTAGTTTTGTCACACAACCAGCATTACAACCTGGATGCGTAATTCGAAGAGAAAATTGGTCTCTTTTGCAAAAGCAAGGAGCAATTACGAATGAAGATGTTAGAGAATGTAAGAATCGGATGAATACTTTTGCTTATATTGGTTCTATTAGGGATAAGCCATCAGTTAGATGCGTTTACCAAGCAGATGTAAATGATAATAAGTTTATTATTAAAGGTGTAGAGGAAGAGGGTATAAGGGTTAATCAGGAAGCTATTCAGTTTTAAAGCTTGCATTTACTGAGTCTTTTGTTTGATCATGAATAGGGCTATCTGAACTAGCAAAAACTGGCAGAATCTCTTTTGAAAAAGCTTCTGAAGCACGTGATGTATAGCGAGTAGGGTTACTAATAAACTTTAATTCTCTTTTAACTTCTAAGTCAGCAATTATTGGTTTATGAACTGTTCCTGCTAATAATTCTCTCTCAATTGAAATTACTGGTAGAAACGCTGCTCCTAGACCTGATTGCACAGCATTCTTTATTGCTTCTAAGGAATTTAGTTCCATTTCTATGCGAAGCCTTTGAACATCTAAACCAGAATTTGTTAATAATTGATCAACAACTTTCCTTGTAGTTGACTGAGAATCAAGACTTACAAAACTGAGTCTGTACAAATCTTCTTTTCTTAATTCTTTGAGTCTTGCTAAGGGGTGCTTTTGAGAAAGAATTAGTGCTAATTCATCAGTTGCATACGGAATCACTTGCAATATTTCGTTTAGTTCAGTAGGCAATTGTCCCCCAATTATTGCTAGGTCAATTTGACCATTTGCAACGCTCCAACCAGTTCGGCGAGTGCTATGAACTTGCAATTGAACTGATACATCAGGAAATCTCTGACGAAATAGACCAATCATTCGTGGCATTAGATAGGTTCCTGTTGTTTGGCTGGCCCCAACAATTAATGAACCGCCTTTTAAATTATGTAAATCTTTAATAGCCCCACATGCTTCATCGCATTGGTTCAGGATTCTTTCGCAGTATTTAAGTAAGAGTTGCCCTCCTTCTGTAAGCTGAGCTTTTCTGCCTCCTCTGTCAAAGATTGTTAGTTCTAATTGTTTCTCTAGATTTTGAATTTGAAGGCTTACGGCAGGTTGAGTTATATAAAGACTTTGAGCAGCCTTTTTAAAACTTCCCTCTTGGACAATTGCCTTGAGGATACGTAATTGATCTAGGGTGAAGGGCAATTCGGCCATAGCGGCTGCCAAATGGGCAGCAAAGATACAGACTTATACTTGAGGACTCTAAGTCTCTCTGAATCGAAAAATCTTTAGATCAGACTTCTGCCACAAATGTTTCAAGAAAATCTTCATCACAGCAGTTTGGTAATGCTTGGACTCTTGTTTGCATTTGCGGTAATCCATAGCGGGGGTGCTGCATTCAGGACTCGAGCAGAATCCTTTGTTGGAGCAAGGTTATGGAGAATAATTTTTGCCAGTGCCAGTATTCCAATGGCATCTATTCTAATTTTATATTTTCTTGTACATCGTTACGATGGCGTTCGCCTCTGGAATTTTCAAGGTATTCCAGGAATGGTTCCATTTATCTGGATGACTACAGCCATTAGTTTTTTATTTTTATACCCAGCTACATACAACCTTTTAGAAATTCCTGCTTTGGCAAAGCCTCAAGTCAGATTATATGAACAAGGAATTATCAGAGTAAGTAGACACCCTCAAGCCATTGGACAAATCCTTTGGTGTGTTTCTCATGGTCTTTGGATTGGCAGTAGTTTTATGTTAATAACTTCTGCTGGCTTGATAGGTCATCATTTATTTTCTATATGGCATGGAGATAGACGTTTAAAGGTGAGATTTGGTGAGGAATTTGAGAAACTCAAAACAAATACATCAGTAATTCCGTTCCTTGCCGTTTTTGATGGCAGACAAAAATTGCAATGGAAGGAATTCATTCGTCCCTCTCAGCTAGGTATATTGATTGCAGTAGCTGCGTTTTGGTGGTCTCATCGTTTTATTTCAGCTGGAACGGAATTGTTTTTATCTTCCAAGTTAACTGAACTCTTAGCGTGAAATGCCTACACTCTCAAGGGTATGACAACACAGAATGCTATCGCCAACTGAAATTGCTTGGTTAATACCATTGCTTCCTCTTTTAGGTGCACTTGCATCAGGGTTGGGATTAATTGGTTTCAATCAAGGTATGAATCGGTTAAAGAAACCGGTTGCGGTCATATTACTCACTTGTGTTGGTGCATCAGCTGTTTTAAGCTTCGCGGTCCTTTTTGAACAGATATCTAATCCACACGCAGTTCAACATCTTTTTGTTTGGGCGAGCGCAGGAGACTTTACTTTGCCTATGGGTTACGTAGTAGATCCTTTAGGCTCGGTGATGCTTGCTTTAGTTACAACCATTGCCCTTTTGGTGATGATTTATTCACATGGGTATATGGCGCATGACAAAGGATATGTAAGGTTTTTTACTTATTTAGCCTTGTTTAGTAGTTCGATGCTAGGGCTGATTATTAGCCCAAATTTATTGGAAATATATGTTTTCTGGGAACTAGTTGGGATGTGTTCATATCTCCTTGTTGGTTTTTGGTATGACCGAGATGGAGCTGCACATGCTGCTCAAAAGGCTTTTGTAGTTAATAGAGTTGGTGACTTTGGACTATTACTTGGGATACTTGGTTTATTTTGGGCTACAGGAACTTTTGATTTTAATGGAATTGCTATAGGTCTTTCGGATGCAATTTCTTCAGGCAATGTTCCCGAGTGGGCGGCTTTAGTACTTTGCTTTTTAGTCTTTTTAGGACCAATGGCAAAGTCTGCCCAATTTCCTTTACATGTTTGGTTGCCAGATGCAATGGAAGGGCCCACACCTATTTCAGCACTTATTCATGCAGCAACAATGGTCGCTGCTGGTGTGTTCCTTGTAGCTCGTCTAGAGCCTTTGTATAGCCAGTTCCCTTTAATAAATCTTTTGATTGCAATTTTTGGAACAATTACTTGTTTCTTAGGTGCTTCTATCGCCCTTACTCAAATGGATTTAAAAAAAGGACTAGCGTATAGCACTGTTTCTCAATTGGGTTACATGATGCTTGCGATGGGTTGCGGGGCTCCTATAGCAGGGATGTTCCATTTGGTCACACATGCTTTTTTCAAGGCAATGCTCTTTTTGGGATCAGGCTCTGTTATTCATGCAATGGAAGAAGTAGTAGGACATGAACCTGTGTTGGCTCAGGATATGAGATTAATGGGTGGGTTGAGAAAAAAAATGCCGATCACTGCTCTTACTTTCCTAGTCGGATGTGTTGCGATTAGTGGAATTCCACCTCTTGCTGGTTTTTGGAGTAAAGATGAAATACTGGGCGAGGCCTTCAATTCATTTCCCATTCTGTGGGTTGTTGGATTTATGACAGCAGGGATGACTGCTTTTTATATGTTTAGGCTTTATTTTTTGACATTTGAAGGGGAATTCAGAGGGGAAAATAAGGAGCTCCAAATGGGTTTATTAGCATCTGCAGGAAAAGAAAAAGATGATGAAGATTTTCATAGTTCAGGAACTATCCATGAATCTTCATGGTCAATGACGACCCCGTTAATTGTTTTGGCTGTTCCTTCAGTCTTGATTGGGTTTTTAGGAACTCCTTGGAATAGTAGCTTTGCAAAATTGCTGAATGTGGAAGAAGCTTCTGAAATGGCTAGTAAATTTAGTTGGGCGGGCTTTCTTCCTTTAGCTTGTGCATCTGTATTGATTTCTTGTGCTGGGATTTCGTTGGCATATTTTGCTTATTACTCAAGACAATTAGACCTAACATCCTTAGTTGTGAAAAAAGTTCCTTCTATTAACTCCTTCTTCGCTAACAAATGGTACCTAGATGAGATTAATGAGAAATTATTTGTTCGAGGCAGTCGAAAACTAGCTCGCGAAGTTTTAGAAGTTGATGCAAAGGTGGTTGATGGAGTTGTTAATTTAACGGGCTTGTTGACTTTAGGGAGTGGAGAAGGGTTGAAATACTTTGAGACAGGTAGAGCACAATTTTATGCATTAATTATTTTTGGAGGTGTCATTGCTTTGGTTGCATTGTTTGGAGTTCTTGGCACTTAACCTGAGCGATTAATGGTCCTTGTGTGTGTCATCCCCTATCGATTGGATGCGATAGCTGTAAGTATTTCTACACTCCAAAAAGAGTAGGGAAATTACTTTAGTGTTTGATCTTGTGCCAGTTTCATTTTGTGCAATTATCCCTGGCCAGATACCGGAACCTATTCCATCTGAATTCCCTTGGTTGTCCTTGTCGATTCTCTTTCCAATAGGAGGATCTCTTCTCGTACCTTTTTTTCCTGATGAGGGAGATGGTAAACAAGTTAGATGGTATGCACTAGGAATTGCATTAGTCACTTTTTTAATAACAGTTGGGGCATATTTAAAGGGATACGATCCATCTCAGTCAGGACTTCAGCTGTCTGAGCGTATTGAATGGTTGCCTGATTTAGGACTCACATGGTCTGTAGGCGCTGATGGCCTTTCGATGCCTTTAATCCTGCTGACAAGTTTTATTACTGCTTTAGCGGTTCTAGCAGCATGGCCTGTGAGTTTTAAACCCAAACTTTTTTTCTTCTTGATCTTGGCTATGGATGGTGGGCAAATAGCTGTATTTGCTGTACAAGATATGCTTTTATTTTTTCTAGCCTGGGAATTAGAACTATTACCTGTTTATTTGTTGTTAGCAATATGGGGCGGTAAAAAAAGACAATATGCAGCGACCAAATTCATTATTTATACAGCAGGAAGCTCCCTTTTTATTCTTCTTGCAGGTTTAGCGATGGGCTTCTTTGGAGGAGGCCCTCCAAACTTTGAATTTACACATCTTGCGAATCAAAATTTTGGAACTGGCTTTCAGTTGCTTTGTTATGGAGGATTGCTCATTGCCTTTGGTGTAAAACTCCCAATAGTTCCTTTGCATACTTGGTTGCCAGATGCGCATGGAGAGGCAACGGCACCTGTTCATATGCTTTTAGCAGGAATTTTATTGAAGATGGGTGGATATGCACTTTTAAGATTTAATGCTCAATTGCTACCAGCAGCTCATGCTCAATTTGCTCCACTCTTAATAGTATTGGGTGTTGTAAATATTATTTACGCAGCGCTTACTTCTTTTGCTCAAAGGAATTTAAAAAGAAAAATTGCATATAGCTCAATTAGTCATATGGGTTTTGTGCTGATAGGTATAGGTAGTTTTAGTTCTTTAGGCACAAGTGGAGCAATGCTGCAGATGATTAGTCATGGATTAATTGGAGCAAGCTTGTTTTTCTTAGTCGGAGCAACTTATGACCGCACCCATACTCTTCAACTAAATGAGATGGGAGGGGTGGGACAGAAAATGAGAATAATGTTTGCACTTTGGACTGTCTGTTCCTTAGCTTCTTTGGCTCTACCAGGTATGAGTGGATTTGTTTCTGAATTGATGGTTTTTGCTGGCTTGGTTACCGATGAAGTTTATACCCTTCCTTTTAGAATTGTAATTGCAGGACTCGCTGCAATTGGAGTAATTCTCACACCTATTTACTTACTCTCAATGTTGAGAGAGATCTTCTTTGGCAAAGAAAATATTGATCTGCTTGCCAAAAGAGAACTTGTTGATGCGGAGCCAAGAGAGATATATATAATTGGTAGCCTTCTTGTTCCAATTATCGGAATAGGTTTGTATCCAAGAATTATGACTGAGACCTATACAGCATCCATAGATGGACTTGTTGCTAGAGATAAGGTTGCTATTGAAAGAATAGTGAATATCTCTGAAAGTTATTCTTCTAATGGCAAGCTATCAATACCTAAATCATCAGTCCCAAATCTTAATATTTATAATTCCACTAGTTCTTAATTGGAAATTTCCTAATTCATAAAAGTCTGATTCGATTATTGAATTCTTCGGAAGATAATAACGTCATTGAGAATTATTCAGTTGAGTTTTTTTGAATTAACTTTGCAAAGAATATCTTTGAATATATTTCTTGTTTTTTTATGGCATTTAGCTTAATCTATCGTTAACTTTCCTTAAGAAGCTTTTAATCTTTGCCTTTAGAAGAGATTAAGAAAACATCTAGTTCTGGAGCTAGACTTGCTATTCGCTTATTGCAAGATGCAGCTCAGAATGGAGAGATTGATCCTTGGGATATAGATGTTATTCCTGTCATAGATGGCTTTTTAGATCAGTTGAGACATCGTATTGAATGTCCTAATAAAGCACGTTCTGGATCAGGAGGAACTTTTGAGAGGGATTTAGCAGAAAGTAGTGAGGCTTTTCTTGCTGCTTCAGTGTTAGTTGGTTTAAAAGCCGAAGTTCTTGAAGCAGATATTTTCCCTATAGAAGATGATCTAGAAGATGATTTTGATTTGTCTTTTTCAGAACAAGGTTGG
Source organism: Prochlorococcus sp. AG-412-P08 (assembly GCA_003214695.1). Taxonomy (GTDB): domain Bacteria; phylum Cyanobacteriota; class Cyanobacteriia; order PCC-6307; family Cyanobiaceae; genus Prochlorococcus_E. The sequence goes on from QCLI01000002.1 coordinate 12,545, forward strand.
CTTGATCCCACACTGAATTTCCCAAGACACCCTGAAAGGCATCTTTATCGCCGCCCAGTGGCCCCTCCGCCTTTGAAAAGGGCTGTCTCGCTTGGTGAGCTTATAGAGCAGCTTGAGTCCATTGCTCAAACAATAGAGGCTGATGAATTGCAGAGTAGGAGACGAAGGCGTGATAAAAGATTTAGTGATAAGCAGATTATTGAGCAAGTAACTTCTCTTGCTCATAGAGAAAAGTTACCTGAAACGACTGCAGCGTTGGGAGTGTTTTTAAGTAATTGGGAGGAAGCATTGCATTGGGCTGATTTTGATTCATTGGTGAAAGAGTGGAATGATGTTGCTTCAGCAGATTTGGATACTGATCGAGTTGGTGTTTTTTGGGCGTTGCTCTTTTTGTCTTCTCAAGGGAAAATTGAACTAATGCAAGAAGGTTTTTTATATGCACCACTTAGATTAAAGAGAATCTTGGAACCTGGTAGCGTAACCCAATTACCTTTAAATACTATGGAAGTGACAGCTTCTTCGCCGGCAGTAGCGTAATAAGTGGTATATATATCGTTGCTTATTTGGCCTGAAAACTTAAATGGGGCCTAAAACGTCTATGAAGGCGATGATCCTTGCTGCTGGTAAAGGAACTCGAGTCCAACCAATCACGCATGTCATTCCAAAACCAATGATCCCAATTCTTCAGAAACCTGTTATGGAGTTTTTGTTGGAGTTATTGAAGGAACATGGGTTTAAAGAAATAATGGTTAATGTTTCACATTTGGCAGAAGAAATTGAGAATTATTTTAGAGACGGTCAAAGATTTGGAGTTGAAATTGCTTATAGCTTTGAAGGACGCATTGAAGACGGTGAGCTTGTTGGAGATGCTTTAGGTTCGGCAGGAGGTTTGAAAAAAATCCAGGACTTTCAGAAGTTTTTTGATGATACTTTTGTTGTTTTATGTGGTGACGCTCTAATTGACTTGGACCTTTCCGAAGCTGTAAAACGTCATAAGCAAAAAGGAGCATTGGCCACTTTAATTACAAAAAGTGTTCCACAGGAGAATGTAAGCAGCTATGGAGTTGTAGTTACTGATGAAGATGGCCGGGTTAAAGCTTTTCAAGAAAAACCATCAATAGATTCTGCTCTTAGTAATAAGATTAATACGGGAATCTATTTGTTTGAACCAGAAATATTTGAATATATTCCTTCTAATCAACCTTTTGATATTGGTGCGGATCTTTTCCCAAAATTAGTTGAGATAGGTGCCCCTTTCTTTGCATTGTCAATGGATTTTGAATGGGTCGATATAGGTAAAGTTCCAGATTATTGGAGTGCGATTCGAAATGTATTACTTGGAGAAGTTAGACAAATTGAAATACCTGGGAAGAAAGTTAGGCCAGGTATATATACCGGATTAAATGTTTCAGCTAATTGGGATAAAATTAATGTTACTGGACCTATTTATGTAGGTGGCATGAGTTGCATTGAAGATGGAGCAACAATTGTTGGACCTTCGATGATTGGACCAAGTTGTTATATTTGTGAAGGGGCAACAATTGACAATTCGATAATTTTTGACTATTCCCGTATTGGACCTGGTGTGCAACTTTTAGAAAAATTAGTATTTGGCAGGTACTGTGTTGATAAAAATGGTGACCATTTAGATTTACAAGACGCAGCCCTTGATTGGTTGATTACAGATTCTCGGAGACAAGATTTAGGGCAACCATCCCCCCAGCAGAAAGCCATGGCTGAATTGTTAGGTACTGATCTTATTGGAACTGTTAATTAATCTTTGCTAGCTCAAGTATTTCTGGGATCTTATGCTCTGCTTTTATTGCCATAATGTGAACTCCTTTTGCTATTCCTGTAAATCTTTTAACTTGTTCTGCAGCAATTGATATTCCTTCTAAATAAGGATCTTCAGCTTTTTCGAGTCTATTTAAGATTGCTTCTGGTATAGATGCACCTGGAACAACCTTGTTAATAAAATGAGCATTTTTGGCAGATTTCAATAAAAAGACACCCGCCAATGTAGGAAGCTCAAGAGGATCTGCAATTTCTTTACAAAATCGTTCAAGTATTTTGGGATCCATCACCATTTGAGTTTGTAAGAAGCTAGCTCCGCTATTTTTCTTTCTTTCTAATCTTTTCCTTAGGCTATTGAAATTTTTCGAATTAGGATCGGCTGCTGCTCCAGTGAATAGGTTTGTTGGCCCACTATCAAGCCATCCAGAGACAGGATCTTCTCCTCTATTCAGTGCAGAGATTTGCTTTAGAAGTTGAACTGATTCGTAATCGTGCACTGGTCTTGCATTAGGTTGGTCACCTACACGCACTGGATCACCGGTAAGGCACAAAACATTTTTAATTCCTAAAGCATTCGCTCCTAAAATTTCTGCTTGGAGCCCAATTCGATTTTTATCTCTACAAGTGATTTGGAGGATAGGTTCTATGTTGTCTTCTAAAAGTAATTTACAAACTGCAAGACTACTCATTCTCATGATTGCTCTGCTCCCATCGGTAACATTAATTGCGTGTACTTTTCCTCTTAATTCCCTAGCCTTCGCAAGGGCCTTTGAGGCGTCGCCTCCACGTGGGGGCATGACTTCTGCCGTGATTGTGACTTCACCTGAGTGAAGTGATTTTTGAAGAATGGAATTCAAGTTTCTTATTAGATAATTACTATTACTTATCAATGACCCTAGCTTGCGTAATATGAATTAGATAAGTTGCGATGGAGGGCATGTTTTCAGGAGATTTCTCCAATTCTGTTCAAATGTCCCTTTCTGCAAGAGAAATGGAGATTATTGAACTTGTTGCTGATGGGCTAACTAATCAAGAGATAGCTCAAAAGTTAACGATCAGTAAACGTACTGTAGATAATCACGTGAGCAATATGTTTACTAAAACAGGTTCTAAGAATCGAGTTGCACTATTGAATTGGGCAATGGATCATGGAAAAATATGTAGGGATGGATTTAATTGTTGTTCTTTGCCGGATGACGAATCTCCCTCACCGGACGCTTAGCCTTCATCGGGCCTAGTGAGTCAGTTTAATCAATTAGAACAATTCATCAGAAGAAATACTGAGAGCGAAGTAATGCTCAAAATCTCACGTTCTGAGCAAGTCAATTCCAGAATTTCAACAATTTTTATAGCAATCTTCGAAAGCAAGTTCTCCTTGAAAGTTAATTTTCTATTGAAGATTGAAACTTTGGCGTTCTTTTGCAGACCAATTAGAAAGTGGTAGTTGCGCAAGTGCAGCATTGCTTAATTTTTTAATCCCAGTAATTTCTTGACCGCACCAGCTAGGTTTTTGTATAATTTCTTTTTTTGAAGATAATTCCACTTCAGCTAGGACTAATGGGTAGTTGTTACCCATAAAACAGTCAATGACCCAGTCTCCGGGACTTAAATCCAGTTGATATCTATGTTTGATTAGTTTTTTTGTGCTTAGTTCCCACAAACATAAAGCGTCTTTTAATGGAATTGGATATTCAAATTCATGATTAGTCATTAGCTCTGAAGATTTTTTTAAAGTGATTTCAGACTTTTTGTTATTTATGATTCTCGTCCTTATAACCCATTCGTCAAAATTTGTTGATAAGTAAGCTTGATGAAACTCTTGCCTTTCTTTACTCAAGACTTTCCATCCGTCATCTTGGATTATGTAACGTCTCTCTATTTCAAAAGGCATTGCGCATGATTGTTTCTGTTGAATCATTAACTAAGTTTCCAGCCCAATGGAGTTTTTGTGTGAGTGTTTTGTAGTAAGAAGAGCTTTGTTCTAACAGGATCATCAAGGCATTATGCCTTGCTTTCTGAATTAGGCATTTGTCACCTTCTTGAATAAGCGATTTTCCAACACCGTCTTGCCAAATTTTTATCCTACGATTTTTGTTCCCCACCGGTTTTATTATTAGGGTAGATCCAGCTGGCACAACAATGGTTCTACTGGATAAGCTCATCGGACATATTGGGCTAACAACAATTGCTTCTACGCCAGGGTGAAGAATGGGCCCTCCTGTGCCCATGGCATAGGCGGTTGACCCTGTCGGTGTAGCTAAGATCAAACCATCGCCTTTGTATATGTCTACAGGCTCTCCATCAATCTCGAGTTCCAGTGAACACGTTGGTGAGACTTCATCTCTATAGGAACGAAAATAAATATCATTTAATGCCCAAAATAAATCTTCTGTTTTTTGGCCATGATCAATACTTGTATTGAGTTCTAACTTTCCCTGAAGCATCATTCTACTTTGAATTGCAAATTGATCTTTATCCAGTTTTTCCCAAAGACTTTTATTTTCTAATAATTGTTGGTCATGGGTAAGGAATCCAAGATTGCCACCAACATTGAAACTTAAAATTGGTATTTTGTGGATTGAAAGATGTCGTGCTGCTCCAAGCACTGTCCCATCACCGCCTAGGATAACCGCTAGGTTTGGAAGTCTACTGGTTTCTTTTAGAAGACTGGGGAATGGATTGTACTCTAAACCACTTTCTAATGCAGTAACCTTGACACCTAAAGATTTTAGATAATCAGAGCATGAAATAGCTTTTTGTCTTGCAGACTGGCTATTTGATTTATATATTATCCACACTAAATCAATCTTCATCTTTAATATCTACCACTTCAGAAGGTTGAAACTTTCCATGTCAACCGTAGTTCTATTTCTATATAGAGAAAGTAAAATTGCCAATCCAACTGCTGCTTCAGCAGCAGCAACAGTAATAACAAATACAGTGAAAACCTGTCCTCTTATTATATTTCCATCAATATAAGATGAAAAGGCCATTAAGTTTATATTGACTCCATTTAACATTAGTTCAATACTCATTAGTACGCGGACTGCATTTCGACTATTAATTAAACCCCAGACGCCTATACAAAAAAGTATTGATGCAATTAATAAATATGCGTTTAGTGGTATTAATTCTTGAGAGTTAAACATTTGACTAGACTTTGGTTGGAATAATGTATTACTTGATCAATCACTTGACTGATCAAGTAATACATTATCAGTAGAATTATTGATAATGTTTTGTGGAATGGAGTCCGTCGATTCTAACTCAATTGATATAACATCTCTTCTAGCTAATACTATTGCACCAATCATAGCCATTAATAATAGTACTGATGCTAATTCAAAAGGTAGGAGGTAGTCAGTGAACAAGTGCTCACCAATTCGTTCAGTAGCTATTTCTCCTATAGCCTTAGGTCCTGGAGTTGCCCAATTTGTTGTTATGTCTACTCGGAATAAGAGAGCAAGAAGTCCCGCACACACACATCCAGAGAAGAACCTTCTAATTTTTAAACCTTTAATTGGTTTAAGTTCTTCCTGCTTATTTACTAACATTATCGCAAATAGTATTAGGACATTGACGGCGCCTACGTAAACTAAAATCTGTGCTGCGGCAACAAAACTGGCATTTAAGAGTAGATATAATCCAGCCACGGACATGAAGACACCACCAAGAAGAAAAGCGGAGTAAACGATATTGTCAATTAATACAACACCAAGTGCACCACTAACAATTACGCTTGAAAGAATGAGGAAGCAAATTAATTCTGTACTAGTCGCGATAGTCATTATGTTTTCTCTCCAACGGATGCTTTATTATTCTCAATAGTTTTCACTGATACCTCAGAAGGTAATTTGCCTGCTCTGGGACTATTTTTATCTAATTCATGAGGATCCATTACACCTTTAGGAAGATAAGCTAATTCTTTTAAAGCTATAACAGAAGGATCTGTAGTTACATTTGTAGGCAGTCTGCCTAAAGCTACATTATCAAAATTTAGATTATGACGATCAAACGCTGCAAGTTCATATTCCTCAGTCATGGAAAGGCAGTTTGTGGGGCAATATTCAACACAGTTTCCACAAAATATACATACTCCAAAATCAATTGAATAATTCCTAAGTTCTTTCTTTTTTGTTTCTTTATTCATTACCCAGTCGACTACAGGCAGATTAATTGGGCAAACCCTTACACAAACTTCACAGGCAATACATTTATCAAACTCATAGTGAATTCTTCCTCGATATCTTTCTGAAGGAATTAATTTTTCGTATGGATATTGGACCGTAATTGGTCGTCTACGCATATGGTCAAAGGTAACTGCTAAGCCTTGCAAAAGGTATTTGCCAGCACTTATTGCATCTTTTGTGTAGTCTGCTGCTTTCTGAAAAAAGGTACCCATTGGAAGTTATTTAATTATTTGGTGAACCTAATAATTAAATCTTACAGGGGTTTCTATAGAAATAAGTGTCTTTATATTTAAAAATGCAAATTGTTTTCAATTGCTAATTCCTTAGGCTTGCTTTTAGCCACCAAAGGCAATAGGAAAGGCTAGTTTTAAAGCAGCAGTAAATAGTAAGTTGACTAGAGCAATCGGAAGTAAGAATTTCCACCCAAGATCAAGCAATTGGTCAATTCTCACTCTTGGGGTTGTCCATCTAAGTAATATTGCTAAGAACACCAAGAAGTAAGTCTTGAACACTGTCATGATTATCCCTATAGTGGCCGCAAGAATTTGAATAACTGGGGCATTAGGAGATTGACCTAAAGAATTTGTAATCAGGTCTATTGGGATTGGGAAACCCCAGCCTCCAAGGTAGAGAATGGATACTAATAACGAAGATAAAATTAAATTTATATAGCTACCTAAGTAAAAAAGAGCGAATTTCATTCCTGCATATTCAGTCTGATATCCAGCAACAAGCTCTTCCTCTGCTTCTGGAAGATCAAAAGGGAGTCGCTCACATTCGGCCAGGGCACATATCCAGAAAATTAAAAAACCAACAGGTTGCCTAAAGATATTCCAACTGAATAAGCCAGTAGTATTTTGTTGATTAACAATATCAACTGTACTTAGAGAATTACTCATCATGACTACTGCCAATACCGCTAAAGCAAGAGGAATCTCATAACTGATTGATTGCGCTGCGGCTCTTAGTCCTCCTAGGAGGGAATATTTATTATTTGAAGCATATCCACTCATTAAGAGTCCAATAGGCTGAATGCTACTTAATGCAATCCATAAGAAAATTCCTATACCTACATTGCTAATCAACAAATTTTGGCCAAAGGGAACAATTAGCCAAGAAAGAATTACTGGAATTAAAACTAAAATGGGACCCAATGTAAATAGCAAACTATCTGCTTTGTGAGGAATGATATCTTCTTTGACTAGTAGTTTTAAGCCATCAGCCATTGGCTGAAGAATGCCTAAGGCGCCTGCATATTCTGGCCCAACCCTTTGTTGTGCTGCAGCAGAAATCTTTCTTTCAAGCCATACGGTCACAAGTACTCCTATGAGAGCAGCTGTGAGAACTAGAAGCATTGGAAGTGGCAACCATAGAAGGTGAGCAATGCTTGAAGGTAACCCCATGCCTTGCAGAAGATGATTGAAACTCCTTTCGAGATCCAAGCCTGGATTCACTACTGCAATTAAAACTATTTTTAGAGTAGTGAACATTCTAGATAATTACTTCCTTTTAATTTACTCGTATTAGTTCTTAGTTCGCTCATCTAAAGCTATCCAAGTTCTAGTTTTAGCACCTGTATAAATTTGTGTAGGTCGAAAGATTCTGTTGGCACTCAGTTGCTCGCGCCAATGTGCAAGCCATCCAGCAACTCTTGAAATAGCAAAAATAGGAGTAAATAGATCTCTAGGAATCCCTAATTTTCTATAAACAAGACCTGAATAGAAGTCAACATTTGGGTATATACCTTTTGGACCTAGCAATGGAGAAGCTTCATTTTCGACTGCTTTTGCTACGTCATACATTGCATCTGTTCCAAATCGTGCAAACAAGTCTTCTGCAAAACTTTGAAGGAGAGTTGCCCTTGGATCTTTGACCTTATATTCTCTATGTCCAAAGCCCATGATTTTGCTTTTCTCGGCGATTGCACGTTGTAAATATTCTTTGGCTTTGTCAGGAGAATGGATTTCTTCAAGCATGGCAATTACATCTTCGTTAGCACCACCATGTAGAGGACCTGCAAGAGTCCCAACGGCTGAAGCAATGACTGCGTATGGATCTGTCAACGTACTTGCAGTAACGCGAGCACTGAATGTACTTGCATTTAAGCTATGCTCTGCATGAAGGATTAGACATCTATCAAATACTCGCGCGGCAAGAGGATCTGGCTCCCTTTCAGTGAGCATATAAAGGAAATTTGCTGAATAAGGTAAATCGTCTCTAGGTCGTATGGGGTCTTCACCTTTTCTGATTAGCTGAAAAGCAGCAACCATTGTTGGTATTTTGGCAATTAATCTAACCACTGCGTCATAGATATATTCTGGATCGTCAATTGCTCTTCTTGAATAAAAGAGACCTAAAGATGCAGCACTAGATTGGAGTGCATCCATCGGATGACCTGATTCTGGAAAGCATTTCATCATATCTCTTACTCTGAAACTTAAACGACGATGCATTTGAATTGCTTCTTCGAACTCTCTTAATTGGTTTGCACTTGGGAGCTCTCCCCAAATAAGAAGATAAGTAGTTTCTAAAAAACTGCTTTTGGCAGCTAATTCTGCAATTGGATAACCTCTATAATTAAGTTCTCCTTGATTTCCATCAATATCACAGATCGCCGATTGAGTAACTGGAACTCCTTCAAGCCCAGGTCTTAAGACGAGATTGCTTGTATTTTTTGAATTTTCTATAGCTTTATGCTCCAAAGCTTTCCATCAATAAAGATACTTCTTTTTTTATTCTAAAATAAGTCATTGATCAGTACGTCAACGCAGAATTATTAATTTATTGAGAGCATTCCCCTTAAACTTAAAGCTGGTTGCTCATTTTGATTATCTTCTCCAACGTTTAATTCTAAATGGCTTGCTTTCAGATTTGGATTCTTACGAATACCTATTTTTATTATTTGCCAAGGTTTCCAACTATTTAAGATGTGTTGAGTTGAGTCTTCTCCAAGAGACAATTTCTGGGTAATCTCCATTTCTGGTTTCGCAACTATTTGATCTAGCTGACCTATTTGTTGATCCAATCGATCAGCTTCATTTGTTTCTTCAAACAGAGAAATATCATTTGCCCAGAAATTAAAATTAGGCTTTTGAGATAAGATTAATTCAATTTTAGGCAATAATTTATAAAGAGATTCTTTTCGTTTAACAATTAACTTTGACCATATAGTTATTACATCATCTTTTAGCTTTATTGTTGATTTGTTGAAACCTTTACTCTCTAGATTTGAAGCAACCTTCATTAATATGTCATCACCTTCAAATCCTAATAACCATCCTTCTTTATTACTGCCAATGATCAATATATCTTTCTCCATATCAACAATTAAATTTGACAAGGGTGATTCAAAGTCTAGTAATGATTTTCTTAATATATCGCCGAACCATTTGGAGTAAATACCTTCTTTATCTATATCTAGTAACTCTGCAGGATTTTTAATAATAGCAATATTATCAAGGCTTAATTTTTTGTATTCAAATGGGATTAGATCATTATTATTTTTAGCGGCTATTAAATTGAACTTTTCGTTAAATTTAAAATAACTATCTAAGAATATTTTATTTTCTTCAGTTTTGATTGATGCTGCAAATCCACTAGGAGTGATTTGTTCAACAACCAATGCTGGAATCTGGAAAAAGGACTTAAGTGCTTCTGATGAAGAAGTTATTAATGCAGAACCAGCATCAAGATGATCTATTGTATCTTTCAACTCTGTATCGAACAGTTGACTTTCTCTTGAATCGATTGAAACTTTTATTGCTTGTTTAATTAATTGCTTATCGGATGCAATTGCCAGCAGGTTATTCTCCAATAGTGACATGGAAATTGACTTATTCTCATTGGTAAGATTCTGGTCTGTTTCGTGTATTATATAGTGCTCTTCAAATTCTTCTTTTTGTATTTCTAATCCATTAGATCTTTGATTTTCCCAGTAGCTAGTTAGGAAATTTTGGGTTGCATCATCATTAATACCTTCTAAGGTTAATAACCAACCTTTTTCGTTATCAACATCTCCATTATTTAAAATAGAAAAACTAAATCTAGGACTAATCCAGTTTGATAAGTCTTGTTCAAAATCGAGCCCTATTAATGCAAATAAACCATTTCGAAAAGACCTTCCTTTGCTTAGAGCTAGATTGCCCTTTTCTTGCTTTGAAAGTGATGCTATGTAGTTTGGTATTGCATTAGTATCTATATTGAAATGAATTGTGAGATATGAATTCCTAGGAATATATTTACCGGAATCAGGGACCTCTACTTTTTGAATATTTAGTTTTAATGACTTTGTTATATTTGAATCTTTTAAAAATCCCAGTGCAGCTACCACTATGAGTACAAGAGTTAAACCTAAGCTGATAACGAAGGAGGCTACCTTCATATATTAGATGACTTGGCTTAGTGCATCTTCTTATATAACCGATTAAAACTCTTTTGGCTCTATATAATAACGAAATGAATCAGAAAATTCCTTTAGACATTTCTCCAGACGAATTGAACCAATGGATACTTGATGATTTCTCTAGTCTACTTCTAGTAGATGTTAGAGAAATAGAGGAATTGACTATGGCGCCTTTTTCTTACCAAGTATTGCATTTGCCATTAAGTCGATTCTTCGCTTGGTCTCAAACTTTTAGAGAGAAATTACCTGTTGAGAAAAAGATTGTGGTCCTTTGCCATTCAGGTGTAAGAAGTTTGAATTTTGGCGTTTGGCTTTTAGAACAGGACTTTCGTTATCTAGTCTGGAATCTTAAAGGTGGAATAGATGCTTGGAGCCAGTCAGTAGATGATTCAGTCCCACGCTATTAATTTTATGTTTTAAAGAAAAATCAATCCATATAGTTCAGTTGTTTTGCGACCGTATTGACATCTTTATCGCCTCGTCCAGAACAATTAATAACTATTTCTGTCCCTTTTGCGAGTTCTGGACAAAGTTTTTCAAGAAATGCAAAAGCATGAGCAGTTTCTAATGCAGGAATAATGCCCTCTTTCTCACTGACTAGTTGAAGCGCAGTCAGTGCTTCTTGGTCAGTTATGGCTACATATTCTGCTCTCCCAATCTCGTTGAAGTAACTATGTTCAGGCCCAACCCCTGGGTAATCAAGCCCCGCACTGATTGAATGCGCTTCTTTTACTTGGCCATTAGCGTCTTGCAGAAGAAGACTCATGGCACCATGTAAAACACCTATGCGACCTTCTGTAATTGTTGCTGCATGACGGTTTGTATTGACTCCTTCTCCTGCAGCTTCTACTCCAATCATCCTTACTGATCTATCTTCAACAAAAGGATGGAATAAGCCCATTGCATTAGAACCTCCACCTACACAGGCTAAGAGAACATCAGGAGACCTGCCAAATGCTTTTTTGCATTGCTCTTTTGCTTCTTCTCCGATGACTGCATGAAAATCTCTGACCAGCATTGGATAAGGATGCGGTCCAGCAACTGATCCAAGAATATAGTGAGTAGATTCGACATTGGTGACCCAATCTCGAATTGCTTCACTAGTCGCATCTTTTAGTGTTGCAGTTCCAGCGGTTACAGGATGAACTTTGGCTCCGAGTAGTTTCATCCTGAAGACATTTAATGCTTGTCTTTCCATATCTTCTTTGCCCATGTAAATAACGCATTCAAGTCCAAAACGAGCACATACGGTGGCTGTTGCTACACCATGTTGTCCTGCACCAGTCTCAGCAATAATTCGTTTCTTGCCCATTCTTATAGCTAAAAGAGCTTGTCCTAAGGCATTATTTATTTTGTGAGCCCCTGTGTGATTTAAGTCTTCTCTCTTCAGCCAAATCCTTGGACCACCATTTTTGCCTTGATAGTGCTCGCTGAGCCTCTTAGCTTCATACAAGGGTGTTTCTCTACCTACATAAGTTTTTAATAAATTTGTTAGTTCTTGCGTAAAAGACTTGTCTCGCCAGGCAAATTTCGCTGCGTTTTCTAGTTCAGTTAATGCAGGGATAAGTGTTTCTGGGACATATTGGCCTCCATAGCGACCGAATCTTCCCATAGAAGAGGGACGTGCAGTAATAACAAGATCATGATCTTTTGCTTGAGAAGGCACTTGGCTTGTCACCTGATGAAGAGGGAAGATATTTAATAGGTTAGAGACTTAAACGAAAATGCCTAAAGGAATTTGGCGAGAATTTGAAAATCCTGCACAAAATTCGAGTGAGGAAAAATCTTTAGATATCAAATCAAAGGTTGATAAATTAGTAAGAATTCAAAGGTCAAGAGGAGGTAGAGGGGGAAAAACAGTAACGATTATTGCTGGATTAGAGTTGAATGACATTGAATTACGAAAGCTTTTGAAGAAACTCAAAACCAAATGTGGTACTGGTGGAACATTAAAAGGAGAAAATATTGAATTGCAGGGAGACCAGATCCAATCTGCAATGCAATTTTTAAAGAAAGATGGTTTTGATCCAAAGCAATCTGGTGGATAAATCTATAAAATGGATCCCATTAACATGTAAAAATTGTGATTGGAAACGCTTACACAATCTAAAAGAGAAATGACTACAAATTCATCAAATATTGTTTGGCATAAGGCTTCTGTCAATCGGGAGTCTATTGAGCAGAGAAGGAATCACAAAAGTGCCATTCTTTGGTTTACAGGGTTATCAGGATCAGGAAAAAGTACTTTAGCGAATGCTGTGAATGTAGCTTTGTTTAATAAAGGACTATCTACTTATGTACTAGATGGAGATAATATTCGCCATGGCTTGTGTAAAGATTTAGGATTTTCTGATTCTGATAGGGAAGAGAATATTCGCCGCATTGGTGAAGTGTCTAAGCTATTTTTAGATGCTGGAATTATAGTTCTAACCGCTTTTGTCTCTCCTTTTCGTAGTGATCGGGATAAGGCGAGACATTTGGTTAAGGAAAATGATTTCGTGGAGATTTATTGCGCTGCGAACTTAGAGGTTTGTGAAGAACGTGATACCAAGGGTCTATATGCAAAAGCAAGAGCAGGACAGATTAAAGATTTCACTGGCATCTCTAGTCCTTATGAAGAGCCTCAAGAACCAGAGTTGAAGATTGATACTGGATTAAAGGGTTTAGATGAATCTGTCGACGATGTGATCAGTAAATTAATTAAGTTGAATATTTTTCAATAAAGAAAGCTTAAATGTCGGCGATATACTTGGAGGCTCCAATGTCAATTAGCTTCTGATCCTTTGCTATAACTTCATTACGTAGTTTCTTTCTATATTTTGTTACTGCTGCGTTTATTGATGGGATTCCAGTACCTAAGATTTGTGCTGCCAATAATCCTGCGTTTAAGCCACCATTGATTGCAACTGTTGCAACTGGTATCCCTCCAGGCATTTGTACTATGGAGTACAAGGAATCAATACCTTTTAGAGTTTTGGTTGAAATTGGTACGCCAATAACAGGGATATTTGTAAGTGAGGCAACCATTCCTGGCAGATGAGCCGCTCCTCCAGCTCCAGCAATGATTACTTTGAGACCTTTATTCTCTGCTTCATCTGCGAATTGCATCATTTTATGAGGCGTCCTATGTGCTGAAAGTATTCGTGTCTCTATTTTGATACCAAAATCTTCTAGAATTTGAATGGCTGGTAGAAGTGAAGGTAAATCTGAATCGCTACCCATTATCACAGCTGCTAAGTTGCTTGGTTCAGCATTTGCTGAAGTCACGTTTTAGGAGGCAAGGTTCATTAATAATAATGACGAGAATTATAAATTCTGCATTAGCTCTTCGAACTATTCACTGACATGCGCAATTTAATCAATATTCGAATACCAGGACCATTGAACACATCTCTCAATGAAGAGTTGTGGTGGGTTCAGGTTGATAAAAATGATGAGATATGCTCTGTAAAACCAATGTTAGATGGAGCAGAGCCATCTCTTAAGGATGAAGATTGGCATGGTGATTTATTGAGTCCAAGAGGAGTAGACCTTCAAATTAATGGTGGACTTGGCTTATCTTTTACAGATTTCAATGTTCAACAATTACCGCAGTTAAATGAATTATTGGATCTTCTTTGGAGTGATGGCGTTGAAGCGATTGCACCAACACTGGTCAGTTGTAGTGTTTCATCTTTAAGAAATTCTTTAATGGCTTTTAGACAAGCCAGAAAGCAAAGCTCTAATAGGAGATGCAAGTTGCTTGGAGCACATATTGAAGGTCCTTTTTTGGCACCAACTTTTCAAGGAGCTCATGATCCTAAGCAGATTTGTTTGCCAAGCTTGCATGCATTAAATGAAAGAATTAGAGGGTTTGAAGAGGAAATCGCTCTAGTTACTCTGGCTCCTGAGTTGCAAGGCTCTATAGAAGTTATACGAAAATTAAATGAGCTTGGAATTCTTGTTTCATTGGGGCATTCCGCAGCAAATACTGAACAATGCAAAGCTGCTTTTGATTTAGGTGTCAGTATGATCACCCATTGCTTCAATGCAATGCCTGAAATAAATCACAGAGAGCCCGGCCCTGTTGCCGTTGCCCTTTTGCAAGATGAAATTGCGATAGGATTAATAGCGGATGGCGTCCATGTGCACCCTAATGTGGCTTTGCTTCTGCATAAGTTGGCTGCTAATCGACTGTTTGTAGTTAGTGATGCGTTGGCTCCTTATGGCTTGCAAGAGAAATGTTTTAAATGGGATCAAAGGCTTTTATACATTGAAGAGGGTTCTTGTAGATTGGGAGATGGCACTTTGGCTGGAACAACTTGTCCTTTGTTGAACGGCTGTATAAAACTTGCCAAATGGACTGGGAACCCTTCTTCTGCTATCTGGGCAGCAACAGTTTCTCCGAGACTGTTATTTCAAAAAGGGAAAAAAATTCAGGAATTCTTTATTGGACGCTCTTTAAAGGAATTATTGAGATGGCAGTTTCATTTGGAATCTAATTTACTTAATTGGAAGCCAGCTGAGTAGTATCGTCGTCTATCAATCTTTTTTTCAATGACAGAGGAAGGTTTACAAGAACAAAAGCAGTCTGAGAAGGCTGAAGTCTTGACTTATTTCAATGGTACTGGTTTTGAAAGGTGGAATAGAATTTATAGCAATAGTGATGATGTTAATAAGGTGCAACGGAATATTCGAATAGGGCACCAAAAAACTGTTGATGATGTGCTTTCTTGGATTAAAGAAGCTGGTGGAATAAGTCAACAATCATTTTGCGATGCAGGATGTGGTGTCGGGAGCCTTTCTTTGCCTCTTTTATCATTGGGAGCTGCTTCTGTTGCAGCAAGTGATATCTCAGATGCAATGGTTGCAGAGACTAAGCGAAGAGCAGAATTAGATGGGCTGGATTTAACTCGAATGACTTTTAAAACTTCTGATTTAGAGAGTTTGAATGGTTTGTTTCATACTGTAATTTGCCTGGATGTATTTATTCATTACCCACAGAAAGCAGCTGAAGAAATGGTTCGACATTTATGTAATTTAACTGAGAAACGGTTAATAGTAAGTTTTGCACCATATACTCCATTCCTAGCTTTATTAAAGATAATTGGTCAATTTTTCCCTGGTCCAAGCAAAACTACAAGAGCTTACATTCTTAGAGAAAAAGGAATAGTGAATGCAGCATTTGAATGTGGCTTTAGAGTTAAACAAAGAAAACTTAATCAAGCACCTTTTTATTTTTCGCAATTAGTTGAATTCGAAAAAATAAAATAGTTTTTAAGTCACAAGGTTATTCTCAAGTGCATATCTTACTAATTCTGTTCTACTTGAAGTTCCTGTTTTTATGAATAGTCGACTGACGTACTTTTCTACGTTTCTAATAGATGTTTCTAGTTGCCTTGCTATTTCCTTATTCATAAGTCCTTCTGCAACAAGTTGAAGAACACTTGCCTCTCTAGGAGTAAAGCTTGGAAGAATGAGATCTTTTCTTGCTGAATTTGTATCGTTCTGAGTCAGCATCGATTTGATCTCTGTAATTTGTTTAGCCATTTGACCAACATCTGTATCTGCAAAACGTGCGGCTTCTGCTAGTAATCGTTCTTGTCGCCTTACTACATTTTTGACTCTTGCAACTAATTCATCAGGATTGAATGGTTTTGAAATGTAATCATCAACTCCCGCTTCATAGCCCTGAGTTCGGTCTAATGTCATCCCCTTTGCAGTTAGAAAAATCACAGGTGTTCCGCCAAGACGCTCGTCTGAACGAAGTTTCTTTAGGAGCTCGTATCCATCACATCGAGGCATCATTACGTCAGTAATTACAACATCGGGCATCATTTGAGTTGCTTTTTGTAAGCCATCTTCTCCATCAATTGCAGTCGTAACATCAAAGCCTTCATCTTTTAAGTAGGCTTGTACAGCTGTTCTAATACCAGGCTCATCATCTATTAGTAAGATACGAGCGTTTTCTTGATTTTCTGGATTTTGAGCTAGTAGTTCTTCCATGAAATTTAGTATTGAGACTTTGGGACTTGTAAAGCAATATCATTCAGGATATTGATGTTTGGTTGACTTTCACGAATGAGTTAATGAAGACTACGCCACTAGCTTTTGATTATCAGTCAACTACACCTTGCTCTGAAGAGGTGTTGAAGGCCATGTCCCCTTACTGGACTGAGGTTTGGGGAAATCCTTCAAGTAAACAGAATCGCCTCGGTCTTAATGCGTCAGCAGCTATAACTGTTGCAAGAGAGAAATTAGCAGCTCTGCTGGATGTTCCCTCTCAGCGACTAATTTTTACTAGCGGTGCTACTGAAGCCAATAATTTGGCCTTGCTTGGTCATGCAAGGGCCAAAGCTTTGGAATATGGGAGTCCTGGTCATTTGATCACAATATCTACGGAGCATCACGCTGTAATTCAGCCGTTGAGACAATTGCAAAAAGAAGGTTTTCGCGTTACGGAGTTAAGTCCTAATTCAGATGGAATGATTACTTTAGATAGTTTGAAGAATGTGTTTTCAGAGGATACTTTTTTGGTGAGTGCAATGCTTGCTAATAATGAAATTGGAGTTCTTCAACCTATTTCTGAAATCGCTTCTTTATGTAAATCTCGTGGAATTACTTTCCATTCAGATGTTGCACAAGGCTTTGGAAATGTTCCAATTGATTTTAAGAAGTTAGGTATTGATTTTGCAAGCATTAGTGGTCACAAACTGTATGGCCCAAAAGGCATTGGACTATTAATTGCCAATGAAACTTGTAATCTTATACCTTTGCAATGGGGAGGTAATCAAGAGAATGGAATTAGGGCTGGAACTCTTCCCGTACCTTTAGTGGTTGGATTTGTGAAGGCCGCAGAACTTGCAATTGAACACTTAGATGATCATTACAAATATCTCAAAGATCTTCGAGATCAACTTTGGCAAGGTTTAAATAAGGAAATTCCTGATCTGATCATTAATGGTTCGTTGGAAAGGAGATTGCCTAATAATTTAAATTTCACGGTAGGTGGGGTCATTGGTTCTCTATTACATAAACAATTAAGACCTCTCATCTCTTGTAGTAGTGGTTCTGCATGCAGTAATGGATCTCCTTCCCATGTGCTTATTTCTCTTGGAAGGACAACTCAACAGGCTGAGGCATCATTGCGTCTTAGTGTCGGTCGCTCAACAACATTAAAGGATGTCGATATAGCTGTAAAAGCTATTTCAAATGTGGTGCGAAAGTTACGTGGCTAATAGACCTCTCAAGCTTTCATTGCTATTCGAAATTTGGCACTTCTGCTACGAATATTCAATAACTTTTCTTCAGCGCTTGCAACAATTGGTTTACGAGTGATTCTCTCTAAACGTTCATCCTTCATAAACGAATGTTTGACTAATCTATCTTCAAGAGAATGAAAACTAATTATTCCTATAAAACCTCCTGGCAACAGCCAATTTGGTGCTTCCACCAGCAGCTTTTCTAAAGCTTCTAGTTCATTGTTAATAGCTATTCGTAAAGCTTGAAAAGTTTTAGTCGCAGGATGAATGCGTCTATTGCGGAACTTTGCTGGATAACAACTTGCGATTGTGGAAGCAAGAGAAGCTGTTCCTGCATAAGGGTTATTGGCCAATAAATCTTGTTTTATGCTTCTTGCTATACGTCTTGAGAATCTCTCTTCACCAAATTTATAAATCAAATCAGCGAGAGCTTTTTCATCAGTTTCTTGTATTAATTTTGCAGCTGTAAGATCTTTTTGAGGGTTCATTCGCATGTCTAATGGTCCATCTAAACGGAAACTAAAACCCCTTTTTGCTTCATCAATTTGTGGACTACTGACCCCTAGATCAGCAAAAATAAATGAAACTTTTTCTTCTGGAACAAAGTCAGCAAAATTGGATGCAAGAATTTTGACTCTTGAACCATAATTTTCTAGTCGATCTGTGGCTGCACTTATAGCTGTTGGGTCTTGATCTAAGCCAATTATGTGAAGATTTGGATAGGTTTCGAGGACTAATGATGCATGTCCTCCTCCGCCAATAGTTGCATCAATTAGCTTCCCTTTTGTCAGTAATGTTGCTGGAAGTTGGCTAATTGCATCTATTACTTCTCGAGAGAGAACAGGTGTGTGTTTGAATTTGGATGTGACAATCTTTGATTCTTCTTTCATAAGTAGTTCCTAATATCTAAGTATCTCTGTAAATGTTTGGCCCCATGACGCAGCTGGAAACTCGAACGGAGCCAATGGTGGTCAATTTTGGCCCTCATCATCCTTCAATGCATGGTGTTCTGCGTTTAGTAGTCACACTTGATGGAGAAGATGTAATTGATTGTGAGCCAGTAATTGGATATCTACATCGTGGCATGGAGAAAATTGCTGAAAATAGAACAAATGTGATGTTTGTTCCTTATGTAAGTCGTATGGACTATGCGGCAGGGATGTTTTATGAGGCAATCGTTGTCAATGCGCCTGAACGTTTAGCAAATATCTCTATACCCAAGCGTGCAAGTTATATTCGTGTCTTAATGTTGGAATTAAATCGGATCGCTAATCACCTTCTTTGGTTAGGACCATTTTTAGCAGATGTCGGCGCTCAAACTCCCTTTTTCTATATTTTTAGAGAGCGTGAAATGATTTATGACCTTTGGGAAGCAGCAACTGGCCAAAGGTTAATCAACAATAACTTCTTTAGAATAGGAGGAGTCGCTTGTGATTTGCCATGGGGGTGGCTTGAGAAGTGTAGGGATTTTTGTAATTGGTTTGCCCCAAAGATTGATGAATATGAAAAACTTATTACTAATAACCCAATTTTCAGACGTCGTATTGAAGGGTTGGGAGCAATCTCTAAAGAACAAGCACTTAATTGGAGCTTGTCTGGGCCAATGTTACGTGCATCAGGTGTTCCTTGGGACTTGAGGAAGGTTGATCAATATGAATGTTATGACGATTTTGATTGGAATGTTGCCTGTGAACAGGAGGGGGATTGTTTTGCTAGGTACAGAGTAAGAATTGAGGAGATGCGCCAATCTTTAAAGATTTTAATTCAGGCATGTGACTCTATCCCTGGTGGACCTACCGAGAATCTTGAGGCTTCTCGACAGGCAGAGGGAAAAAATAGTCCTTTTGCAGGGTTTGACTATCAGTACGTTGCTAAGAAAGTGGCACCAACTTTTAAGATCCCTAATGGTGAGCTGTATACACGCTTAGAATCAGGCAAGGGAGAAATAGGTGTTTTTATTCAAGGGAATAATGATGTTACACCTTGGAGATTTAAAATACGTGCTGCTGATTTAAATAACCTACAAATTCTCCCTCATATTTTAAAAGGTGCGAAAGTAGCGGATATTATGGCCATTCTTGGCTCGATAGACGTTATTATGGGTTCAGTAGATCGATAATTATGTTGTCATCTACTAATCCTAAAGATTGGTTATTTTTAGAACGCATTGCTCGCTTTGGGGATACTGATGCTGCAGGTGTTATTCACTTTTATCATTTATTAAGCTGGTCCCATGAGGCTTGGGAAGAAAGCTTGCAGGTTTTTGGACTCAAGGCAATAGATATTTTTCCTTCTCTAGTAGAGATAAAGTCTTTAATTCCTATTGCTTTACCAATTGTGCATTGCGAGGCAGATTTTATGGCTCCTATTCGGATAGAAGATCACTTAGAGATTGAATTATCCCCGTTGAGATTAGATGCTGGTTGTTTTCAAGTTAAATATGATTTTAAAAAAGGCAAAAATATAGTCGCACATTCTTTAATCAGACATCGTGCAATTCATACTGAGTTACGACACTCTTGTGACTTACCTGAACAGATTGATCGTTGGTTAGAAGCATCCTCTTGAAGAAGAGGGATTAGATCTCTTTAGCGTTTAACCAAGACTGCCATTTCTTTATTTCCCATTTTCCTAAGGGATTAGTTGATAGTTCAGGACAGTTGTGCCATGCAATTGGTCTTTCAATAGAAGACCAATTTGCAACAATTTCCTTTAGTTGATGGAATAGCTTGAATGAATTAATTTTTTCTTGCGAAGTTTGAAACTTGACAAGTGCCTCTAACCTTTCTCCCCACTCCTCATCCTTTTTAGGTATAAGTAAAATATTATCTATAGGAAGACCTCTCTTTTTAGCATCATTCAGCAGAAGAGTTTGAAGTTGTTCGGGAAAAATAGTTTCTCCTCCAGAATTTATGGCAGTATCTCTTCTTCCTATAATTTTTAATTGTTGGATGTGATCACAAATGGTTAGTTGTGCGGCATCTCCTGATTCCCACCAGCCATCTTTATTTGCAATTGATTGAAGGCTTCCATCTGCATTGAGTACGTTGGCTAGTCTTTTTGTACGAATATGCAACGCATTTGATTGCTCAAGCTTTAATTCAATATCCTCTAATGCCTCTCCTACAGAGTCTATGCCTAATAAAAAATCTTTTGGATTTTGGGCTGTTACCATTGCCGCAGTTTCAGTTGCTCCATAGCATGGTGCTAAACGAATTCTTAGACTCCTTGCTTTTGCGGCTAGGTTGTCTGAAATGGAAGCACCCCCGATCCATATAACAGAGAATAATTGTAAACACTTAACCCCTGAAGAGTCATCAATGAGGCGAGAGAGTTGTGTTGGCACTAACGATGTAAGCAGCGGTCCTGTATTCATAGAAATCATGCTATGGATTGTACTTTCTAGTTGTCTTGGAAGATGCATCATGCTTGGCTTGATCCAAAGATGCTTTGCCCCCCAGCAAAGGCTTCTCCACCAAGGTAGTAATCCACTTACATGGTGAAGGGGTAACGTGTTTACGATATTGCACTGTCTAGGCTCTATCCCTTGGGCTCTTAGCCACTGGGCTGTTGCGAATGCTGACATATTTAGATTACTACAAGGGTGTAGACATTGCTTATGTCCATTGAGACTTCCTCCACTCCTAATAATTACTCCAGCTTCTTTAGCTAGAATATCCTTTGTTATAAGCTTTTGGTTTTCATCTCCATCAGCTAGTAATTGAACCCAATTTCCAGCATTTAGGTTATACTTAAGCTTCTGGGAGCATTTTTCTAGCTTATTACGATTACAAAAGATTGCCGTAACTTTTGTCATGCTGCTTCCCATACTGTTTTTGGGTTTTTGTTAAACAGAGGACTACTTGGTAACCAACCTGGGGCAAGTCCAGGTTGAGTAGGCGTAGAACTTTCTTGTTGCAAGGCTGCTAGATGTTCGACCCAACGTCGACCGATTCCTGTTTCAAAAGAAGTGCTTATAACTCGATAACCTGTTTTATTAGTTAATTCTTTCAGTAAAATCATAGGATCTCCTTCTAATGCTGGCCTACGAATCTGCCAGCTTTTCCAGGTCTTGCGCAAAGATGGTGTTTTGATTAAGGATTCGTCAAGAGCCACTGGAATGTGTTGAGCGAGCTCTTCTAAGCCTTCAATGTCTCCTACAGGAAGAGGTTGCTCTAGCCATTCTAGCCTTGGCTCTTGATGCAATTCTTGGGCCCATTCTTTAGCTTGATTTCGACTCCAACCACAATTTGCGTCAATTCTTAAAAGAACGTCATTTGGTAATTTTTTCAAGATTTTTTGGAGGAGAACTGATTCAACTTCATTTGAGTAATTAGCAACCTTCCACTTAAAGGTTAGTGCTTTTGTGCAATTATCATATTGATTTTCAAGAGTGGAATCTAGGCATTTGAGCAGTTCTAATTCATTGCTGGGCAATAAAACTGCTGATGAAGAAACTTGTAGCCATTTTTGTTTTGTCCCATACCCAATTAGACAGTTCATTTCAGCGAGCGCCGCTCCAAATGCAAATCCTATGGGTCCTGGCCATGATTTAATTTGACTCTCTAAACTCTCTTTGGTTGGTGAGCTACTAAGCTTTGCAAGTATCTTTTTGCATTGATTTAGTTCTGAAGAATTTAGTGGAGAAATTTCTCCCCACCCAACTCGACTGTTTTGATCTTGAAGTTTTATGAGCCATCCTTCTTTTCTGGTAATAATTTGCTGAGATGTTTGGATAGGTTTCAGTAGATGAAACGAAAAAGGTTTGATCTCTAATCTTAGTTCCATAAATTATGTCAGTTTCTCAGAATGTATTTAAATACTTACCTAGGGCTAAACCCACGCTTAAACCAATGCCATTTAGAGCTTGAAAACGTAAAGCCATAAATTTACTTCCACTAATTAATGTGGGTTGATTGTGGTGTTGCTTAAGTAAACGTATGAGTTTTATAGCAGGAGGTACTCCAATTATTCCTAGGAAGGCAGTAATTGGCCATTTGCCTAACAATATCGGAATCCATTCAAGGCTAAGACTTAGCCCAATAAACCATGGAATTAGTTCAGCCGCTTTTTGTGTACCTATACGAACCAATAATGTTTTTTTCCCGTGAGCTGAATCTTCTATAACTTGATGGAAATTGGCGCAAAACAGAACTAATGATGTTGCTACTGCAGGACCTGCACCAAGCAAGGTGGCTGTTCCCCAAGGAATTGAATTTACATTGTTTGAATAAGGTGCAAGGACTAAGAGGGCTGCAGCTGTTGCTAAGGGGCCAAATGCAATCCAGCATAAAGGTTCCCCCCACCCTTGGTAGCCAAGTCGAAATGGAGGACCTTGATATAAATAGCCTAGGCAGCAGCTTCCTATTACTAAGAGGAAAACTGCAAAGTGACTGTTTAATGCGAGCATTAGAATTAATGCAAGACCTAAGGCAAGCATGCAATAAGCGAGATTTCGAATAAGCTTCCGTTTGCCAGTTAGTGCTACAACTGAATGAAGTTTGAATTCATCTATTCCTGTCGATGCGTCAAAAAGATCGTTTGTTAGGTTCTCCCAGATTAAAAGCAAAATAGATGCAAGCAGAAAACCTAGAAGGTGATCGATGCGAATAATTTCGCCTGTTCCATGCTTCCAGCCTGCGGCCAATATTATTGGCATAATTGCGACTGAATATAGTGGCCATTTAATTGCTTTTTTCCATAATTTCTTTCTGCTGTTTCTTGAAGAATGAAGTGATGCAACAGCATTTTTGTCTTTCATAGGATTTTGAGCTCCCGCTCCTAGTCTGAATTACGATTTATCTATTTGATTAGTCTCTTTCATCATTGCCCAAATCAGCCATGAAGACTAGTCTCACATTCAGTGAAATTCTTCAAGTTTCTTTAAGAAACTGGGCTTTAAGGCGATCTGATGAGTGTGTCTTAAGTCTGGCATTACCAATAAATACTGTTGATCCAGTTAATTCCTTAACTGTAATTGCTGATCAGTTGCAATTTAGCTTTCTTTGGGATCAGTTGCCTGGTCTTTCTATAGCTGCTTCAGGCCAATGCCAAAATTTCGATTTAATTGGTCCTCGGAGATTTGAATTAGCACAAAGGTTCAGCGATGAGACTCTTGAAAGGTTGATTGATTTATCCCCTGAGTCTCCTAATCATGCGAAGCCTAGGATTTTATTTAAATTTACTTTTTTTGAGCAAGCTGCTCATGATAAGAAGGTGGTTAAAAGTACTCCTGGCGTTCAGGCAGTACTCCCTCGCTGGCAATTGACCCGTCAAGCTGGGAGTTGCTGGTTAAGACTGAATGCTGTAGTTGCTAATGAAACTGATGTAAGAGATTTTGTGGAGCAATTATGGTTGATGCGCCAAAAGGTTAATGGATCAAGATCAGCTTTAGACAAGATTCCCAAGCTAATGAAAATAGATTTAACGATACCAGTCTCTCAGACCTGGCAGAAAAGTTATCGATTAGCACTTGAAAAAGGTATTGATTTAGTTGATTCTGGTGAATTGAATAAATTGGTTCTTGCAGTTCGACAGTTGGTCTTACTTAATAAGCCTTTAGATCATCTTGCATTACTTACTAGTTTGAGAAGATATCAAAAGGGAAGTTGCCGTTTTCTTTGGAAGCGTTCTCATGATGAATCATTCTTTGGAGCTTCGCCAGAACGATTATTAAGTATCAAGAAAACTATTTTGCAAACTGATGCGCTTGCAGGTACAGCAGGTTGTCATGAAGAAGGATGGGATTTGCTTAGGTCTGAGAAAAACTTAAGGGAGCATGAATTAGTTGTTTCATCCATAACTAATCAATTGATTGAGAAAGGCTTAGTTCCAATCCGTCTTAGGCCTCCTCGATTAGCAAGGCACGGCCATCTCATTCACTTACATACGCCATTAAAAGCTTCCTCAAATGGCCTTTCTGCTCTTGAATTGGTCGAAACATTACACCCCACTCCTGCGGTTGCTGGCTTGCCAAGAAGTAAAGCAATGCAATGGTTAAGAACTTTGGAACCTTTTGATCGTGAATCTTATGCTGCCCCTATTGGATGGGTAGATAATCTTGGTAATGCCGACTTTAGAGTTGCTATTCGATGCGGATATACGAAAGGTAGTCATTTGTTCTTAATGGCTGGAGCAGGATTGGTTAAAGGGTCATTGTTAGAGAGTGAGTTACATGAAGTTGAATTGAAATTGGCTGTTTTAGCTGATCAGTTAGAGCTTAATTCTTCTCCTCAAGGGAAATCTCTTAGTAGACGCTCTATTACTTGATCTGCAAGTGAAACACTTGCTAAACGTTCTACCTCTCTAATGCCTGTTGGGCTGGTGACATTGATTTCACTTAACATTCCTCCAATTACATCAATGCCTACAAAGAAGAGACCTTCGCTTTTTAATGAAGGTGCTAATTCTTCACAAATTTCTTGCTCTCTAACTGAAAGTGTTGTGGCTTCAGCTTTACCACCTAGAGCTAGATTACTTCGGAAATCTCCTTCCTTGGGCTTACGATTAATGGCGCCTAAAGGATCTCCATTGACTAATAAAATTCGTTTGTCTCCTTCAATTACCTTTGGCAGAAACTTCTGCATCATTACGGGCATTTGCTCTTGTGATGTAACCAGTTCCAACAATGCATCAAGTCCTGCTGCTGCATCCCCTATTCGAATTACCCCTTGCCCTCCTTTACCACCAAGTGGTTTTAAAACTACTTCTCCTTGCTCATGAGCAAATTCTTTTAACTCATTAACTCTACTAGCAACAAGTGTAGGTGCCATTAGGTTACTAAACCTGAGTGCGCCAAGTTTTTCGTTCCACGCTCTTAGAGATGATGGTTTATTTAGAACAAGAACTCCATTGCGCTCTGCAACTTCCAATAAATGAGTTGCGTATAAAAAGGCTTCATCTACTGGAGGATCTTTACGCATCCAAATACAATGAAATTCATTGAGGGAAAGATTGCGTGGTTCACCAAGTGTTAACCAAGGCTCCGGAATTATAGTCTTAGCTACTACACCTGCTTTAGCACCTTTTGCTTGAAGATCTGAAGGAGTGCAAACCCAGCTTTCAATAGATGCACGATAACAAGCTTCGATTAAGGCTGCTGAAGAATCTTTAACAGGATTAATTAGGTCGATTGGGTCAAGGACAAATAACTGCTTCATGTTTTTATTTGCCTTGTTTAATTAGTTTGTCTAATTGAGAGGTACTTTCCAGTGAATAAAGCTCGTCGCAGCCTCCAATACCTTTATCGTTAATAAAAATTTGTGGAACGGTCTTACGACCATTTGCTCTGTCGATCATTATTGATCGTGCTTCTTGGTCACCATCGATTGAGTACTCTTGATAATTTATTCCTTTTTGATCGAATAATGCTTTTGCTCTAATGCAAAAAGGGCAGTATTGCCATGTGTAAATCTCAACTTTTGCCATGAACTCAATGCTTACTTGCTGATTATCTTAACGATGATTGTTATGCTGGGATTTTTTAGTAGTTTTAGAGGTTACGTTGTGCATGATCTTATTGACTTTAAAAGGTCTATTTCTTTACTGAGTGATCGCCTGAGCAATGCTCAGGACTGTCTTTGACGTACCGGCCTTAAATGCAAGGAAGTTGGATCTTGAGCAGATTGCAGCTCAACCTGACTTTTGGAACGATCAACAGAAAGCTAAAAAACAAATGCGCCTCTTAGATGAGGTTAGGGATCAATTAAATAAATTAATAGAATGGCAGAACATTCTCCAAGATGCTAACGCTGTCTTAGAACTAAATGATTTTGAGCAAGATGATGAATTACTTACAGAGGCTCAAAATGGTTTGAATCAATTAGAAGCAGAACTGGATCTGTGGGAACTAGAAAGGTTATTGAGTGGTCCTTATGACAAGGATGGAGCAGTCTTGTCAATAAATGCTGGGGCTGGAGGGACAGATGCACAAGACTGGGCGCAGATGCTTTTAAGAATGTATACACGATGGGCCGAGGCACATGGTATGAAAGTTAAGCTAAATGAACTTTCTGAAGGTGAAGAAGCAGGCATCAAAAGTGCGACTATTGAGATACAGGGACGCTATGCATATGGGTATTTACAAAATGAGAAAGGTACGCATCGCTTAGTGAGAATCTCGCCTTTTAATGCCAACGGGAAACGTCAGACTAGTTTTGCAGGAGTAGAGGTTATGCCTCAACTTGATGAGGATGTTCAACTAGAGGTTCCTGAAAAAGATTTAGAGATAACTACAAGTCGATCTGGTGGGGCAGGAGGGCAAAATGTTAATAAGGTTGAAACTGCGGTCCGCATTCTTCATATCCCAACGGGTTTAGCAGTTCGTTGTACTCAAGAACGTTCTCAGCTTCAAAATAAAGAGAAGGCTATGGCGCTTTTAAAAGCAAAATTGATGGTAATTGCTCAAGAACAACGTGCTGCAGAGATTGCAGATATTCGTGGTGACATGGTTGAGGCCGCTTGGGGAAACCAGATTAGAAATTATGTTTTCCACCCTTATCAGATGGTGAAAGACTTACGTACGGAGAAAGAATCTACTGATGTTGAGGGAGTTTTGAATGGTGATTTAGATTTATTTATTCAAGCTCTCCTATTACAAGGAATTGACAAACAAGATCATCAATTTGAGAGTGAAGATTAATGAACAAAAATCTCATTTCGACTAAAACTTCCGATAAGAAAGCCCCTTCATCAAGCTTTGTGAAATTAGCTATGAAGAATATGGTCCGCAAAGGCAATCAAAGTTTGTTTCATTTTTCTTTGACTGCTGTAGGGTTTCTTGGCTTCATTTTGCTGCTTGCATTTTTTGTTAGACCATCTGTTCCTCATTGATTATGAAGATAGAGCAGCCTTTAAGTTCCGAGGCTTTAAGTCTTGATCTTGCTTTCAGCAGCTGTATACCTTTGACAGTTAAAGATCATATTGATGAAGAAAGCAGAAGCCTTCTAACAGATTTAAATACTTGGCAATTTACTTTGACAAAATGGATTTATTTTGTAAGAGAGAATCCTC
Source organism: Prochlorococcus sp. AG-412-P08 (assembly GCA_003214695.1). GTDB lineage: Bacteria > Cyanobacteriota > Cyanobacteriia > PCC-6307 > Cyanobiaceae > Prochlorococcus_E. The sequence continues at coordinate 40,183 of QCLI01000002.1, forward strand.
AATTAACTTGTCCAGAACTTGTCAGGACAAATAACTCTTTAAGCCTAGGGTTAGTATTTACTGATGATTCAGCGATTGCAGAATTAAACAAGACATGGAGAAAGAAAAATATGCCAACAGATGTGCTTTCATTCGCAGCCCTTGAAGGAGACTTTTTACCACCTTCGAGTGATGCTTTAGAATTAGGGGACATTTTTGTTTCAGTGGAGACTGCTGTTCGTCAAGCAAGTTTTTATGATCAATCCTTAGGACAGGAACTCAGATGGTTGGTCAGTCATGGGATTTTGCATTTGCTTGGGTGGGATCATCCTTGTGCAGAAAGTCGTAGCAATATGTTGACTTTGCAAGAAGAGCTAATCAAAATAAAGGATCAAATACCGTCTAATAAATGTGTTAAACCTGATTAATAGATGACACTTTATAATCAAAAAAAGAATATTGAGCAAGTTCCAGATTTATCTGATCATATAAATAACTCTTCTAGGAGAATTTCCTGGAAAATCTCAAAAGATTTGCCTTCAAGTTTTCTATATGCTGCAAAAGGTATTGGATATGCATTTAAGAGCCAAAGAAACTTTCGTATTCATACTTTCATTGGTTTAGCAGTTGCATCTTTTGCTCTCTGGTTAGATCTGCCCTTGCCTCATCTTGCAATAATTGCTAATACTATTGGTGCTGTTTTGATATTGGAATTAATTAATACATCTATTGAAGCAGTGGTTGATCTATCTATTGGTAGGCGTTTTCATCCTTTGGCGAGAATTGCTAAGGATTGTGCGGCAGCCTCTGTATTAATTGGATCAATGACTGCATTAATTATTGCTATTCTCTTGATAGTCCCCTCAATTTTAGACAAATTTGGGGCATAGAAATTTTAACCCCATGCTTTTAGTTATTGACAATTATGACAGCTTTACCTTTAACCTTGTTCAGTACTTTGGTGAGCTCTCTGGAAAACATCCCTTAGCAAAAGAGATTTTAGTAAGACGTAATGATGAGATTTCCATTTCTCAAATAAAGGCTCTCAAACCTGCAGCAATAGTTCTTTCTCCTGGACCAGGAGACCCTGATCAATCTGGAGTGTGCTTAGATATTTTAAATAAACTATCTAGCAATCAACCTATTCTTGGGGTTTGTTTAGGTCATCAGGCAATTGCTCAAACCTTTGGAGGTAAAATTATTAGAGCTAAGGAACTTATGCATGGAAAAACATCTAAGGTTTTTCATCATGGCAAGGGTATCTTTTCAGGATTGTCAGACCCTATTGTTGCGACTAGATATCATAGCTTAATTGCTGATAGAGCCTCTTTGCCTAAGTCTTTGGAAGTTACTGCTTGGCTAAAAGATGGCACAATAATGGGACTACGCCATAAAGACTTCCAAAATTTATTTGGAGTACAGTTTCACCCTGAAAGCGTATTGACTGAATCTGGACATCATTTGCTCGGTAACTTTTTAGGATTGGCTGAGGCCTAACTATTCTTGTTTTGTATGATCACTAAATTTTTGCGATTTCAATCGATTTTTCAGCAAATATCCATGTCTTTTGCAATGGTGTTTAGTTTGAGTGCACCAAGTTTTGCTGAGGTATTAGAGATTAAGAGTTTTGGCCATAGTTCTTTTTTAATTAGGGGAGGGGGGCATTCGGTTTTGTTAAATCCTTTTAAGGCAGTCGGATGTGCAAAGGGATTGAGAGAACCCAATGTTATTCCAGACATTGTTCTTGCAAGCTCTGAGTTGGCTGATGAAGGTTACTGGAGAAAGGAAGGTGTTTTTTTTGTTAAACCTGGTTCATATCGGATTCGAGGCTTAACCTTGGAAGGTTTTTCTAGTGCACATGACCATGTAGGAGGGAGAAGATTTGGCTATGGAACATTTTGGCAATGGACACAGGGAGGCATAAACTTTGCTCACTTAGGAGGTATTGCAGGCTCTTTAGAGCCTCAAGATAAACTGCTTTTAGGTCGACCTGATGTCTTGTTTATTGGTGTTGGAGGAGGTGCAAAGGTGTTTACAGCTAACAAGGCTGCCAAAATAGTTGATGAATTGAACCCTAGAATTGTGATTCCGGTGCAATATGTTCGTGGAGAAAAGCCTTCTAATTGTGATCAGACAGATATTCAGCCTTTTTTAGATGTAATGAAGAACCTTGAAACGATCAAATCCGGTACAAACTATGTAGTCCCAAACAAACTACCTGAGAGGACAATCATTAATTTAATGCAGTAACTTAGCTACTTTTTTATACATATCTAAAAATAGTTTCATTTGATCAGTTGTACCAATACTGACTCTTAATGAGCCATCTATTAAATGTTTGTTCTTCATATTTCTAACGAGAATACCTGAAGTCTTAAGATGCTTTTCTATTGCTATTGGGTTTTGATCCGGCCAGAGTAAAAAGTAATTGCCAGAATTTATATGATGATGTATTTTCTCTTTTGATAATTCTTTTTTTATCCATGATCTGGCTTTTAAGACTTCGTCTACATAAGTGTCGATATAGGCTTGATCGCCAAGCGCTGCAAAAGCAGCTGTTACTGCGAAGCTGTTAATGTCATATGGACCAGTTACTCGACTGATACGATCAATTACTTCCGGGTGACCTATTGCAAAGCCTATACGTAGGCCTGCCAGGCCTGAGGTCTTAGATAGAGACCTAAGCACAACAAGATTAGGTGTTTGGTCAAAATTAACTATTGGAATAACGCTGTCTCCTAAAAATGCCTCGTAAAGCTCGTCAATTACTATTAGTGTTTGTGGTGACTCTTGTGCTAATTGAATAATCCTTCTTGCCTCTATATTTGTTCCTGTTGGGTTATTCGGATTGCATATGATTAAAATTTTTGGCTTTAGGTTTCTTAGAGATAGGGAAATTTGGTTTAGAGGAAAATCAAAGTTTCTACCTTCGTATGGAATTTCAATTATTTTCATCCCTTGCATATTTGCACATGGGTTATAGTAACCAAAGGTAGGAGTTGTTGTTAAGAATATTTTTCCACGGTCGCCATAGGCATAAAAAATAGAATGTATTGCCGCATCTACACCATTAAAGATAGCTACTTGATTAGGAACAATAGAACCTAAACTCAATGAGGCATTTAGATTATTGGCAAATGCCTTCCTTAATCCTTTGTATTCAGGATATACAGCGATTTCTTCTGAGGTAATATTACGAATGGCTTCTATTACTTTTGGACTAGGACCAATCGTATTTTCATTGAAATCCAGACGCAGAAGTTTTCTGCGTCCTTCTAAAGGTGCTGAGTATCCATTCATTCCCTCTATCTCCAAACGAGCTTTAGGAATCTCTGGGGAACGTGGGTTAACAGGTGTCATCACATTCGCTCCAATGTTGAAATGCCTAAGAGGCCTAATCCTTCTTTTAAAATATCTCTTGTTAGTTGGCATAGAACTAGCCGAGAGGATCTTTCTGGTTCCTTTGCTTTTAAGACTGGTATTTGATCGTAAAATCGATTAAACTCTTGACTTAATTCAAATAAATAACTACATAATCGATTAGGCAATAATTCTTCTTCGACAGCTAAAATGACTTCATCAAATTTCAATAGTTCTCGAATTAATTTCCATTCTCCAGGCTGGCTAAATTTTATTGGCTTTTCTGTGGTGTCTAAATTGCCACCTTTGCGATTAATTCCAGCAATACGAACTAGAGCATATAATAGGTATGGTGCTGTATTGCCTTGTAATGAGAGCATTCGATCAAAACTAAATTGATAATTTGTAGTTCTGTTTTGACTAAGATCTGCATATTTTACAGCTCCAATGCCAATTGTAGTTGAGACGTTATGAATAAAGTCTTCCGTTTCTTCACGGCTTTCTTCATGAAGCCGTTTTTTGATGTCTATTTTGGCTCTTTCTACTGCTTCATCAAGTAATTCTTTGAGACGTACTGTCTCTCCTGAGCGTGTCTTTAGTTTTTTGCCATCTTCACCTTGTACAAGTCCAAAGGGGACATGTTCAACCTGACATTCTTTTGGAATCCACTGTGCTCGTTTTGCAACTTGAAAGACACTTGAGAAATGATTTGACTGCCCAGAATCAGTGACGTAGATGATCCGTGCGGCCCCATCACCATTTGGATGACACTGCAACCTATATCGAATTGCGGCTAAGTCAGTTGTTGCATAATTAAATCCTCCATCTGACTTTTGAATGATTAAAGGGAGAGGCTTCCCTTCTTTTCCTCTTATGCCTTCTAGAAAAACGCATTTAGCCCCTTCGTCTTCAACTAATAGCCCTAATTTTTCGAGATCTTTAACCACATTCATCAAGAAAGGATTGTAAAAAGATTCACCTCTCTCACAAAGTTCAATATCAAGACGATCATAGATTTTTTGAAACTCTTGACGAGATTGCTCACATAATAGTTCCCAAGCTTTAAGACTTTCTTGCTTACCTTGTTGAAGGTTGACAACCTCTTCTCGGGAACATTTTTGGAAGTATTCGTCCTCGTCAAATCGTTTCTTTGCTTTCCGATAAAAATCAACTAAGTCCCCAATATTTATTAGATTAGGAGTTGTCAATGCTTCTGGAATAACTAGTTTAAGGTATGTGATTAACATTCCAAATTGTGTGCCCCAGTCTCCGACATGATTTAGGCGTAGGACCTGATAACCACGGAAACTTAAAACTCGTGCAATTGAATCACCAATAATAGTTGACCTTAAATGTCCCACATGCATTTCTTTGGCAATGTTGGGACTAGAGAAATCAACAATAATTGGTTTGAACTCCTTTGTTTGATCATTACTTTTTACAAGTGGAACTCCAAGTTGCTTATCATTCAGCATTCTTAATAACTCTTGACTAAGACAGTCATTCTTTATAGTTATATTGATAAAACCAGGACCGGCTATTGTGGGTGGGTAACATAGATTGTTGAATTCTTTACTCTTTTGAAGTTGTTTGACTATTAGTTCAGCTATTTGCCTTGGAGGCTGTTTAATTTTTTTAGCCAAAGTTAAGGCCCCATTTACTTGAAAGTCTCCAAAATTTGGTTTTGAAGCTGGCATTAATTGTGGATTTAGTGATTCGCCGGTCTTTTTAGCAGCTAATGCTTCTTTCGCAAAAGCAGCATTCAATGCCTTGTTAAGTTGCTTATTTATTTCTTGATAGATTTGATACATTATTCGCTTTCTCCTTTCTCACTGAATCTCATACTGAAATCAATCCAATTACTTTTAGTAACTGGTGCACTGCTTGAAATAATGTCAACCCCAGTAGATGCATAGCTTTTAATTTCTGTAGGATCGATGCCCGAAGCCTCGATCATGATCTCTCTAGAGGCCTGCTTTGCCAGTGTTCGTAATTGAGGAACTAATTTATGTATGCAATCAACTGACATCTCATCAAGAAGAACCCCATCAGCTCCAGCTAACACAGCTTCTTTGGCTTGTTGATCTGTTTCGGCTTCGACAATGATTTTGCTTGTCCATGGGATGCTTTTCCTTAGATTCTTGATAGAATTTTCTATCCCATTACTCCATGCTATGTGGTTCTCTTTTAACATCGCAGCATCATCGAGGCCCAATCGATGATTAACTCCTCCTCCACATCTCACTGCATATTTTTCTAATTGTCGAAGCCCTGGTGTCGTTTTACGTGTGTCTGCTAGAAGAACTCCTGTATTTTGAATCTCTGAAACAAGTTTTTCAGTTGCTGTAGCTATCCCAGAGAGATGCATGGCTAAGTTGAGAGCTGTTCTCTCCCCAGCTAAAAGCGAAGAGACTGGTCCATTTAATTTTATTATTCTTTCGCCATGCGTGAAACTTTCTCCATCAGCTTTTTTTAACAATATGGAGACTGATGGATCAAGATGATTATATAGAGATTTGACAAGTCCTCCTCCGCAGAAAATGCCGTTTTGTTTGCATTCCCAATGAGCATTTACAATCTTGCTACTATGAATACCTGATTGAGTTAGATCTCCTCGGCCTAAATCTTCATCAAGCCATGTATCTAACATATGTTTAATTGTTGGTGTAATTATATTCAAGATTCTGATAGATAGAAAAAAGATTTGAGTAGATGGGATTTAGGAGAGTGATGAATTGGTGATTTTCTAGGAGAGTAAGACTTCATTATTGAATAATAAGTTGTTTTACTTGCCGATACAAAATCTTGCAAATATTCGATCTAGCAATACTTCCGTTAGTTCTTCTCCCGTCACTTCATTTAATTTGTAGATGGCTTCTCTTAGGTCAATGGTCCAGAAGTCCCATGGTAAATCCTGTGTAGCAACCTCCGCTATTCGATCAATGGCATTTACAGCATCTTTTACAAGATCAAGTTGCCTTTGGTTAAGTGCAATTTCTACTCCTGATGTTGTGTTGGCTCCACATATCTTTAACAATTTCATAATCACTTGATTTTCTCCTTCTCCAGTTAATGCACTCATAGTCGCATTTGCTATGGAGCCTGAATCCTGGCTTGGTAGATCAGATTTGTTACCAACGATCAGCGTCGGTGTGTCTGTTGGAATTTGCTTCAGAAGTTTTTGGTCATTAGTTGTCCAACCTTGACTAACATCAAAAATTAGTACAACCACATCTGCAGTTAATAAAGCTTTATGGCTTCGTGAGACCCCTATTTTTTCTATTGCATCATTTGTTTCCCGAATACCAGCAGTGTCAAGAAGTGTGATCGGAATTCCCTTTAAAATAACGTCACTTTCTAACAGATCTCTTGTAGTTCCCGGGATGTTTGTGACGATCGCCTTTTCTTTTTTACTGAAAAAATTGAGCAGAGAACTTTTCCCTACATTTGGTGATCCAATAAGTGCAATTTTTAAACCATTACGAATTAAACATCCTTGCTTTGCATCTAAAATAAGTTGATTTAACTGGTCGCGGATTAGCATTAAATCAGCAAAGAGCGTCGTTGAATTTAGTGCTGGCAGATCTTCCTCAAAGTCAATGCGTGCTTCAATTTCACTAAGTTGATCAATCAGTTGGTTCTTTATCTTCTTTATGGCATTGCTAATATCACCATCCATTCCTGCCATGGCTAATTGAGCAGCTTTTTGAGTTCGAGCACTGATCAATTCGTGAATAGCTTCTGCTTGAGTAATATCAAGTCTTCCATTTAAGACTGCACGTTGACTGAACTCTCCAGGGAAGGCTCTTCTTGTATTGGGTTGAATTAACACTTGTTCAAGTGTTGCTTGAACTGCTATTAAGCCTCCATGGCAATGAATCTCTACTACATCTTCCCCTGTAAAACTCCTTGGACCATCCATTATTAATATTAAAACCTCATCAATCTTTTTTTTTGTTTTTAGATTGATGACATATCCATAAAGAATGGTGTGGCTTTTCCATTCTTGCTTTCCTGGGATTCGAACAATAGTTGATACAACTTTCTTTGCTAAGGGCCCAGATACTTTGACAATTGCAATTCCCCCTTCTCCTGGTGAGACTGCTGTAGCTATAGCAGCGATTGTTTCTTCTGTAGGATTTGTCAGACTCATAAACTTATTATTCGATTTTTCTCTACGATTACATTCATACCTTGCAGTACCATATTTAAGGATTTGAAATGATTAGATACCTCCTTAAGTGGTTTAATAAATTCCAACACTCCTTGCGTTTGCTTTGGGATCTTGAAGGAACACCTGCTAAAAGAGCACGTGGAATAGCTGTTGGTGTTTTTAGTGGTTGTTTCCCTTTCTTTGGATTGCAATCCCTGATGGGGGCATGCTTGGCGAGCTTGTTCAAAGGTAATCATTTGCTTGCTGTTATGGGGACATGGATTAGTAACCCTCTTACATATATTCCTCTTTATTTGTTTAACTATAAGATTGGATCCTTCTTTTTGGGTAGTGAAAGAGAATTAAATAACTTGAGTGAATTAACGCAGCGGCAGATGTGGAATCAGGGTTGGATAATTAGTAGTAGGATTTTCTTTGGTTCAATACTTGTGGGATTATTCTTTGGCTTGATTTTTGGTCTTATTTCGTACATGTTATTTAAATCATCTTCTAAGAAAAGTATGCTTCAAATTTCCCGTAGGTACCGATAAAATTATTATTGGGATCACTCCAAAGTGTTTCAAAAAATAGTTAATCCGAAAATGTTTTGCATGTTTGAGAATATGGCTGTTGCGACAATTTTTGAAAATACTGTTCTCTAGATTTTCTACAAAAGACTCGAAACTAAGAGATAGCAATTCATTTATCAAAGAGGCGTTTTATCTCTTCTAAAGTTTTTATAGATTTTACAGTCCCTAGAAATTAACTCTGGCCCGTGCGAGCAATATCAAGAACATCTGCCATAGAACGAATTTTATTTATGGTGAGCAGAAGTTGCTCAGCATTTTTTAACTCGATTTTGAGGTCAATACAGGCTGGTCTTCCAGAAGACGTTTGTACACGTGCATCACTCACATTGATCCCATTATCTGAAAGACGCATCAAGATGTCTTTTAGAACACCGACTCTATCAATTACTTCAATTCTTATTTGTGTAGAGAATTTATTACTTTGACTAATCTCACTATTATTCCAGCTAACAGGTAACCTTCTTGCACTTGGCACTGATTCTACATTGATACAATCCTGTCGATGTATGGTGATACCATGATTCCCTAGAGCAACAGTACCCAGGATCTCTTCTCCTGGTAGAGGACTACAACAACCACCTAGTCGATATTCAAGTCCTTCCAAACCCAGAATTGGCGAGTTCTTTAGTGAAGATTTTCCAGACGTTAATGTGTCTTTTTGACTTGTTATATTGCCGACAACTTCATTTTTCTTTTCTGCAGATAAAGTAGTCATATTTTGAAGACGTATTTCCTCTCTTAGACGATTGAGTAGTTGATGAAGTGTAATTGCACCAAAACCAAGGGCTGCAAGTAGATCATCGGTTGATTTTAGATTACATCTCTCCACTACTCTTTTCATTGCTGCACCATTGAGTAATGTATCAAACCCTTTTCTACCTAGATCCCTTTCTAGTAGATCCTTGCCTCTTTGAATTGTTTCATCCCTATGACTAATCTTATACCATTGTCTTATGCGGTTTCTTGCTGTAGGAGTGGCTACATAGTTCAACCAATCAAGACTTGGGTGAGCTGTCTTACTTGTAATTATCTCAACAAAATCTCCATTGCTTAATGGAGTAGTCAATGCACACAACTTGTCATTAATACGTGTACCATGACAATGATTCCCAATCTCAGAGTGAATTCGATAAGCAAAATCTATTGCAGTTGAGCCTTTTTTGAGGCCCACAACATCTCCCTTCGGGGTGAAGACAAACACTTCTTCATCAAACAAATCTTCTTTGATAGATGAAAGGTAGTCATTATGATCAGAGCTCCCTTCCTCTTGTTGCCAGTCAACAAGTTGCCGAAGCCAGTTAAACCGTTCTGTATTGCCTGCAGCTGGAGAACCACCTTCTTTATATTTCCAGTGCGCGGCAATTCCAAATTCAGCAACCTGGTGCATCTCAGGTGTTCTTATTTGTACTTCAATTGGTCTATGTGTACCAATTACCGCTGTATGAAGTGATTGATAGCCATTCGGCTTGGGTAGTCCTATGTAATCTTTAAAACGACCTGGTATAGGCCTGAATGTATCGTGAACAACAGCTAAGGCTCTATAGCATGTCTCTAAATTAGGAACAATAATTCGAAGTGCTGCAACGTCGTAAATCTCGTGAAACTCTTTATCTTGACGTTGCATTTTATTCCATATTCCAAATAAGTGTTTTGGACGCCCAGTGATTTCACAATTGCTCAGACCTGAGTTAAGTAAGCGGGTTCTTAGTGATTCAACTGTTTTTTCTAAGCGCTTTTCTCTTTCACTGCGTTTTGCCACCACTTCTTGTTGTATTTGCTTGTAAGCACCTGGCTCAAGCAGTTTAAATGCAAGGTCTTCTAATTCCCATTTAAAGCGACCTATCCCCAGTCGATTGGCTAAGGGCGCATAAATTTCTCGTGTTTCAAGAGCAATTCGCTCTTGCTTGTCACGTTGCAAGGCATCTATGGTTCTCATGTTATGCAATCTATCTGCCAGCTTTACAAGAACCACACGTATATCATTAGCCATTGCGAGAAACATTTTGCGAAGGTTTTCAGCTTGAGCTTCTGTTCTATTAGGGAAATGAATACCTCCTAACTTCGTAACGCCTTCAACTAAACCTCTAACTTCAATCCCGAAATATTCTTCTAACTGATCAAGAGAAATATTTGTATCTTCAACAACATCATGAAGGAAGCCGGCTGCTATGACTTTTGGACTGGCTCCAATTTCTTTTAGGAGGTTGGCCACTGCAACAGGGTGAATTATATATGGGTCACCACTTACTCTAAATTGACCTTTATGTAGTCGAAATGCCAAATCAAAAGCTGAGGCTAGTAATGCTTCTGAGTCAGTTGGGCAGCATTCTCCTATAGGAATTGGGACTTGCTTGATGCAACTTATCAACCATTCTGGTAGTGGGATGCCATAGTCATCAGAACTTCTAATGAGATTCTCTCTCAGCAAAGGTTCATCAGACATGGTTAAATCCCAGGCCAATGTGGTCTGTGTTGTATTAGACGCAGAAGAGGCGTTTAACATTTGACCCAGTGGGTTAACTCATCTTATTAAGGCTTAAGCAGCCTTGCTGAAATTTATGGATTGTTCTCAAAAGGATGTCTTAAATATTATAGATCTGAGTGTCTCCTATCCACATAGTAAGAAGTGGGTCTTAGACGGGGTGAATTTGACTCTGGGGTGTGGAGAACGCCTTGCATTGCTAGGGAGTTCAGGCTCTGGCAAAAGTACTGTAGCTAAGGCTTTGTTGCAAATAATTCCGTCGGGGAGTATTTGCAAAGGGGAAATGTTGTTGAGTGGTCACAACTTACTGAAAGAATCCAATGAGGCTTTGCACAAAGTGCGAGGTGAATTAATTGGCTTAGTTTTTCAGGACCCTGGAACTCGTCTTAATCCATTAATGACCATTGGAGAACATCTGATTGATACTTTGGATGCTCATCGGCCAGACCAATCATCGCTGTTAAGAAGAATTAGAGCTGAAGAATTACTGAATAAAGTTGGAATCAATCCACAACGTTTCAATTCGTATCCCCATGAGTTTAGTGGTGGTATGCGTCAACGAGTGGCCATTGCTTTGGCCATTGCTTTGAATCCACCTTTGATAATTGCGGATGAACCAACTTCTAGCCTTGATGTGTCAATTGCTAGTCAAATTATGGGTGAATTAAGTTCTCTGTGTGACGAGCTTGGAAGCTCTCTTTTGTTAATCACTCATGATCTTGCACTTGCCTCGAGATGGTGTTCAAGAATGGCAATCCTTGATCAAGGTAAGATTGTAGAAGATTGCCCTACTCATAAACTGATAGATTCACCTACTTCTTCTGTCGCCAAGAGATTAGTTGGTGCAGCAAGAACACGTGAGGAATCCACTCCTCTAGTAAAGCCAGTGGAGAGAGTTGTTTTACAAGTCGACAGATTACGTTGTTGGCATGCATTGGGAGGAACACTTTGGAACCCAAATTGGGTTAGGGCAATTGATGAAGTAAGCTTTTCGTTACGTATAGGAGAAACTCTAGGGGTAGTAGGATTATCTGGTTGTGGTAAAAGTACATTATGTCGAGCTCTTTTAGGTCTAATTCCAATTAGAGGAGGGGAAGTTAAATTATTAGGAATAAATTTGGCAAAATTAAAGAGAGGTGATTTAAAGGTTGCCAGACAATCTTTGCAGATGATTTTCCAGGATCCCTTTGCGTCGCTGAACCCTAAAATGACTGTTTTAGAAGCAGTCTCGGATCCTCTTTTGCTTCATGGCTTGGCAACAAAAACCAGTGCAAAAGAAAAAGTTCGATCATTATTACAACAGGTTGGTCTGACTCCAGTAGATGACTTTATTAATCGCCTACCAATTCATCTCTCCGGAGGCCAGCAACAGAGAGTCGCGATTGCTCGATCATTAGCCTTATCTCCTAAGGTTCTTGTTTGTGATGAAAGTATCAGTATGTTGGATCTGGAAATTCAAGCAGATATTTTGAACTTACTTCGTTTCCTACAGAAGAAACTTGGATTAGCCATTATTTTCATTACTCATGATTTATCTGTTGCCAGCTCTTTTTGCCATAGAGTAATTGTTCTTGATCGAGGAAGAATTACGGAAGAAGGTACTGCTGAACAAATATTCAAAGCTCCTCAGTCTTCACTTACCAAGGAATTAGTTCGTTCTTCACCAACAATGATTTCACCTATTTAAGCGATATCTTATTTGCGCAAAATAGAAAGAATTTTCAGGAAATCATCTGGCAAGGGAGCTTCGAAAAGCATCTCTTTATTTGAAATCGGATGTTTTATACCAAGTTGCACGGCATGTAAGACTTGGCCTGCAAGATTTGTTGGTAATTTTTTGCAACGACTATAAGTCACATCTCCAACTATGGGGTGGCCGATATGAGCGGAATGCACACGAATCTGATGAGTACGACCAGTATCTAGTTTGAATCTTAGAAGAGAGTAATCACCTAATCTTTCTTTTAGCTCCCAATGTGTACAAGCATATCGGCCAGACTCATCATTAACTACTGCATATTTCTTTCTATCAACTGGATGGCGACCAATAGCACCTATGATCATCCCTTTTTTGCCATCTAGCACTCCATGCACTAAGGCTAAGTATTGACGAGAAGCGATTCTTTTCTGGATTTGTATTTGTAGACTTACTAATGCTTCTTGGCTTTTGGCTACGGCAATGCAGCCCGTAGTGTCTTTATCAAGTCTGTGCACGATACCAGGTCTAAGCTTACCGTTGATTCCAGGAAGATCTGTACAGTGATGTAGTAAACCATTAACTAAGGTCCCATTTTTATTACCTGGTGCTGGGTGAACCGTTAAGCCTGCTTGCTTATTAATAATTATTAGATGCTCATCTTCATAAAGGATATTCAAATCTATTTTTTCTGGTTTAAGATAGGGTAGTGGTTCAGGCGGAAGGACCCATACTTTTATCTCATCATTTTTTCTAAGAGGAGTTTTGGCTTTGCCTTGTTTCCCATTAACGAGTACTAAGCCATTTTCAATGAACTTTTGAATGCTTGCTCTACTTTGCTCTGGTCTCTGGCTTACTAGCCAACGGTCTAAGCGCATTGGTAACGGTCTTGGATAGTGGAGTGTTACAAGCTCTCCATCCCCTATACCGAAGCCTTGTGTTTGATTCTCAGGCATTAAGGAAGCTCTAAAGAAATAGGACCAATTAAGTTTTTCCGGAAATCATCCAATAAACGTTGAGCCATACGATTTGTATTTCCCGACGTATGATGCTCAGCTGCACTTTCTAACCATAGGTGTGCATTTTCTTGAGCTTTTTCTAGTTTGATCCCATATCGTTCTTCAAGAACATTGCAAGGCTTGCTAGAGAAACTTGTTTTTTCACATTGCTCTATTATCCGTAGAAATCTTATCGCAACAGACTCTACGTCGTATGACGCCTGCCCAATGTCATCGCAGAAAGCAAGTTTTAATGCTGCTTCTTGATTATCTAGCCGACTTGGAAGCACGCCAGGTGCATCAAGTAAGTCCAGCTGTTGTCCAACACGTACCCATCTCAAAGACTTCGTCACACCTGCACGTCTAGAGCTTTGTACGACTTTTCTATTTACTAACCTATTTATTAGAGCTGATTTCCCCACATTAGGGAAACCAAGAGTAAGTGCTCTAACTGCTCTCTGTTGCATTCCTCTTGATTTACGACGAGTATTTAACTCTTGCCCTAGTTGTATTGCTGCTTCTTTGATTTGCTTAGTACCTGTCCCATCCTTTGCATTGCACCATAGTGCTGTTTGCCCTTGCTGCTTAAACCAAGCATTCCACGCTGCTAATGACTCTGGAGTAATCATATCTCTACGATTAACCACTAATAAATGCTTTTTGGTCTTGATCCATTTTTGAAGACATGGGTGGGAAGTGGACCTTGGAATACGAGCATCTCTAACTTCTATAACAAGGTCTACTTTGGTAAGACTGAGAGTAAGTTGTTTTTCTGCTTTGGCTATGTGGCCTGGATACCACTGGATAATTTGGGTGCTCACGGCACTACAGTTATTCAATAAAGGGACAAGAGTAATTACTAAATTAGGTCAACTAGCTTCAATTACTTTTCTCTAGACTAATACTTTCTAGAGCTGTGGGAGTAAAATCAGTATTTTGATAGGTACACTTTTTATATCACCAGGTTTATTCAAAATAATTTTGTTTTTCTTTTTATTGCGACCAGTTTTTGAAATTCATTTCGAAAAAGGATTACTGTTTCTAGATTGTGAGAAATTAAGTTCTTGTTATATCAATGCTTTTCAGCTTTTAGTACTATGGTCAGGTGAACTCTCTGGCTGACAGTGGAATTATTTGCACCATTCTTGGGTTAGCCTCACCGAGTTTTTCATAGTAAAAGGCAATTCATGGCAAAGCGTTCTCTTTCAAGTCTCGGCGTAGAGGACCTATGCGGCAAGAGAGTTCTGGTTCGCGTTGATTTTAATGTCCCTTTGAATGAAGAAGGTTCAATAACTGATGACACAAGAATTCGTGCGGCTCTTCCAACAATTCAACATTTAATAAAGAATCAAGCAAAAATTATTCTTGCAGCACACTTTGGGAGGCCGAAAGGCAAAGTGAATGAAGATTTGCGCCTTACTCCTGTTTGCAAAAGATTAAGCGAACTATTAGGTATAAATGTTGTTAAGACTGAAAGTTGCATTGGACCTGACGCTGAATCTAAGGTTAATGCAATGAGCAAAGGAGATGTTGTTCTTTTAGAGAATGTACGTTTTTTTGCCGAGGAAGAAAAGAATGATCTAGATTTTGCAAAGAAACTATCTGCTTTAGCAGAAGTCTATGTTAATGATGCTTTTGGAGCAGCTCATAGAGCCCATGCATCTACTGAAGGAGTTGCAAAGCTTTTGAATACGAGCGTAGCTGGTTACTTGATGGAAAAAGAACTTCAATATTTACAAGGTGCTGTTGATGCACCTAAAAGACCTTTAGTTGCAATTGTTGGTGGTTCCAAGGTCAGCAGTAAAATTGGAGTTTTGGAATCCTTAATTGATAAATGTGACAAGGTTTTGATTGGTGGGGGTATGATTTTTACTTTTTACAAGGCAAGAGGTTTATCTGTTGGGAAAAGCTTAGTCGAAGAGGATAAGCTTGAACTTGCTAAATCTCTTGAGGCAAAAGCTAAGCTCAAGGGTGTTGAGTTACTTTTACCTCACGACGTTCTTTTGGCTGATGATTTTGCTCCTGATGCTAATAGTCAATTGGCTCAAATAAGTTCCATACCTGAAGGCTGGATGGGTTTAGATATCGGCCCTGATTCCATAAAATTATTTCAAGATGCTTTAGCAGATTGCAAAACAGTAATTTGGAATGGACCAATGGGCGTGTTTGAATTTGAAAAATTTGCAAAAGGTACTAATGCTATTGCAACAACATTGGCTGATTTGAGTTCAAAAGGTTGTTGCACAATTATCGGCGGCGGTGATTCAGTTGCAGCAGTAGAAAAGGCTGGTTTAGCATCAAAGATGTCTCATATTTCCACAGGTGGTGGTGCAAGCTTAGAATTGCTTGAAGGAAAAATTCTTCCAGGTGTATCTGCATTAGACGATCAACTTTAAATTAAAAATATTTAAGGCCTTAACTCACTAGATGAAGATACTATCTTAACTCTTTTTGTTATAGATATAAGTCCTTGTGGATGGGCTATTAAAGCAGCCCATCTCTGGTTCTCTGGATTCAATGGTGCACGCGCAGTTTTAAATATTCCTCCAGATCCCAGTGGAATTAACTCTATATCCTTGTGTGAGTTCTTTGTTCTTAACTTACTATCATTAATAGCTATTAAACCACCAGCTATGATTGAATCTTCAAGAGGTTCTTCTAGAATGATATCTATGTCATAGATAGATCCAGTAAGAACTCTATCTGGTATCTGAACAATCACATTAAGCATTTTATTGCCACTTTTAAGAATGGAGTAGTCACTGAAAGTTTCTTTTTTGACCACTTTCCCATTACTGATTGAAATAACTATTTGTTGCTTTGATATAAGATTGTAAGTTTGACCATTCCCCTCTTTTGCACCTTGGACGATTATTTCAAGTAATTTACGCTGATTAGGCAACTCCTTTAGAAACTTTATCTTCCATGTTGCATTAGGAAAATCTTTTAGAAAGGCATCATATTGTTGTCTTAGACCTCGAGCGATTTCTTCAGAGAAAAGATTGGATAATTCTGATTTGTTCTTACTATTAAACGTTTTTTCGAGTCCTTGCGTTAGAACCACAATGTCTCTAGCTTGTGAAAAATTACCAGAGCAAAAACTTAAGAGAATAAATAACCCAGAAGTCAAAATAGGCTTTAGCGATTTCTTTACCACAGATTTCCTTGAGTTATCTATATCTTAATTGTAGGCATATTGATGAACTTTTTATGACTAAGCTTCTAATTGCTGCTAGTGGAACAGGTGGTCATATTTACCCTGCTATCTCAGTTGTAGAAGCATTGCCTGACTCTTGGGATGTCTGTTGGTTGGGAGTTGATGATCGTCTAGAGCAAGCTGTTTTACCTAAAGAATATGAACTGATTACGATTCCTGTGCAGGCTTTACAAGCCAGAGGAATTAGAGGGTTCCTACAGCGCATTAAACTATGTTTTTCAATTGTTTTTGTTGTTCGATTACTCCTAAGAAAAAAGATTGAAGTTGTTCTTACCACAGGAGGTTATATCGCCGCACCTACAATTATTGCCTCTAAGTTGTGTAGAGTTCCTATTGTATTACATGAGTCTAATGCTTTCCCAGGGAAAGTCACACGCTTATTAGGCAGGTTTTGTGATCAGGTTGCTCTGGGTTTGCCTATCGCGAAAGAGCATTTAAAAAACTGCAATCTAATCTTCACTGGCACGCCTGTGAGATCTGAATTTTTATACCCCAATCCTTTGCCCTCTTGGACACCTACTGGCATTAGTCCTTTGATTGTTGTACTGGGAGGTAGTCAAGGTGCGATTGGATTAAACAAAATGGTGAGAAATATTCTACCTTCTTTATTAAAGAAGGGATATAGAGTAGTTCATATCATTGGAACACATGACAACCTATCAGGAATCAATAACCCGAACCTTATAGAAAAGACTTTTACTGAGGAAGTTGCTGGATTGCTGCAGCATGCAGATCTTGTCATTAGTAGATCAGGCGCTGGAGCCTTAAGTGAACTTGCAGTTTGCAAAACCCCTGCAATTCTTATTCCATACCCCTATGCAGCAGACAATCACCAGGATGTCAATGCTGCTCATGTAGCCCAGTTTGGGGGAGCATTGATACTTCATGAAAATGTTTCTGCCGGTCAACCTTTGCTTAAGGCAATAGTGCGATTGCTAGATACTTATGGCACTGTTAATGGTCAAAGGAACAACTTGTTAAAGGAAATGAGCAAAGGAATGGGTAGTATTGCCGTTCGGGATGCACATCTAGGTTTAGTTGATATTATCCGGAAGTATATCTAAGGACTTGTTGCATAGCTTTAATAATTCTTCGATTATTGGATCTTCCTTGGAGGCTAACCCGTAACCAGTTGTCTCCCAATTCCTCAAAGGAACTACAATCTCGGAGTAAGATTTTTTTGTGAGCAAGTGCTTCCCGGAAACTTTTTAGGGAAACATTACTTTCTATTAGTTGAAAATTAGCAGCTGATGGATGTGCTGTGATACTTGGCAATTTTTGCAAGTTTGTTTGAAGCCATCTCCCTTCTTCTTTGACCCAATTTTGAACTTTTTCGATTTGTTTCTCTAAGAGGTACTCCTCGCTCATAAGCCTTATCCCCAACATGACAGCTAAACCATTAACTGGCCAAGGGTCTCTCCATTCTTGCCATTGTTGAAGTCTCATGGGAGAGCTAATTGCATAGCCTAGCCTTAACCCCGCAATGGAAAAAAGTTTTGTGAGACTTCTAATAACAATTAGATTTGGATGATTAGCTACCAATGGAATAAGTGATTCTTTCTCACCACCAGGAACTAATGGTAGAAAAGCTTCATCGCATATCACTAGATTTTGTGAATTAACCAAGGCTTCTAAAGATTCGCGGTTCCAACATTGTCCTGTGGGATTGTGTGGGTTTGTAATCCATGTAACTTGCCCATGTGGCTCTAATGGAAAGACCTGAGGGAAAGTAGAGTTCCATTTCAAGGGGAGGGGACAAGTTATGAATTTTCCGTTCCAACATCTAAGTGCTCTTTTGTAATCAAAGAATCCCGGTGATGGTAAAAAGCTCATTCCATGATTAGCGGCATCTCTTGCCGCCCAGGTGATTATCTCAGAAGCACCATTGCCTGGCAAGACCATAGAAGAGTGGATCTTATGAAAATTACTAATTGCTTCTCTTAGTGTTAAATAACTGCGGTCAGGATAGATTTTAAGAGCAGTTCCATTGATCTGTTGGGTAAGGCAATTTTGCAGAGGAGTCGGGAGGGCAAATGGAACTAAAGATGCACTGGCATCAATAAGGGAATTTATATGTACCCCTAGTCTTTTTGCTTCTTGTTCTAGATTCCCACCATGCTTATGCATCAGCCTTTCATTATGCTGAGAAAAATTATTTGTTAAATCCATGGCAGCTCACTGCCTACCACTTCTGAGATATTATTGCAGCCATGTCGATTGAGTTGAGAGACTAGACCTTCAAGTATATTAGGAACGAGAATAGGCCCTTGGAAAATCCACCCTGTATATACCTGGATAAGAGAGGCACCGGCGACAATACGTTCCCAAGCACTCTCTGGAGAATCAATGCCTCCAACACCTATCAATGGTAAATCTTCCCCAGCATTTTTTCTCAACCTTTTAATGACTTCTATAGCTCTTGGACGTAGTGGCTTTCCGCTAAGTCCACCTTTTTCAATACGGAGAGGCCTTCCCGTTTGCAAAATAATGCGTTCCTCTAACCCTAATCTATTTAAACTAGTATTAACAGCTATTATTCCCGCTAATCCTTCTTGATAGGCTACTTGGGCAAGACCATCAATTTCTCTATTGTCTAAATCCGGAGCAATTTTTACAAGGAGTGGTGGACAAGAGGGCAAGCGTCGAAGTTTCTTAATTAATCTTCTCAGCTGTTCTGAGTCTTGCAATTGACGTAGACCTGGTGTATTAGGCGAACTGACATTGATAACTGCATAGTCAGCTAGTGATCCCAGAATTTCAAGAGAAGAAGCGTAATCATCAGGTGCATGTTCCAGAGAAGTTATTTTTGACTTCCCTAAGTTGAGCCCAATAATTGATGGCCTGTTCCCTGGTGGGGGTATCTTTTGCTTCTCAAGAGTTTCTTTCATTTTTTCTGCTCCATTATTGTTAAACCCCATTCGATTTAAAGCAGCCTTTTCTTTTGACATTCGAAAAAGTCTTGGCTTGGCATTGCCTGTTTGAGCATGCCAAGTGACCGTACCAAGTTCAACAAAGCCAAAACCAAAGTTGTCCCAGATAGATGCTGCAATTCCATTTTTGTCAAACCCTGCAGCTAGACCTAATGGATTACTAAAGTTACATCCGAATAAAGTTTGCTCTAATTTGGCATCCTTTCTTTGTAGATCCTTTGCTAATTCATTTAATAGGTTTGATATACCTGGCCATTTTCTATAAAGCGAGGCTTTCTCTAAACTATTCAGAGTAAGTTGAGTAAGTTTCTCCGCATCAATTCCATCATCCTTTTCTAGGATGTGTCCAAAGAATTGCTTATAAACAAAATTACTTGAAAAAAACCTGGCTTCTGATTTATTTTCCATTCTTGCTTCTAATAATCACCTTGCAGTTTTATCGCAATTTTTTTTGAAAAGCTTACCGCTATATCATCTACTCGTTCATTATCAGGATCACCACTATGACCTTTGACATATTGGAGAGTCACATTAGATAAACGAGAGTTGTCTAATGCTTTCCATAAATCTTGATTGAGGACCTCCTTCCCTGAGGCAGTTTTCCACCCCTTCCTTTTCCATCCTTTTATCCAAGTATTAAAACCATCAATAAGATATTTGCTATCTGTGCGGACTGAAAGCGTTGGGTGCCTATCAAGTATTTTTAACTGCTTGAAAATCTCTAGTGCAGCTTGAAGTTCCATGCGGTTATTTGTTGTTTGAGCTTCATAGCCACCAAATTCTTGAACGGCTCCATCTTCGAAACGTATGAGTGCTCCCCAACCACCTGGGCCAGGATTCCCGCTACAAGCTCCATCAGTGGCTGCTGCTATTACTCGACCATGTTCTTTGAGCATTGAAAAAAATAGCCGGCCAAAGATGACCGGCGATAGAGAACAGATGATAGACCTTATTCTCAAATAATAGTTAGGAATTACTTAAGAGTTACTTTGCCGCCCACGTCTTCTATTGCTTTTTTCAGTGCTTCAGCTTCCTCTTTTGCAATGCCTTCTTTTATGGTTTTAGGCGCTGCCTCTACCATTGCTTTTGCATCACCTAATCCTAGGCCAGTAGCGTTTCTTACTTCTTTAAGGACTTTGATTTTGGCTGAAGCATCGAAGCTTTCAAGCACAACATCAAACTCAGTTTTTTCTTCAGCGGCAGCTTCACCACCACCGGCAGCTCCTGGTGCTGCCATAACAACTCCAGCAGAAGCAGCGGCAGAGACACCAAAGGTCTCTTCTATTTGCTTTACAAGCTCTGAGGCTTCTAGCAGGGAAAGAGTTTTAAGGGACTCTAAAATCTCGTCTGTTTTTGAAGACATGATTGGAATACAACAAGTATTTGGGAGAAAAAGTTTTAGTCGAAGATTTTGCTAGTTAGCTTTCGCTACTTTCAGCATGTTGCTTAAGCGATCTTGCTATACCGGAGGGAACCTCATTAATACCAACAGCAATTTTTGTAGTGATGGAATTTAATGCGCCAGCAATTTGTGCCATGAGTGCTTCTCTCGAAGGTAGAGCAGCAATTGCTTTTATTTCATCCTGAGAAAGAAGTTTGCCTTCAAAAAGCCCTCCTTTTGTCTCGGATTTGTTGGTTTCCTTTTGGAATGATTGGACTGCCTTAAGAGCACTTCCTACATCGCCTTTTACAAGAACAAATGCATTGGTGCCAGTTAATAAAGATTCAAGGCCGTTCCAAGAAGCATCTCCATTAATTGCTTTACGCATCAAGGTGTTTTTAGTTACCTTGCATATGCCTTTGCTTGGCTCTAGACGAGCACGCAAGTCAGACATTTCTTTAATGGATAAGCCCTTGTAATCAAGAACTAAAGCCATTTCGGCTTCATCGAGGAGGCCTTTAATCTCTTCGACAATTTGTTTTTTGCTCTCCAGCGTGCGGCCCATAGTGATTGGATCGAATCGGGGGAAGAAGCCGGACACACGGCCGTTTAATCTCTACTTTCTTAAGAGACGAGGCCGCTATTGATTCAATCCAATTTTGGAAAATCTTTGCGTTTACCTCGGCAGGATTTCAATTAATTAACCTAAAAATTAATTCAGATTAATTGCAACCTGCTGTCTTTGGCCGGGCGCATGCCCGTTTGGAATTAACCAATCTACTAACGATACAACAAAGAGGTTCCTAATCTTCTTTTTTGTCTTGCAAAGAAGCCAAATCTACTTCAACAGAAGCTCCCATTGTCGAAGTTATATAAAAGCTTTTCCAGTATCGTCCTTTTGCTCCACTTGGCTTATTTTTATCAATAGTCTCAAATAAGACTTTAAGATTCTCTAGAAGGTCCTCTGCAGAAAAACTGGCTTTTCCAAAACGGACATGAACAATTCCAGCTTTATCTGCTCTGAATTCAAGTTTTCCAGCTTTGAATTCTTGTATGGCTCCATTTAGATCTGTAGTTACAGTGCCAGCTTTAGGATTTGGCATTAGCCCTCTAGGACCAAGTACTCTTCCTAGTTTTGCAACTTTGGGCATCATATCTGGTGTGGATATGAGCAGATCAAAGTTCATTTCTCCTTTATTTATTTTTTCTATTAAATCTTCTTCTCCTGCTAGATCTGCACCTGATTGACTGGCCTCAGCAACCTTTTCACCTTTTGCTATAACAGCAATTCGTACTTTTTGACCAGTCCCTTTTGGAAGTGCAACTGTTGTTCTCAATTGCTGGTCAGTGTATTTGGGATCAATACCTAGGCGAATGTGAGCTTCAATTGTTTCATCGAATTTCGCATTGGCATTGTCTTTAACTAACTGGATTGCTTCTAAAGGGAGATATGACCTTTCCTCGACTTTGGAGGATAGGGCGACCATTCTTTTTGAAGTTTTTGTCATGATATTTTTGGGGTTCAAGCGACAGGTTTGTCTCCCCCTTTAATGGTGGGTAAAGTTACTTGGTAAGAAAACTGGTAAGAGAATTAATCACTTACAGAAACGCCCATATTGCGAGCAGTCCCTTCAATTACCTTCATAGCAGATTCAACATTATTACAGTTGAGATCGGGCAATTTGGTTTTTGCAATTTCTTCTAGTTGTGCACGGTTAATACTACCTGCTTGACCTTTTGCTGACTCTCCAGAACCTTTAGCTATTCCTGCAGCTTTTGTAATTAATACTGAGGCTGGAGGGGTTTTAGTTATAAAAGTGAAACTTCTGTCTTCAAAAACAGAAATCTCAACAGGGATCACTAAGCCTGCTTTTTCTTGGGTTCTGGCATTGTATTCCTTGCAAAAAGCCATAATGTTGACTCCATGCTGACCTAGGGCCGGACCAACTGGAGGAGCAGGGTTTGCTTTGCCTGCTTGAAGGGCCAATTTGATCACAGCTACAACTTTCTTTGCCATCTTTAATTTAGGAAATGATTAATTACGGATTACCTTGTAAAAGGAAAAATTTGAAAAGGCTATGGCAAACCTACTTCATTTGCATGCCCACTAATTAATTAATGAGCAATTAATGAGTTAGTTCTGTTTATTGATTTGAGAGAATTCTAGCTCTACTGGCGTTTCTCTTCCAAAAATTGAAAGAAGAGCTTTCAGCTTGTTTCGCTCCCCAGAAACCTCAATTACTTCTCCTTGGAAATCTTTAAATGGCCCTGCCGTGACAAGAATCTTATCTCCTTCGGCTAAATCGAGTTTTACAACTGTTTTCTTTTCTGCTGCCCGTTTAAAAATCCTATTAACTTCTTGCCTACTTAGTGGCCTTGGCTTTATATGACCTCTTCCTCTACCAGTTGCCCTACGATCTTCAGCTCCAACAAAGTTGATGACATTTGGTGTACTTCGAACAGCCATCATTGTGTCTTCATCAAGCACCATTCGCACAAGTACGTATCCAGGGAAGACTTTCTCTTCAGTAGATTGCCTGCTCCCATCTTTTTTTACTTTTACAGCAGGCGTTTGAGGGATTTCTATCTCTAGGATTCTATTGCTAACACCTAATGTGACAGCTCTTTGCTCAAGAGTGGCTTTGACTTTCTTTTCACAACTTGAAGCAACTTGAATTGCATACCAGCGGGCAATAGTTGTTTTTCCAGTAAAAACGCTGTCCTCTTTATTAGAGGGAGGTGTTATATCCATTACCTGACTAGAATCTTGGAGTATGGGATCAATTTCTGACACGTTTGTGATGGGAATTTAAGTGAGTTGTAAAGAAGAAGATTTTGAACTGTTTTGATTCAAGGGAAGATGTGTGATGCCCCCCAGCCAAAGAAACGGCTCACTGAGGCTATTAATGCTGCTGATAGTGTAACCATTAAAATCACTGCTACCGACTCGCTAAAGAGTTGTTGCCGACTTGGCCAAACAACTAGTTTTAATTCATCAACAGTTGAGCCAAGAAAGTTTTTCTTAGGAGAGGGTTTCTCTTTCTCAGGTGGAGAAAGGGAATTGGAGGTGTCTTGAGGAGTTGAGCTTGTCACGATATATCAGCCTGAGGTTAATGATGCCTTAGCGAATGCAATGGCTGTTCATAAATAATAGGTTAGTAGCTAGGCAAATTGTTAGTTTTCTGCACAAAACTCTAATGATTTGGGCCTCTCTTTAGAAGTGCTTACTCTTACTGCCTTTGCGCCTATAAATTGGTTTTCTAATAATTTAGTTGCCAAGGGATTCTCTATACGCCTTCTAAGAATACGCCTTAAAGGTCTGGCACCATATTCAGGCTCATAGGCTTCTATTGCAAGACTTTCAATTGTTGACTCGTCTACGCGAAGCTCTAAGTTTTGTTCTCCTAATAAATCTGTTAATTCATTTAATTGGAGCTTGATTATTTTTTTAAGATTATTTTGCGTGAGGGGGTTAAAACGAATAACCTCATCAACTCGATTTAAGAATTCAGGACGAAAATTTTTGCTTAATGCATCATTAATACTATTTTCCAATTTTAAGTTTAGTTGAACTTGATTTTCTGTTTGAACCTGGGATAATTTTGCATTTTCTAGAATTTCTCTGCTTGCAAGATTGCTGGTCATGACAACTACAGTGTGGCGAAAATCGATTGTTCTGCCTTGCGAATCGGTTAAACGACCATCGTCTAAAACTTGTAAAAGTATATTGAATACATCTGGATGAGCTTTTTCTATTTCATCTAGTAATAAGACCGCATATGGCCTGCTACGAATTTCTTCGGTGAGTTGTCCTCCTTGCTCATATCCAACATATCCAGGAGGAGCGCCAATTAGCCGAGCTACTGCATTTCTTTCCATGAATTCACTCATGTCTAGCCTGAGCAAAGCTTCTGATTCATCAAATAGAGATGCAGCAAGTGTTTTAGCAAGTTCTGTTTTACCAACACCTGTTGGTCCAAGAAACATAAAAGACCCTATAGGTCTTCGACTATCTTTCATGCCAGCACGCGCTCTCTTAATTGCTGCAGCAACAGCTTTAACAGCCTCTTTTTGACCAATGACTTTATTTGACAAGTCTTTCTCAAGATTTAATAGTTTTTGTCTTTCTTCAGCAAGTACTTTATTAACTGGTATACCTGTCCACCGAGCAACAACATCTGCAATATCTTCTGATTCAACATGTTCTTTAATTATTGATTTCCCATCACGCTTCAAGGTTTCCCTTTCGCTAGAGATTAAATTTATTCTTTTCTGTAAATGATGCAGTTCATTATATTGAAGCCTTGCAGCTTCCTCTAGTTGGCCACTGAGCTCAGCTTCAGCAATAGATAGATTGATATCCTTTTCTTGAAAAGAAAGTTCCTTTAGTTCAGCTAAGATCTCTTTTTCATTATTCCATCTTTCGTTTAGATCATTTAACTTATGCTCTAAAAGATATTTCTCCTTCAGATATTCTTCTTTATTGTGATTCAGTGCTTCCTCATCATCTTTTAATAAAATAGATTCTATCTTGTTAAGACTTAACTCTGTTTCCTGAATAAGTTTAGGCTTAGTTGTTGATTCCATTCTAATTTGAGCTGCAGCTTCATCAATAAGATCAATTGCTTTGTCTGGGAGACAACGATCACTTATATATCTATCAGCAAGACGAGTTGCTGTTATTAAAGATTCATCAGTAATAATTACTTCATGATGTTTTTCATAACGTTCTTTAATTCCTCTTAGTATTTCTATGCTTAATTCAAGAGAGGGTTCTTTAATATGAACTTGTTGAAACCTTCTATTGAGAGCTTGATCTTTCTCGATAGTTTTTCGATAACTTTCAGGTGTTGTAGCTCCAATACATCTTATGTCCCCGTTTGCTAGGACAGGTTTTAATAAACTTCCTGCATCAGTACTGGATCTTTCATTACTTATAATTGTATGCAAATCGTCAATAAATAAAACAACGCCTGCACTAGGATTGCTAGCTTCTTTAAGAACTGATCTAAAGCGCTCTTCGAATTGTCCACGAAATTTTGTCCCAGCTATTAAGGCACCTATATCTAGTAAAATAATCTTTAAACCCTTGACTGAATCAGGGATATCACCATTAATAATTCTTTGAGCTAATAATTCAGCGATTGCTGTTTTTCCTACACCAGATGAGCCTATTAGTACTGGGTTATTTTTACCTCTTCTAGATAATACTTTTATGGTCAGTTGAATTTCTTGGTCCCTGCCGATTACTGGATCAAGCTCACCATTTTCTGCGGCAAGAGTAAGATCTTTTCCATATAATTCTAGTGGATTAGATTCTTGTTCTAATTGTAGCTGAGTGTTTTCAGTTGTGTTCTTATTATCTATAGTAATTTTATTTATTTCATTTTTATTTGTTTCATTATTATTGGAAATTATTGAGTTTTTTTGAGATTTAAATACAGGTTCCTTTGCTGTTCTTTGGACAACTGGTTTTGGAAGACTTTTCAATTCTCCTTCTAAGATTTCACTTGTTAAACCAAGCTCGTTAAAAAGTTCAGAACCAATTCGCTTGTCCCTACCAATTGCAATAAGTATGTGTGATATTTCAATAAATCTTGACCCCCAACTTCCTCGAAATGCATCTGCTTTATCGAGAAGTATCTCTAGGTCTTCACCAATAAATAATTCTAATGAATTGGAAGATTGAATATTTGCAAGAAATTCTTCTAATTTGTCTAGTAGTTCTAAGTCGTTAACTGGAAGTGCTTGAACTAGATCACGATACTTTTCATTATTAAATAGAACTTGTAGAAGATGCTCTACATCGAAATATTCATGTTTCCATCTACGTGCTTCTTGTTCACCACTGAGCAAGAGATTCCAAGCATCATCACTAAAACGATCAGGATTAGAAGTTAGGCTCAGGGACATTGATAGTGATTGGGTTGTCTGATATGGCATTTGAGTTAACTATTTTGTTCTCTAGATGAAAGATCAATTAATTCAATTTTGTAGGAATCGGGGTCTTCAATGAAAGCAATAATTGTTTTACCATGTTTCATTGGCCCGGGCTTTCGATGAATTTTGTAGCCATTTTTTTCAATTGATGCACAGGTTTTATAAATATTTTGAACACCTAGGGCAATATGACCAAAACCATTTCCTATATCATAATCTTTAGTATCCCAATTATGAGTTAACTCAAGAACAGAGGACTCTTCTTCGGGTCCATAACCAAGAAATGCAAGCGTAAAACGTCCTGTAGGGTAATCTTTTTGTCTTAAGAGTTTCATACCTAATATTTTGCAGTAAAACCAAATTGATTTTTCTAAATCAGTAACACGAAGCATGGTATGAAGGATTCGCATGTTTTAGGAACTCTTTAATTTGAAGTTATCTCCATTCTGCCTGGAGGTTTCATTTTTGAAAAAGCCAGGCAAATGCCAAAACCCTAAAAAAGTCTAAGTAAATGGGCCCGAGAGCTCATAAGATCTAATAAAGCGTAATTTTCAACGTGATTGATTCCCTTGATTTAGTTATTGATACCATCTTTGCAAGAGAGGTGCTTGATTCAAGGGGGAACCCTACAGTAGAAGCTGAGGTTTTGCTTGAAGGAGGCGCAAAGGGAAGGGCGATTGTTCCTAGTGGTGCTAGTACAGGGGCTTATGAGGCGCATGAATTACGTGATGGCGAATCTCGTTATATGGGTAAGGGTGTTCGGAAGGTTGTTGAGAATATAGAAGAAAGAATTGCTCCTTCATTGTGTGGCTTGTCTGCTTCAGATCAAGTTACTGT
The DNA here is from genome assembly GCA_003214695.1 of Prochlorococcus sp. AG-412-P08. GTDB lineage: Bacteria > Cyanobacteriota > Cyanobacteriia > PCC-6307 > Cyanobiaceae > Prochlorococcus_E. Next base: position 67,746 of record QCLI01000002.1, read on the forward strand.
TGATCGAATTATGAATGAATTAGATGGAACGGAAAATAAGTCTAATCTTGGTGCTAATGCCATTTTGGCAGTAAGTATTGCTACTGCAAGGTCTGCGGCAAATGCACTTGGAATGCCTCTATATAGATATTTAGGTAATCCAATGTCTTCATTATTACCTGTGCCATTGATGAATGTGATTAATGGTGGTGCACACGCTGCCAATAATCTTGACTTTCAGGAATTTATGCTCGTTCCTCACGGGGCTACTGATTTTCGAGAAGCTCTTAGAATGGGTGCTGAAGTTTTTCACACTCTTAAAAATTTACTTTCGGCAAAAGGCTTGTCGACTGCAGTGGGTGATGAGGGCGGGTTCGCGCCAAATCTATCAAGCAATAATGCAGCTGGAGATTTACTTGTTACAGCAATTGAAAAGTCAGGATTCATTCCAGGTGAACAGATTTCATTAGCTTTAGATGTTGCAAGCACTGAGTTTTTTAAGGATGGATTTTATTCTTTTGGTAATGAAAGATTCTCAAGCGAGCAAATGATAGATGAATTACAAAAATTAGTTAACTCCTATCCAATTATTTCAATTGAAGATGGTTTAGCTGAAGATGACTGGAAAGGTTGGCAAGAATTAACTAATGAATTGGGAAGTAAAGTACAACTAGTTGGAGATGATTTATTTGTAACTAATACAAATCGCTTGCAGAAAGGAATTGACCAGAATATAGCTAACTCTATCTTAATTAAAGTTAATCAAATTGGCTCCCTGACTGAGACTTTGCAAGCAATAGAACTTGCCACAAGATCTGGTTATACTAGTGTTATCAGTCATAGAAGTGGCGAAACAGAAGATACTACAATTGCCGATCTTTCTGTAGCGACTAGATCCGGACAAATAAAAACTGGATCTTTAAGTAGGAGTGAAAGAGTAGCGAAATATAATCAACTTCTTCGAATTGAAGATGAATTAGGGGATCAAGCAATCTATGCAGGATCAATAGGTTTAGGACCTAGAGGGAAGGTTCTTAAATAACTTTTTGATCAATATGGTTCTTTAATTATTAGCTGATTCAGTTTTTCTTTGGAGTTGTTCAAGCTTTTCGTCTCTTCTTATCTTCATTTGTAATTTTAGCCATTTGAGGGAAATAGGGAAAGCTATGCCTATTGGCAATAAAGAAAAAATTGCTTTGTTGCTCGAAGCTAGAAGAGCTGCTGAGATGCCAAGGCAGCCTAATAATATTGATTGCCCCATTGATTGCTGAGCATTTATCATTCTACGAAGCTGCCTGTCAGATTCTCCAAGTCTGATTTGTAGTTGGAGATCTCCTTGTTCTAGTCGTTCTAAGCTTTCATCTAGACGCTTTGGTAGTCCTACTGCTTTACTTCCTAGTTCGCCGAATTGGCGTCCTATTTCGTTGATCAAATCATTTGGATTAGAATTGCTAGATGTCATTAGTTGAATTAGGTATGGCTTTGTGATTGCGATTAGATTAAAGCTTGAATCAAGACTTCTACCTACACCTTCAAAAGTAGATAGGGCTCTCATTACAAAAATCAGTTCAACAGGAAGCCTAAATGGTTGCCCATAAACTAACTCATAAAGATCTACAGATAATTTCTCTATTGTATCTGTGTCAAAAGGAGGTGTAAGTCTTTCTTTTAACATTATCCTTATTAATCGTCTAACCGGACCTAAATCGATTCCTTGTGCAAGTAATCCTGCCGCTTGCAACCTTTTCACAAGCTCAGTTGCATCACCAAGAGCAGCTGCCTTAACCATGCTCCCAAGTTCATTTTTTAAACGATCTGAAATCATTCCCATCATTCCAAAGTCGTAGAAAATAAGGGAACCATCTGCAGAAACAGCGAGGTTCCCTGGATGAGGATCTGCATGAAAGAAACCGAATTCAATAAGTTGCTTTAAATAGCTAGACGCTCCTATTTCTACAATTGAGGAAGGATTAATCCCATGTTTTATAATTTCTGATTGATCAATTATTTTAATGCCAGGAAGATAATCCAAGCAAAGAACTTTTTCCGTGCTTAGTTCCCATATAACGCTAGGAACTTTGATCTTTGGTTCATCAAGGAACTGCTGGCGAAATCTTGCAGCATATTGAGCTTCAACTTTAAAATCGAGCTCTTTTATCAACACCCTTTTGCATTCTCTAGCCATTGCAACCCAGTCACGACCTTTGCTTAAAGATTTATTTTTTTGCAGTACCGAAGCGACTTGTTGCATTATCTCTAGATCTACTCTGAAGAACGTTTCTAAACCAGGGCGTTGAATTTTTAAAACTACTTTCCTTCCGCTACTTAGGCATGCTCTATGAACTTGTGCGATTGAGGCTGCAGCAATAGGTTTTTTATCAAGATCAATAATTTCTTTGCATCGCTCTCCAAGCTCTTTTTCAAGAATTTCTTGAACTTTCCCAAAGCTAAATGCTGGTACTTGATCTTGTAACCCTGCTAATTCTATTATCCAGCTTCTTGGCAAAACATCAGGCCTGGCAGAAATCAGTTGGCCAAGCTTTATAAAAGCCGAGCCTAGTTTAAGCAATTCTTTTGTAAGCCACTTTGCTCTATCTTGTTGCCTATTAGTTTCTTTTTGGTGCGAGAAGCCACCTTTATAAGTCCATCTTTGAGAGTCGAGCCACAAAAAAAATAATAATATTATTACAGATCTCCAAATTCTTATAGCACGGAAATATTGACCTAAGAATTTGATTATTGAGTTTGGAATTATCAATTCATTTCCTCAATTTGATCTGATAGTTTTTCAATTTCATTTCTTATTTTATTTATTTTATCTTGAAGAGTGTGATAAGAGTCTTTTTGGAAAGGTTCCTTATTTCGGTTTTTGGCTTCATTCTCTGTTTCATTAATTCGACCAGCTTCCTCAATAATTTCTTCTTTAAATAGATCCCATTCCTTCTTGATGCGACTAGGTGCAACTTTTATAAAGCCTGATGCCTCTGAGACGGAAGATACAACATTATTGTCTAAGCGAACCTTAAGGCGGTTGAAAATAGCTTTGAGTAAAGTTTCAGAGGGTGTCATTAAGCCATTGTACTTAGAACCGAATTTTAGAAGATTTTGGATGACTCATGACTTTCCTAAGTTGATTTCTCTGCTTTGAGCAGAGAAATCCAAAGTGATTTAAGGCTATTGCTTGAGAGCTAAATTCTATTAAAGAATTGACTTTAAAGAAAACTATTAGTTAAGAGGGCTTAAATGATTTGATAATTTTTTAGAAAGTAACCTTGCTCTTATTGCTTACGTTGGCAGTTAGAACAATTTCTTTTTCAAGGAGCCTATGACTATGTTTGTTTTTACTCTCAAGTCTAAACAAGGCTTTACTGGTGATTTCATATCCTATTGCTAGTGAACCACCGATTAAAAATGGTAGAAGCCAAAGATTGATTGCGGTTTGAAAGTTGTTTCTCGCTTTGCTCATGTTGGGGATATGAGGAATTTGAATTGCTAGAAAGGATCTCTTTAAGTTGGATGTGGAAAACTCTGTCCTGTTGAGTTTTTCTAATTCTATTTAGATATCTGGTTCTTGTTCATATAGGCCACCATAATGAGCTAAGGCAGTGTCAAATTGACTTGAATGGGATGTGAGGATTGATGATTACTCTAAACCTGTACCCCTTTTTCCTTTCTTAGTCTTTTATGCTGATCAAAGAAAAAAACAATTTCTAAGGAGCGTTAAAAATTTTGGAAACAATTGAAACCGATGTTGTGATAATTGGAGGTGGACCTGCTGGTTGCAGTTGCGCTCTCTATACATCCAGAGCAGATTTAAAAACAGTTATTCTCGATAAAAACCCCTCAGTAGGGGCGCTTGCAATTACTCATCAAATTGCTAATTATCCTGGTGTGCCTACAGATATTAGTGGTGAGGACTTGCTACAACTAATGAGAGACCAGGCTGTTCAATATGGTACTGACTATCGACGAGCTCAGGTTTTTGGCATAGACATCAGTGGTGATTGGAAGACAGTTTTTACTCCTGAAGGTACATTTAAAGGTCGTGCTCTAGTTGTTGCTAGTGGTGCAATGGGTAGGCCAGCTTCCTTTAAGGGTGAAGCTGAATTTCTAGGTAGAGGAGTTAGTTATTGTGCAACTTGCGATGGAGCTTTTTATAAATCAAGAGAGGTTGCTGTTGTTGGTGTTAATAAAGAGGCTATAGAGGAAGCTCAAGTACTTACAAAATTTGCCTCAACCGTACATTGGATTACATCAAATGATCCGAAAGAAGAAGATCACGAAGCGATGGAATTGATTAATAAAGAGAATGTCAAGCATTGGAGTAAGACGAGACTGATGAAAATTCAGGGAACTGATGCAGGTGTAACTGGAGTTGCTTTGAAGAATCGATCTAAAGAAGAGACTCAATTGTTAGAAGTAGAAGGGGTATTTGTATATATGAGTGGTTCAAAACCTATTACTGATTTTTTGGGAGATCAAATTGCATTAAAAGAAGATGGCGGAGTAGTTGTTGATGACTTCATGGCAACAACCTCCGAAGGGGTATGGGCTATAGGAGATATTAGGAACACTCCATTTAAACAGGCAGTTGTTGCTGCTTCAGATGGGTGTATTGCAGCAATGGCAATAGATAGATTTTTAAATAGTCGTAAATCTATTAGAGTCGATTGGGTCCATTCATAAATTATTAATTCTCACATTTCAGTTGCTTCGGATATATAAGCCACTCCCCCATAGTAATTAAGAAGAGATCTAATATTGTCTCTGAATTTTTCTATCATTTCTAGTTCGCAAAATACTATTACATGAGCATTAGTTCCAAGACCAGTGAATTCCATATCTTCTGAACAAATTGTTTGGGGGCCTTTCCCAGTTGCATGCTTCAGCACTGTATAGCCAGGCACATCAGCGGTTTCAAGAGCTTCAAGAATTGCATCTAGCTCTCTTTCGCTAAAAATTAGATCTAACCGTTTCATTTATTTATCCAATAGAAGGAATGAATTTGTTAACAAGACTCATATAGAGTGGTATTCCAAAAACAATGTTAAAAGGAAAGGTTAGCCCAAGAGTAGTTGAAATGTAATAGCTTGCTTTTGCTTCTGGCACTGTCATACGCATTGCAGCTGGTACAGCAAGGTATGAAGCACTGGCACAAAGTACTGCAAATAATAATGCATTCCCTGGTTGAAGTGATAAAAATTTCGCAACAAAAATTCCTATGAATGCATTTATTAAAGGAATAAGTATTGCGAACATAATTAAAAACGAACCTGCTTTCTTTAATCCAGGCAGCCTTTGCGCTGCCACTATTCCCATATCTAATAGAAAGAAGCATTCAGCACCATAGAACAATTTATCTGTAAAAGGATTCATTTTTTCTACCCCTATAGGGTTGTGAGCAGCAGTTAAGAATCCAATTAAAAGACTTCCTAAAAGTAAATAAACAGATCCATTTAGCATAGATTCATGCATTATTGATCTCCATTTCATTACTCGTCCATTTGGACGATTTTTCGGAGCTCCTAGCTTTACAAGTAGTAGCCCAACAATAATTGCTGGTGATTCCATTAATGCTAAAGCAGCAACCATGAAACCATCAAATGGAATTTTCATACTTGCGAGAAAGCTTTCAGCTGTAATAAATGTCACTGCACTTATTGACCCATATGCAGCTGCAATGGCAGCTGCATTAAAAACATCCAGTTTTAAACGTAAGATTACAAAACATATAAGTGGGATGAACAATGACATGACTATTGCAGCCATAACAGTAGGCAAAACTTGACCACCAAATCCACTTTTTTCAAGCTCTAAACCACCTTTAAAGCCAATAGCTAATAAAAGGTATAGAGAAAATAATTTAGGTAAAGGTGCAGGTATTTCAAGATCCGAGCGAACAATTACTGCGAAAATCCCAAGAAAGAAGAAAAGTACCGGTGGTGTTAAGACATTTTGAAGTACAAGATTAGTCTCCATAATTTTTCTTTTAGATAAAGCTCTTTATCAGGAGATAAGGTTTACTTTTGATTAAAGACTTAGTATCAGTTTTTGACTGCATTTAGTGCTAGCTCTAGTGCTTCTTTTCTAGTACCTATTAAACCTTCGACCCCAAACTTAGAAAGTCTCTCTTTTACTCTGCCTGTAGCTCCAGCAACATAAGCTTTCCTTGAATTAAGCTTTGCTTCTTGAATCATATCTTCTAAAGCTAAAGTTGCAGTTACACCAAGGCGAGGCACATCGGTTATATCTAATATTAAGACCTTGTAATTTCTTACAAGCATCATTCTTTCAGTTATTCCTTTCGCTGCTCCAAAACTAAGAGGACCTTTTAGCCTGAAGAGCATTACTTCACCTGAGCAACTGTCCAGTAAACTTTGTTCATCATTAGGTAATGATTGTAGATCTTCATCTCCTGATTGAATAGGATTATCTGCCTCCATTCCTTCTAATTGAGTTTGAGTGATTGAGTCAATTGTGAGCATATTTGCTACAAAAACCCCTACTAAAACGGCTGAAATAAGATCCCAAAAAACCGTCATTAAAAGAACGCCATACATAACGGTGGCAGTCTTAAGAGATAGCTTATGAGCTCTAAGCAAGAATCCCCAATCAATAATATCCAGTCCAACTTTTATTAATATTCCTGCAAGAAGTGCTTCTGGAATCTGCTCGGCAAGAGGTCCTGCTCCTAATAGAACTAATAAAAGTACTATTGAATGAACCATCCCAGATAAAGGCGTAGATCCTCCAGACTTGACATTGATCACAGTTCGCATTGTTGCCCCAGCACCAGGTAAACCGGAAAATAAGCCTGCAACAGCGTTTCCGATGCCTTGTCCTATTAATTCTCGATCTGAGTCATGTCGAGTTTGAGAAATATTGTCTGCAACTAGCGAAGTAAGTAAAGAGTCAATTGCTCCTAATGCAGCTAGAACAAGCCCTGCTTTTAAAATAATTCCACCATATTGATTGAAGCTAGGAATAGTTAACGAAGGTAGTCCTTCTGGGATAGGACCAGCCGAACCAATTCGATCTATTGCATCTACTCCAAGAAAAAGAGAAAGAGGTGTAACTATTAATAATGCTAGAAGCGGAGAAGGCACCCATTGGCTGATTTTCCTAGGAGTTAAAAATACAATTCCAAGAGTCATTATTGCTACGCCTATTGCTGCACCATTAGGCTCAAACCTACTTAAAACAGTGGAAAGGGATGCTAATACTCCACCTTTAGTGCTGATTCCAAGAAGAGGTCCAATTTGAAGACAAATGATTATGACACCTATACCTGACATAAAACCTGATACAACCGAGTAGGGAACAAGTGTTATGTATTTGCCAAGCTTTAAAATTCCAAAAATAATTTGAAATAAACCGCCAAGAACAACAGCTGCCATTACAAGCGGTATAATTTCACCTGCAGAGAGTTTGTCAGACACTCCTGCTGCTGCAAGGGTTGCCACAACACTTGCAACCGTTACGCTCATTGGTCCTGTCGGACCGCTTACTTGGGAAGGTGTTCCTCCAAATAAAGCAGCTAGAAACCCAACAACAACAGCTCCATATAATCCGTAGATAGCTCCTCCTGGACCAAGCGCAGCATTGCCAAAAGCCAGGGCAAGGGGGAGTGCAACAACTGCTGCAGTAAGTCCACCTAGAACATCACCCCTAACATTCTTCAGGTGAAATCCGTGAATTAGGGCCACTTCTTAGACTCCGTCTATCAATTATTCTCTAGAATTTTATCTTGTTAAGGTGACTATTTACGATTGTTTTTGGTTAAAAAGCTGTTTCTAGAGATGTTTTCTTTGCAATTTTTAGTAGTCTTAGTCAATTTCCATCAAAGTCTTGTTGATTAAAAACACTGATGAATACTGATAGTTATCGCGATTATTTCAAGGTCCTTGGTGTTAATAGGGATGCAAGCTCGAATGAAATAAAAAGTGCTTTCCGCAGGCTTGCGAGGAAGTTTCACCCTGATGTAAATCCAGGTAACAAGCAGGCAGAAGGAAAGTTCAAAGAAATCAATGAGGCCTATGAAGTTCTATCTGACCCTCAGAAGAAAAGAAAATATGAACAATTTGGACAATTTTGGAATCAATCTTCAGGTATTGGTTCAGGGATAGATGGTCTTAATGTTGATTTTGGAAGTTATAGCAATTTTGACGATTTTGTTAATGATCTTCTGGGAAGGTTTGTTGGTGGAAGAGGAAGGGAAGGATTTGCTCAGTCGTACAATCAGTCTTCTGATGAATATCGAAAACCAGCCAATCTTGATGTGCAGATCATATTGAAAATAACTTTTTCAGAGGCTTTTTGGGGGACCCAGCGAACCCTATCCGTAAATGAGGAGCCAGTTGAAGTCAGGATTCCTGGAGGAGTTGTTAATGGTACTCGTCTCAGAGTAAAAGGAAAAGGTAATTTGCAGCTTGGCACTGGACGAAGAGGGAACATTTTGATCAATCTCCAGGTAGAAAACCATAAGGTATGGCAATTAGATGGAGATCAGCTCAAAGCAGAATTACCGGTTTCTTATGATGAGCTACTTTTAGGTTCAATTGTTACAGCTATGACACCAGATGGAGAAACTCAATTAACTATTCCAGCTAGGACTTTGCCAGGTTCAAGCTTACGATTGAAAGACAAGGGTTGGCCAATCAATAATGGCCGCGGAGACTTGATTCTCACTCTTGCACTGTGCTTCCCCTCTTGTTTATCTTCTAAAGAGATTGATCTATTGAATCAATTACGAGAGCTCAGGATTTCTGATCCTCGAAAGGATTGGATTAATTCTGCTCGTTTGTAAAAGGCTTTACGATCATGAGTAATTAATTTGTTTTTGACCATATGGAACTAACTTACCGTCCTCGTCGACTTCGTCGAACACCTGCTTTAAGAAGCATGGTTAGAGAAAACAGCTTAACTGCATCCGATTTTATTTATCCTTTATTTGTTCATGAGGGAAATGACATTGAACAGATTGTTGCCATGCCTGGTGCAAACCGGTGGACTCTTGATGGCTTGGTCGAAGAAGTCATAAGGGCATGGAATTTAGGTGTTAGATGTGTTGTCTTATTCCCTAAGGTTGATGATGCTCTTAAAACCGAAGGAGGTGAAGAGTGCTTTAACGAGAATGGTTTAATCCCAAGGGCTATTAGACGTTTGAAGAAAGAATTGCCAGAAATGACAATTATGACTGATGTTGCGTTAGACCCTTATTCAATAGATGGCCATGATGGGATAGTCAGTGCTGAGGGAATTGTTTTAAATGATGAGACAATTGATAACCTTTGCAAACAAGCAATTGTTCAAGCTGAGGCAGGAGCTGATTTGATTGGACCTAGTGACATGATGGATGGGCGTGTTGGAGCGATACGTGAATCTTTGGATGATGAAGGTTTTGAGAATGTGGGAATTATTAGTTATACAGCTAAATACTCATCTGCCTATTATGGTCCATTTAGAGAAGCTCTTGATTCTGCACCAAGATCTCTGAATGACAAGCCAATACCGAAGGACAAAAGTACATATCAAATGGACCCTGCTAATGCAAGGGAAGCTATTACTGAAGCTCAATTAGATGAACAAGAAGGTTCTGACATTCTTATGGTTAAGCCGGGACTTGCTTATCTGGATATTATCTATAGGCTGAGGCAGGAATCTGAATTACCTATTGCTGCCTATAACGTCAGCGGGGAGTATTCCATGATTAAAGCAGCTGCAGAAAAGGGTTGGATAGATGAAAGATCTGTAGTTTTAGAAACTTTGTTGAGCTTTAAAAGAGCAGGTGCTGATCTTATTTTGACCTATCACGCATGTGATGCTGCAGCATGGCTGAAGAAGGTTTAATGAGGGCTGATAAAATTGAGTCTAATTATCTTTATTCAAGTTATATAAATTTTCTATGATGGCCGCGCAGAATTCAGAAAACAGCTTTGTAAATGTCAGAAGACTTGGACATGTAGCTATACGTGTTCATGATGTCGAGAGGGCGAAAAATTTTTACCTGGGCTTGGGGATGAAACTTGTCTGGGATGATCCTGATTGGTGCTATTTAGAAGCAGGCCCTGAACATGATGGACTTGCTTTATTGGGTCCAGGGTATAAAGCAGCTGGACCTCATTTTGCTTTTCACTTTACTGATAAAGGTCAAATAGAACAGTTGCACGCACAATTGCGTGCAACTGGTACCCAGGTTGGATCTTTGCATGATCATCGTGATGGAACTGCTTCTTTTTATCTACGAGATCCTGACGGTAATTGGTTGGAAATGCTTTATCACCCTTTAGCAGGGATCCCTTCCAATCAATGATCTGGTGAGGTCTTTGAATGAGTTCCCAACACAAAGAACTTCAATTATCTATTGACAACTCTGCCTTTGAAGAAACACTTCAACTGTTGGAGTGGAGCAAGCTTTGTGAACAGCTTTCATTATTTGCTAGTACTTCTCAAGGTAGGCGAAGATGTATAGCTTGCTCTATTCCTAATAAGTTAACTCTTAGCCGTAGATGTCTTGCTGAGACATTAGAAATAGGAGCCATAGATTTAGAAGAGGAAGATGGGGTCAGTCTTACTGGAGTTCATGATATAGAACCTATTATACTAAGATGTTCTAAAGGAGGTGTTGCTTCTGCTCCTGAACTATTAAAAGTTGTAGAAACATTGAGAACTACTCGTCGCTTGCGCCGTCAGATTGAAGATTCAGTTGCAAGACCAGTGATTTCAGAACTATTTTCTAATGTGGCTACTTTGCCAGAGTTACAGAAACTTCTTCAATTTGGAATCGAAGATGGGGGACGTATTGCAGATCGTGCTAGCGAGAAGTTGGCTTCTTTGCGTCGACAAGTTCAAGTTATGAGGATAGAGAGAAAAGATCTCTTAAGGGATCTCATTAGAAGATTTCATTCAGTCTTGCAGGACACTGTTATTTCTGAACGTTATGAAAGACCTGTGCTTGCATTGAAAATTAGTGCAGCAGATCATGTTGTAGGAACTATTCACGATACATCGTCTTCAGGTAATACCGTTTTTATTGAACCGAAGGTGGTTATTCCTTTGGGAAATGAGATTGCTAAATTAGAAGCCAAGATCTATTTAGAAGAACAGAGGTTATTAGCGTATTGGAGTAGTCAAATTAGTGACAATTTTCTTTCTCTTAACCATCTCTATCAGATACTTTTGGAATTGGACTTTGCTTTAGCAAGAGCACGTTATAGTCATTGGTTAGGAGGAGTAGCACCTGAGCTTAAAGAAGAATTGGATGCTCCATTTTTCATTCAAGATTTTCGACACCCGTTACTTATTTGGCAAGAGCATTATCACGAAGGCTCTGCAGTTGTACCTATTACTTTTAGAGTATCTTCGACATTGAAAGTACTTGCAATTACCGGACCAAATACAGGTGGTAAGACAGTCGCATTGAAAAGTCTTGGCTTAGCAATTCTTATGTCAAAACTTGGGTTGCTATTACCTTGTACGGGAGAGCCATCTTTGCCTTGGTGTAATCAAGTGTTGGCAGATATTGGTGATGAGCAATCTCTTGAACAAAATTTATCAACGTTTAGTGGACATATTGTTCGAATTACTAAAATTTTAGATTCAATCTCGACAAACCCTGGACCATCAATAGTTTTACTTGATGAATTAGGTGCAGGAACTGATCCAACAGAAGGAACTTCTTTGGCCACTGCATTGTTAATGTTATTAGCAGATAGAGCTCGTTTGACAGTTGCCACTACACATTTTGGTGAACTCAAGGCTTTGAAATATAGTGATTCTCGTTTTGAAAATGCATCTGTTGGTTTTAATAGTGAAACGTTAGAACCTACTTATCATTTGCAATGGGGCATTCCGGGACGAAGCAATGCATTAGCAATTGCGCGCAGACTAGGACTTGATGAGACTGTGATAGATAATGCTCAGCAACTTATGCAAAGGAATGGTATAGATAGTGTGAATGATGTTATTGAAGGCCTTGAGGAGCAAAGGCGTCGACAACAAGAAGCAGCAGAGGATGCTGCTTCTTTGTTGGCTCGTACTGAACTGCTTCATGAAGAGTTAATTAGTCAATGGGAGAGACAATGTCGTCAATCAAAGGATTTTGAGGAAAGAGGTCGTAAGAAATTAGAAGGCTCTATTCGTCGGGGGCAAGTAGAGGTTAGGGACTTAATTCGCCGATTACGTGATGGATCAGCTGATGGTGAAATGGCTAGAAAAACTGGACAAAGATTACGGCAAATGGAATTGACTTATAGTCAAGAAAAAATCAAAAACCATCATCAAAGTTGGCTCCCTAAAAAAGGTGATCGCGTTAGAGTTAGTGCCATTGGTAAATCGGGTGAAGTTATTGAAGTATCTGAAGATGGCTCTCAATTGACAGTTTTATGCGGAGTTTTTAGAAGTACAGTTGATTTGAATGCAGTTGAAAGTCTGGATGGTCAGAAACCTATTCATCCAGCTAAGGATTCAGTCGTAACAGTCAAATCGAGAGTTTCTTTGACTAATCAATCTAAGATTCGTACTAAAAAAAATACAATTGATGTTAGAGGGTTAAGAGTTCATGAAGCAGAGGCTGCTGTTGAAGAGAAATTGCGTAATTCATTAGGACCACTTTGGATTGTTCATGGAATTGGGACAGGACGCTTGAAGAGGGGGTTGTTGGAGTGGTTGCAAAATCTAGATTATGTGGAAAAAATTACTCGTGCTGAGCAGAAAGATGGAGGAGCAGGTTGTACTGTTATTTGGTTAAAGTGATTGATTCTTTGCTCTCCTGAGAATATGTTGTCGTCTGTTATTTTTTATAAATTTCGAGTTCAAATATTCTATTCGGACTAACTGTACTCTAATGAACATGCTGTACGTTTAATGTTCATTCTTGTCAGTGTTGATATACTTGCATTAGAAAAATCTGTATCTAATAGTGCTCCTGATAAATATAGTGAATGTTTCTAAGTAGGATTGTATCTTGCTTTTAAGTACTATTTTCTCTTTATTGCCTCATGATATGCGCTAATAGATGAGTTTTAGCTCGACTTTGATTCTCTAAACCAACTGCAGCAAAAACTTACAATGCGATTTATTGACCAAGCAATTATAAAAGTTAGAGCTGGACGAGGCGGAGATGGAATTGTATCTTTCCGAAGAGAGAAGTATGTCCCTGCAGGTGGACCTTCTGGGGGTGATGGGGGTAATGGTGGAAAGGTGATTTTTCAAGCTGATTCAAATCTTCAGACTTTGCTTGATTTTAAATTTAAGCAATTAATTTCTGCGGAAGATGGTCGAAGAGGAGGGCCAAATAAATGTAGTGGAGCTTGTGGTAATGATCTTGTATTAAAAGTTCCCTGTGGTACTGAAGTTAAAGATGTGGACACAGGCATAATTTTTGGAGATCTAACAGTTGATGGCGAAACTCTTGTAGTTGCATTTGGAGGAATGGGAGGTTTAGGGAATGCTCATTATTTAAGTAATAGAAATCGTGCACCTGAAAAGTTCACAGAGGGTAAAGATGGTGAAGAATGGCTATTGAATTTGGAATTGAAATTATTGGCAGAAGTAGGGATTATTGGGTTGCCAAATGCTGGTAAAAGTACATTGATATCGGTTCTCTCCTCTGCTAAGCCGAAAATTGCTGATTATCCTTTTACTACATTGATTCCTAATCTTGGGGTGGTACGTAAACCCAGTGGTGATGGCACTCTCTTTGCTGACATTCCAGGCCTCATAGCTGGTGCAGCCCAAGGAATTGGCTTGGGACATGAGTTTTTAAGACATATAGAAAGAACAAAATTGTTGATTCATGTTGTTGACGTCTCTTCTTCAGATCCTTTAAGAGATGCTCAAGTAGTTGAGAAAGAACTTTTAGCTTATCAACATGGACTTGTTGATCGGCCGCGAATTTTGGTTTTGAACAAGAAAGAGCTTATAGATGAGAAAACTCTTAGGGAATTAGGTGAAAATTTCAAGAAAGAAATTGGTAGTAATGTATTGTTTATCTCTGCTGCGATGAATGAAGGCCTGGATATTCTTTTAACAAAAATTTGGCAAACATTAGAGGCTTAATATTCTTTCCATGTTTTAGAGCAAATTAATACTTGTCGAGAGCAGAAGAATTGGTCATTAATAGGTATAAGGGTATCTTTTTTATGACTTTCTACACATGTTTTGATGACCAGGGAAGTGTCATCGCAAGATGTCAAACTTCTCAAGACATTGAAGTCCTGCGGAGAATGGGACGACCTATAAAAGAAGTTAGAAAAATGAGGAATGAAGAATCTGTAGTTTGTTCTCTTACAGGCAGCCCATCAGATTTTAATATGGATTATTGAAGAAAAGTTTGAAGTACATTGCATTAAAAAAGTGGGCCTTGGCCCACTTTTTTAATCATCATATACAAGACACTCTGGTTCATCTGGATTTGCATCACAGAATAACTCCAATGCATTTGGATCGTGCTTATCCTCTGGATGATGCTCTTTATATTCCTCAAGCGAGTGAAGCTCTTCTTCAAGATGCCTTGCCTTTGGAACATTGCCTTCTGCTTTGGCAGAAAGAATCTCGCTTTGATCTTTCTGAATGTGTTCGTCGATTGATTTCATTGGTTCGTTGCTTTAAGCCTTAGCTTTCAACTTTCTTACAATAAATAGATTACTCATTTCTGCCACTAAAAGTTGGTTTGGTTTACAACACCTTTTTCTCTAGAAACTAACTATATATACAATCTAGAGTTGAAATGTCTGGTTTTGATGATCAATTAGATTTTTTGAAAGCGTCTTTTAGTTTTCGTTGTTTTGCGTTCAGGTTTTTTGCTGTCTCATTTTTACTTCTGAGGTATTGAAAAACACTTTTATCTCCAATATCAGAGGCCGCGTCCATTCCAAATTTTCGCAATGCAAGGATTAAAAAAAGTACAGCTGCTAAACATAGCAAGACCATTTCTATTTTCTGAGGCAGTACTCCCAGCAAGTGACTACCAAGACTAATTGGTAGCAAAAGTGTTACGCCAACAGCTTCAGGACGCTGGAAACAGAAAAACTCTTTGAATCCTAAGCCAGCCATTGCTGCAAAGTAAGGGCCAATTATTAATATTAGAATTGGCCTAGATATAAGATTAGAAATTAGCTCTTGTGAATTGCCTTTCAAAATTAGAGCAATAATTCCTAAGGTCCCTATAGCCCATAAAAGCTGAAGAGTCCGGTGAAGGACTTGAACATATATATGAATCCATTTCAAGGCAAGGCCTAATGAAATGCACATTGGGATAAGCCACACCCAGGCAAAAGAATCACTAATTAATAACCACTGAGAGATGCCAGCTGTAAATGAGATCCCACAAGTCAAAAGAGCTAAGCGATAGTTTCTTACTTCTGTTTTATCTTCTTGTGTAATTTTGTACTTTCCATAAACTCCTTCAAACTCAATTTCAAGAGCATTTTCCATGAATTTAGAGTAAACAAAGTTGGTTCAATAGGTATTAACTATTTGATTCACATTAGGCCCTTTTGGGATTATATTGCTTGGATTTAGTGGAAATAGGGCTCCGTAGTAGTCATTTCTCCAATTTGTCGCATTACAAGTATTTGAAACTTTGGGGAGATGAAAAAAATTCTTACGCCAACTCAGAATGGCTGGAAAAGATGATAAAGATTCCTGAGAACATCCAAATAAAGGAGCATAGACAGATTCCCATCGAATGATGGTTGGGAAAAGTCTTATGTCTGCCAGTGTGAGCTTGTCTCCACAGAGCCAAGGTCCCTTAAGAGAAAGACTTTCTTCTATTGCCTTTAATGAATGAAAAAGTGCTTCGCTCGCTTTGTTATAAGCTTCTTGGTTTCTAGCAAAACCACATTTATAGACTCCATTATTGACTGACTCTTGTATTAATATTTGCCATGCATCTATATCTTGTTGGAGTTCTTTTGGACAAAAATTTGGAACATCATCTTGAGCAGGCCACTGATTTAGAATTTCTATTAATTGGGCACTCTCATTGCCTAGTAATTTAGGTTTTTCTTTGATACTTTGTTTTGGATCAAAGAGTGCAGGAACGGTTGCTCTATGAGTTGGAGGAGAATTAAAGAATTTATAAAGTTCTAGAAGAGATTGGCAACCCTTCCAACTAGGAGATATTTTCCATTGTCCTCCTTTGTAGTCAGGATGAGCTATTAAAAGATTTAATGAACTACTTAAATCTCTGAGTTCATACATCAGCCATGTCCGATGGGCCCAAGGACAGCTTCGACCAATTACGAGAATAGGAAATTCTTCGATTGATCGATTTAAGAGATCGGCTGGATTCGGAAGAATTGCATTCTGTGCTTGGCTGGGTTTGCGGCAATAATTTCCTAATTTGTCAGCAGGAGCAAGGCCATTCATTAATTGATTCCATTGCCATTTCCAACCCGATCGGGCTGATGAAACAATTGTTGGAGGTATTGACATGCAAATTATTTTGTAGATATTTTCAGAAATAGGAAACAATTTAATAATCTTTGATGTCAAATCTTCAGGTACTTTTGGTGGCAGGTACCCATGGAAATGAAATTAATGCCCCTTGGGTTTTTGATCAGTGGAAACAAAAACAAGATCTTATAGATAGGTGTGGCTTAAAGGTTGTTTCAGTAATAGGAAACCCTTTGGCTTTTGAACAGGGCAAAAGATATTTGCATAGAGATTTAAACAGAAGCTTCTCAAAAGATTTACTTAATTCTGAAAATCATAATGATCTAGAGGTTTCTCGTGCAAAGCAGTTGCTTGCTCTTTATGGACCTAATGGTCAAAATGCTTCTCAAATAGCAATTGATTTTCACAGCACTACTGCTTGCATGGGTTCAAGTCTTGTCATTTATGGAAGACGTCCTGTCGACTTGGCAATAGTCTCTTTGATTCAGAACCGCATAGGCTTGCCAGTATATTTGCATGAGGGGAACCCATCGCAAAAAGGGTTTTTAGTAGAAGCTTGGCCTTGCGGATTTGTTGTGGAAATAGGACCTGTTTCTCAGGGATCTCTCAATAGCAGAATTATTCAGCAAACATTTCAAGCCCTAAAGATTTGCTTAGAGGAGATATCTAAATCTATTCATTCTCAAAGTTGCTTTCCGGATAAATTAATTGTTCATAGACATTTAAAAAGTATTGATTTTCCTAGAGATTCTTCTGGAGCACCTATTGCATATATTCATGGTGATCTCGAAGGTAGAGATTGGCAGCCAATTAGAAATGGATATCCATTATTTGAGTATATAAGCGGAGAAAAAGTCAGACTTTCTGATAATTCTTTTTCAGATGAAGTGTTCCCAGTTTTTATTAATGAGGCAGCATATGCTGAAAAAAATATTGCAATGTCCTTTACTAAAAAGGAAGTTTGGAGATTTGATGATTGTTGGAAAGATGCATTTGATGCATTAATTCATTCATAGATAGCAAATATTTGCATTTTTATAACGAGAATGAACTCTGTTTGAATTGATTAAGTATAAATTATTTCTTAATGCACCCTTCTTTTAGACTTTCTTATAAAGAAAATTTATTTATTCGAGAATTTAATGCAATATATTTCTTTGATTGCTGCCAATCTTTTCCAAATATTACATGTTGTAATCTTAGGTATTTGAACTTCTGATTTCATAAAGAAGAAGCATCCTTTTTTATCGAAAATTTTCTAAATGCGGTGTTGAATGGAGATATATATATTTTCTTTATAAGAAACCTTTCTTTATAGCTCGCGTAATTGCAGATTTTCCTATAAAATCCTCCTGGCGGGGCTTCGTCCTCGTTCTTACATAGATATCCCTTTTGGGATTTGAATTCACGTCCTCATGACCACCATTAGAAAGCAGCGCTCTGCGTTGCTCGGCGGTTGGCCGCAATTCTGTGAGTGGGTCACATCTACTGACAACCGGATTTACGTCGGTTGGTTCGGTGTATTGATGATCCCTTGCCTTTTAGCGGCAGCAATCTGCTTTGTAGTTGCTTTTATAGCAGCACCTCCAGTTGACATTGATGGCATCCGTGAGCCTGTTGCAGGATCTTTCCTTTATGGAAACAACATCATTTCTGGTGCTGTAGTTCCTTCTAGTAATGCAATCGGTCTTCACTTTTACCCAATTTGGGAAGCTGCAACTCTTGATGAGTGGCTTTATAACGGCGGTCCTTACCAGCTTGTTATTTTCCACTTCCTCATCGGTATTTGCGGTTGGATGGGCCGTCAGTGGGAACTTTCATACCGTTTAGGTATGCGCCCATGGATCTGTGTTGCTTACTCAGCACCAGTTTCAGCTGCTTTTGCTGTTTTCCTTGTTTATCCATTTGGTCAGGGATCTTTCTCTGATGGAATGCCTTTAGGAATTTCAGGAACATTTAACTTTATGTTTGTGTTCCAAGCTGAGCACAACATTCTTATGCACCCATTCCACATGGCTGGTGTTGCAGGAATGTTTGGCGGAAGTTTGTTCTCAGCTATGCATGGTTCATTGGTGACTTCTTCACTTATTCGTGAAACCACCGAGACTGAGTCTCAGAACTATGGTTATAAGTTTGGACAAGAGGAAGAAACATACAATATCGTTGCAGCTCATGGCTACTTCGGTCGTTTGATCTTCCAATATGCAAGCTTCAATAACAGTCGTAGTCTTCATTTCTTCTTGGCAATCTTCCCAGTTGTTTGTATTTGGCTGACTTCTATGGGCATTTGCACCATGGCATTCAACCTAAATGGATTCAACTTCAACCAGTCTGTGGTTGACGCAAATGGCAAGGTTGTTCCAACTTGGGGCGATGTACTAAACCGTGCAAACCTAGGTATGGAAGTTATGCATGAGCGTAATGCTCATAACTTCCCTCTTGACTTGGCAGCTGCTGAATCCACTTCTGTGGCATTAGTTGCTCCAGCAATTGGTTGATATTTGTTTCTTATAAGAACGAATAAACTCTTTTGTTTGCTTTTGAGCCCCTCTTAATTTAAGAGGGGCTTTTTTTTTAGAAAAATTTTTAATTTCTGCTAAATGGCCATTGATTGATTAAGCTTTTGCTGAAATCACTTTTTTGGTATCTCCGCAAAATAAGAAATTCATGGGTAGTAGTTTTGGAGATTTCTTTCGGGTCACCACATTTGGGGAATCTCATGGAGGGGGCGTAGGTGTTGTGGTAGATGGTTGCCCTCCTAGGCTTGAATTAGATATTTTGAAAATACAAGAAGAGCTTGATAGACGAAGACCTGGTCAAAGCAAAATCACTACTCCAAGAAAAGAATTAGATCACGTCGAGATTTTGAGTGGAGCAGTTGATAAGAAAACTCTTGGCACACCAATAGCCATGATGGTTAGGAATAAGGACCAAAGACCAAGTGATTATGGTGGAATGAAAAATGTATTTCGACCTTCTCATGCCGATGGTACATATCACTTGAAATATGGAATTCAGGCCCAAAGTGGGGGTGGGAGAGCTTCTGCAAGAGAAACAATTGGAAGAGTTGCAGCTGGATCTATTGCAAAGCAAATACTTAAGAAAGCTTATGGGACTGAAGTTCTTGCTTGGGTAAAACGTATTCATGATATTGATGCCCAAATAGATATGAATAAGGTCTGCCTTGAGGATATTGAATCAAATATTGTGAGATGTCCAGATCAAGAAAATGCCAATTTGATGATCAAACGAATTGAGGAGATTAGTCGAGACGGAGATTCATGTGGAGGTGTTATTGAATGTATTGTTCGTGATGCTCCAGGTGGACTAGGAATGCCCGTTTTTGACAAATTAGAGGCAGATTTTGCAAAGGCTTTAATGTCATTGCCAGCAAGCAAGGGTTTTGAAGTTGGATCAGGTTTTAGAGGAACATACTTGCGCGGAAGCGATCATAATGATGAGTTTTTGGCTTCAGATGAAAATAGATTGCGAACTGCTTCAAATAACTCCGGAGGGATTCAAGGAGGAATTAGTAATGGCGAGCCAATAATTCTTAGAGTTGGATTTAAGCCAACAGCAACTATTCGTAAGGAGCAGAAAACCATTGATTCAGCAGGTAATCGAACTGTCCTTGCTGCAAAAGGAAGGCATGATCCATGCGTCCTCCCTAGAGCGGTCCCTATGGTTGAAGCAATGGTTGCAATAGTTTTGGTAGATCATCTTTTAAGACAAAAAGGTCAATGCAGTCTTTGGTAGTTGATATTCTTATCATTTATTTTTTACTTTTGAGATAGAACTTTAAACAATAGAAGTTCTCTAAAGCTTCTAATTTCTTCTTATCAAGAGACCAATAATGTAAAACTTATTTTTCCTTGAGCCATTTCTCAAGGTCTGGATCTATTTGATAACCTTTTATTAGTTCTCTCCCAAGAATGATCGCTCTATAACCATTTGAAAGCCATAAATTGACATCTCTGATCTTCATTCCACCTGCAGCAATGAAAAAAGGTATTGGTTGGAAGGAAGCCTTGATTTGGTTTATGTAGCTTATCCCTAGTAATGATGCAGGGAAGAGTTTGATGGCTCGATATCCAAAATTAATAGCTTGTTGAATCTCTGAAGGGGAGAACACACCCGGTATAACTAATTGCCCTAATTCTCGCGCTCTTAATTGTAGTCTAAGGTCCCAGAATGGAGACATTGAAAACTTAAAGTCAAGTTCTGCAATGACTTCTAAGGATCTTGGGTCGGTTAAGGAAGCTGCTCCAAAAGAGATGTTGGGAAATTGCTTTTTAAGTTCTTTTATAAAAGGAACCCAATTATTATGTGAAGACCATGCAATTTCTATATTTTTAATATCAGAACTAATGAGGTTATTTATTAAACAAATGATATCCTCGAAATATAATTTATCAAGATTATCTTGAGATATTCTCAATACTATAATTAATGGCTGAGAAATAAGCGAAGATATCAAGAAATCCTGCCTTTCTTTCCATAAATTAAATGAATTTGATTTAGATATATTCAGCAACTTTTACTTCTCTTTTAATTAGTAGCTCTTGTAGGTCCTCGGAATCAACTGTTTCTTTTTCAATAAGCATCTCTGCAAGTTCATTAAGAACAGATCTATTGTCCTCTAGAGCTTTAGTGGCTCGTTTATAAGCTATGTCAACCAAGTAGGACACCTCTTCATCAATTGTGGCAGCTGTATCTTCAGAAAAGTCTCTTTCAGCAGCTATATCTCTACCTAGGAACATTCCTCCTTGTGAGCGTCCTAAGGCTACTGGGCCAAGTTTCTCGCTCATGCCAAAGCGAGTAACCATTTGCCTTGCGACCTGAGCAACTTGCTTTAGATCATTAGAAGCCCCAGTGGTCACCTCGTCTTCTCCATAAACTATTTCTTCTGCCACGCGGCCCCCAAGGGCAACTGCCATTTGATTTTGAAGATAAGACCTTGAATACAGACCAGACTCCATTCTTTCTTCACTAGGAGTGAAAAAAGTTAATCCTCCGGCTTGGCCTCGTGGAATAATTGAAATTTTTTGAACTGGATCGTAATCAGGCATGACTGCACCAACTAGAGCATGACCAGCTTCGTGATAAGCAACTAGTTCCTTTCTTTTATTACTCATAACTCTGTCTTTTTTTTCAGGTCCTGCCATCACTCTTTCAATAGCATCACCAATTTCTAGCTTGCTTATCTCCGTCCTTTCTCGTCTAGCTGCAAGTATTGCAGCCTCATTGAGCAAATTAGAAAGGTCTGCACCAGTAAAGCCTGGGGTTCTTCTTGCGACTTGATCCAGATCAACATCTTTTGAAAGAGTTTTACCTCTAGCATGTACTTTTAGAATTTGTAGGCGTCCTAGATAGTCAGGTCTATCAACAACCACTTGCCTATCAAAGCGACCTGGCCTTAATAATGCTGAGTCAAGAACGTCTGGTCTATTTGTTGCTGCAACGATAATGATTCCAGTATTTCCTTCAAATCCATCCATTTCAGTTAGCAATTGATTTAGAGTTTGCTCTCTTTCATCATTACCACCACCAAGTCCAGCACCTCTTTGCCTTCCAACAGCATCAATTTCATCAATAAAAACTATGCATGGGGCATTCTTTTTAGCTTGTTCAAAAAGATCTCTAACTCGACTGGCTCCTACCCCTACAAACATTTCTACAAATTCAGATCCAGATATAGAAAAGAAAGGGACTGCAGCTTCGCCAGCAACTGCTTTTGCTAATAGTGTTTTACCAGTTCCTGGAGGTCCAACAAGAAGAACTCCTTTGGGGATCTTTGCCCCAACTGCAGTAAATCGATCAGGATTTTTTAAAAAGTCAACTACTTCAGATAGTTCTAGCTTTGCTCCTTCAATACCAGCGACATCACCAAATGTAACTTGAGTCGAAGGTTCCATTTGCAATCGAGCTTTGCTTTTACCAAAATTCATTGCTGGATTACCTCCACCTCCTGCCCCACCTTGAGAACGACGGAATAGAAAAAATAGACCAGCAAGAAGTAGAAATGGGAAAAATAGACTGCTAGCAGCTTGTTGCCATGGATTGGCTTGCTGGGTCGGTTGAACTGCAATGTCTACATCGTTTTCAGTCAGAAGTTGCAATAGGTCTTCATCAGGAGCGAGATTTACTTCAGCCCGACTACCATCATTTTCAATGATTTGTGCTGTTCCATTATCAGGAGAAAGGAAAACCCTACTAACCTGTTTGTCTTGTACTGCTTCAATAAAATCGCTATATCGAAGTGTGCTTGGCCCTTCAGATTGATTAGGACGTTCTAAGAAAGCAGTACCAACAAAGATTATTACTACAACCATAAGGAAGTAGAGAGCTATGTTTCGCCAGCGTTTGTTCAAGGTTCTTTACTCGTGATGAAGCAATATTAATAGGATTATGCCCGATCTGTTAGGCACTTCGCAGGACTTCGACCACACTACGGAATGCAAACCATTCTGGTATGTCTTCACCATCCCGGAGCATTTTCCTGAATTGTGTTCCACTTAGCTTTTTGATTTTCAAGCCAGAACTCTCTGCATGAGAGGCAGTTACATAACCTTCCTCTTCTGTATAAACAAGATTTAATGAAGGAACAGTATGCATTTCTAGTTCTGGAGCGCATTCTTTTGCAAAATCTTGAGCATCGTATGGACCATAAAAATCTTCACCAGTTAATTGTGATTTACAACCTGCCATGTCACGCCCAATTATGAAATGTGAGCATCCATAGTTCCGTCGAATAATCATGTGTTGCAGAGCTTCTCTTGGGCCAGCCATATGCATGGAATAGGGGAGGTATGCCCATCTAATCATTTGATTGTTTACTTCAGCTGCTAACCGTTCGTAAGTCTGGAAGCGAATCTCTCCTGGGATATCATCTTGCTGCGTTGGTCCACATGTTGGGTGAACTAGCACTACAGCACTTTTACTTACATTTTCTGCATGAAGCGCTTGAGTGAATAATTCGTAATGAGCTCTATGAATAGGATTCCTACATTGAAAAGCAACTACATCTTGATCTTTAGGAAGATTTTTTCTAACTTCTGATGGCGTTTTGCAAGGGAAGACTCTTTTAGGAAGCTCTATACCCTGTAATTCCCCGCCTAGATAAAATTGCTTTCTTTCCATTGCAATCATCCTGACAGCAGGATGTTCTAATGAAGTGGTTCCATAGCATCCTTTAGCCTCAAGGACCTTATCTGGTTCCCACTTATCATTGATAGTTAAAACTGCTAGATCTTGTTCTTTATAGCGAAGAAGTACTTTGTCCCCAATTTCTAAATCTTCACTATTGGTGTCCATGACGATAGGTAGGCCAAATAATCTTCCGTCAGATGTTCTATTTCTTTTAACGACAGACTCGTAATTCTCTTTGTTCATGAAGCCTCTGAGAGGAGAAAAACCTCCAATTATAAGTAATTCAATATCACAAGCATTTCGATCGGAGCATTCAATGGTTTTAGTTGCTGTTGACAGAACTCTTTCACGAGAATCGGAGGGAACCATTAAGTTTTCCAGTTTCCCTCCGTACGGTGGTATAACTTCAGATCTTGAATTTGACAATGATTGTTTAAAGGTCATTAGGAGTAAATAGATCCGAGAAATTTTCCCAGATAGGAGAAAAAAACTAGAGACAATAATTGAACAACAAAAAAGGGTCCGAAGGACCCTTTTTTGTTGTTGGTCTTTACTTAAAGATCAAAAGCGATTTTAAGCTTTGCGACCATATAGATCACCAATGATTTTGACATCAACTGGTTCTTTGGAACCTAGGTCGTTATCTGATGGTTGAACTGCAACAAAAGTACCTGAAAATTCAGATGTATCAGAATCGACACTATCAATTGAAAGGGTTATAACCCCTTTCCCATCAAGGTCTCTTTTGATGTTTTCTTTTGCAAGTTCTTCATCGTCACCACCTAAAGCAACAAGACCTTGTGCATATTCAACACCAGTATCCTTAGCTCTGCTTTTTGGATCTAGGAAATCACCTGTACGGTAGCTAGGAGTATAAGTAGTGCCTGAAGCTTCAGTGCCTGGAGCGATTGACTTACCTTTGAAATCCACTGCCATCTCTTTAGCTGAGAAGACGAATGGGAATTCTTCTCCAGTAGGAGAAAGAACAGTAATTAGTTGAAAGTCAATACCACCTTGCTCTTTGAAGGTGCTTCCAGAAACATCACCATAGACCTGCTCAACGGTTGTGTTGTTACGAGGACTAATGATTTTTGCTGGTACAAATTCAGCTTTTGCTCTCTTTGATCTAGCAACCTTTACATACACTTCAGTGGGGTGCATGCAGATATCAGTAAGACGTCCATCAATGCTGAATGATCCTTGAGATCCAGCAGATATTGTTGGGCAGTCATTTGCTTTGCCGGTATTAACAACATCGGCAAATCTTGCATTACCCCTTTCTCCGGAGGCAGAGACACTACTTGGGGCAGCTATGAAGGTGAGACAGAAAGCAAGCGCCAGGGCTAGCAAAGGACGAAATCTCATGGATGGGAAGCCTAAAGGCCAAATGTATGCGGTATAAAAACCGCCCTATTACTCAGTTGGGAGCTTACAGGGGGAATTGCGCCTTATGTAGAGCCTTTTGCAGCTCTAAACAACTCGTAGCTTAATTATTTGGTTGAAAAATTGCTGCATTCTCTAAGACTTCTTCCAGTGCAATCCTTTTCAGCGTATTATGGCTTGTGAACAAGATTGTTAATTTTTTCTGATTTGACCATTAATTGAATTTTTATAGCATCTAATAACTGATGAGCTATGGATAATTTTGAATTTACTGGGATTTTCTGCATTTCATTTTTGGGGCCTATCAACCAACCTCCGTTTAATTCTGATCCAAAGCCTTGATTCAATCTGTCAATAGGGTTTGCCATTAATAGATCGCAGCCTTTGGCCTGCTTTTTTGAAATTGCAAGTTTTTGTATTTCTCCATCATTGCCAGTTAACGCAGCAAAGCCAAGGAAAACTTGGTGTTGCTGCTTTCCCTTTACTAGTCTTTTAAGTAAATCTGGGACTATCTCAAATTTATCTTCAAGAGATTCTAAAAGTTTTTCCTTTCCTATTTTAACTGAACTGCATTTCTTACTTTGTATATCTGCTATTGCTGCGGCCATTGCAATTGCATCTGCAGAAGTTTGTAATTTCTCAAGTGCACAAAGCATATCGTTAGCGCTTCTTGCCTCAATAGAATTTAGGCCTTCTAATAACCCTGGACTAATTTGCAGAGAACCATGAATTAAGTCGACCTTTGCGCCCCTGAATCTTGCTGCTTGCCCTAATAAAACACCCATCTTCCCACTGCTTCGGTTACTTAGATATCTGGCTGCATCAATATCTTCAATAGTTGCTCCTGTAGTAACCAAGAGTGTTATTCCTTGCCAGTCTTTTTTCAGTGGAAATTTCTGAATTGCAGCACTTTCTAATGCCAATTGAATCACTTCACAATTAGCCATGCGACCTTCGCCAATTCGATCGCATGCCAATAGACCTTCTGAGGGAGATAATGCAATTACATTTTGGAATTCTTGAAGTTTTCGCCAATTATTGCTTACTGCTTGGTTATTCCACATTCCTGTATTCATAGCAGCAGCTGCAATAACAGGCCTCTCTGACGCTAAAAGTACACTTGCCGCTAAACCCTCACTGAGACCATTGACCCACCTTGAAAGTGATGATGCGCTTAACGGCGCAATTGCAATTAGATCTGCCCATTCAGCAAGTTCAATATGCAATGGTTTTACCCGTTGAGGATCCCATTGGTCTTTGTCTTCATAGCACCGATTTCGACTTAAGGTTGATAAAGAGACGGTGCCAACCAAACGCGAAGCGCTAGCGGTGATAATGCATCGAACTTTTGCCCCACTTTTAATTAAGTTACTAATTAGGAGTGGAGTCTTTACAGCTGCGATGCTCCCAGTAGCAATGACAAGGATTTTTTGGCCGTTTAATTTTTGAGTTTCCTCAATCTTCATCAAATGGTTCCTGGTCTATTAAATGATGGTAATTAAGAGTTAATTCTGGCCTGTGTATTGCTAGAGCTCTTAAAAGGTGCCAGTCACTTAAGCTATCAAAAGGACTAGTATAATCCTCTTCTTCTAGCCTTTCTGCTAATTGAGCAGTTGATTGGTCGTCGAACTGTAAAAGGAGCTCTTCAGTGATTTTACCTTTTGAGCAATTTAAACCTATATCTTTCTTAGCCATTGTTTCTTCAGTTAAATTGAATCCACTGCCAATTACTCATTCTATTAAAAAAAGGTAATTAATAAAAGATTTGATTTATGAACATCATTTAAAAATTTGGGAGGCCATTTTTATCCCTTATAGATGCAATTCTAAATGTTTGATGTTGACTTTATCTTCAATTCCTTGGTTCTACCTGCGAGAAGGAAATTAATGAAGTAAAAGAAGCTATTAAGAAAAAGTTCTTTTATGTCTCAATCAAAAAGGGAGCAGGTCGTAAGCCATCTTCGATACATCAGGCAGGAGCTGCGAGAGATGCATCAAGGAGTATTGGATGATGGATTATTACCTGAGCCAGGGGAGATTAGAGGAGTTATGGCGCAAATGGAGGCTTTGCACGAATTACTCGAAGGTAAATCAAAGTCCAAGGCGAAACAAGAAGATGCTTAGCTTCTTTTTATTTGTTTAATTAGCTAGTATGATTATTGGTTTAATAGCATTCAGACCTTGAATAACATATGATTATCTTGTAATATTAAGTTAATGCTTATTACTTTAAATCTTCAACGCGGTTGAAAATTTTAATTTCTTTTGGATGAAATACCAGTCAACAGGGTTTAGCCGCAACATTGTAAATATAATCTCTCGATTAGACTTATGGGTTGCAAATCCATGGAGGAAGTATTCATTATTAATAATAATTTTTTTCTTTGCATTTTCTTTTGGAAGTTCGATAGGAATGATTAATGGAGCCTTGGCTTTGATGGATCCTGTGGGAGCATTTTTTACGGTTCTTCTAATTGAATTTTTTGTTCGTTTCAGAAGATCTGAGATTAAGAGAAAAGAGGCAAGATCTATTTCAAGGTCAATTATGGATAGCTTTAGAATGGGTTTTGTCTATGGATTATTTATGGAGGGATTTAAACTACTATAGGAAGTAAATTTCTCCTGCCAGTATTAAAATTAATTGATATTTGTTGCGGCAAGAAGGTAGAGTAGAGCCATCCTAATTGGTATTCCATTTGAAACTTGTTCGTTTACTAAACAAATAGCATTATCTTCTAATAGCTCACTGCTCATTTCAATTCCTCTATTAACAGGACCAGGATGCAATATAGGTATTTTTTTAGTGCACGATTCTAACTTCTGGTGAGTAATTCCATATTCATGATGATATAAATTTAAGTTTGAAATTAGATTCTCACTCATTCTTTCTTTTTGAAGTCTTAATGCGATAAGTGCATCTGTATTCTTCAATGCCTCCATTAAGGATCTACAGATTGTAATTTTCCCACGTCTCTTAATTGGGTCCTCTTTTTGGCCAGATGGAGGTTTATCAGCAAATCTTGTGAACTCTTCAGGGAGTAGTGATTGGGGTCCGCAGAGAATTACGTTTGCGCCACAAGCAGTAAGGCTCCAAAGATTTGAACGAGCTACTCGAGAATGAAGAATATCTCCAACAATCGTGATTGTTTTTCCAAAAAGACTTTCAGGAGTACTTTGTCCGTTCCCAAAGTAATTCGTCAGTGTAAATAAGTCGAGAAGTGCTTGGCTTGGGTGACTGTGAAGTCCATCACCACCATTGAGGATTGAAACTTTCTTATTTTTTTGATCTAAGTATCTTGCAAGTTGAGCAGGTACTCCAGTAGAGCTATGCCTTATGACAAGCACCTCTGCTCCCATCGCGACATAGGTCATAACAGTGTCAAGAGGAGTCTCGCCTTTGCTTAAGGAGCTTGAGGACGGTGAAAAAGACTGCACGTCTGCAGATAGTCTTTTTGCTGCAAGTTCAAAGCTACTTCGAGTTCTTGTGCTTGGTTCGAAAAATAAAGTTGCTATTAAACGTCCCTGCAATGCTGGTAATTTTCTTGCTCCTGCTTGAGGAAGTTTCTTAAAACGATTAGCAAGTTGAAGAACCTCTTTATAGTCTTCTGCGGAGAAGGAGGATAAATCAATAATGTGTTTATGCTTCCAGTTGCTCATGGACCTTCTTCCAATCTTGGTTCCCAGGATTCCAAAACTGATGGACAACGATCTCCTTTGGCTCGTTTGCTAACACTTCGACTGCTTTTCATGTACCATCGCCAGGGTAGATTTTTTGCTTTTGAAATCCCTATTCTTGTTGTTTGAATAAGTTGGTTCATATTTTTGGCTGATCGTCCTTTGCAGATCCATATACCATTCTCTTCAGAGATTAGTAAATTGTCATGACTTCTGTTCAATCCAAATCTATTTGCCAATAATCCTGGCCCTGCTGCAATTCGTGGTTGTTCATTTGGGATAGCTATTGCTCTAAGAAGGACACCATTAGCCCAACCTGATTTGTAAGTAACTATATTCACACAATGATATATACCATAAGTGAGATAAACATATAAACGGCCAGGGTCTCCAAAAAGAGTTTCGTTTCTTGTAGTTCTTTTTTGAAAGCCATGACAACCAGGCTCTGATTGACAATAGGCCTCAGTTTCAACAATGACACCCCAGAGAAGTTGTCGATTAGTTTTGCGCTTCATAAGTAGGCAACCTATTAAGTCAGGAGCCACTAATTCTGCTGGCTTGCAAAAAAAATCATTATGTAATGGTGAATGATCTATTTTTTAATAAAGATAATGAATAAGTGAAATTACTTCTTTGAAAGCTATTTCTCAAACTATAAGTACTCCCTCTCACTAGATTCAATTAATAGTCAATTAAATAAATGAACAAGAAGCCTAAGACAATTCACCCATTTTTTGATGAGAATAATCCCACTATGAGATTAGATCTTTTTACTTGGCCAGAAGTAGATGAATACTTGCGGCATTGTCAAGGGATTATTTTGCCCATTGGATCAACTGAGCAACATGGTCCAACTGGTGCAATAGGAACAGATGCATTAACTGCACAAGCTATAGCTCATGAGGTTAGCAAGAGAACTGGCGTACTTGTTACGCCTACTCAGCCATATGGCATGGCAGAACATCATCTTGGATTCGCAGGAACAATGAGTCTTAGGCCTGAAACACTACTTGAATTAGTTCATGATCTTTTGATATCTCTTTCTATGCATGGATTTGAAAAAATTTTCATTGTTAATGGGCATGGAGGGAATATTGCAACTATTAAGGCTGCATTTTCCAAGGCTTATCGGACCATCTCAACTATGGAATTTTCAAAATCTAAATCATTTCAATGTAAATTGGCCAATTGGTTTATGACCCCAGAAGTATTCAAAGAGGCTTATTCGCTTTATGGCGACAAAGAGGGGCAGCATGCAACTCCTAGCGAGATTGCACTCACGTTGTATCTTGAACCAAGCTTGTTAAGCAAACAATGTGAGCTCCCGCCACCTTCTCCAGTTGGACCTATATATGATTATAAAGACTTTCGTCAACGATACTTTGATGGCAGAATGGGATCAGACCCATTTCTGGCTAATGCAAGAGATGGCAAAAAGTTTTTAGATAAAGCAGCATCGGCTTTATCTAAAAACTTATTAGACTTTCTTCAAGAACCATGACAAGAATCACTTCGGATGATGTACGCAAAGTTGCCAAGCTTTGTCGTTTGGAGATTCCTGAGGATGATATTGAAAAATATTCAAATCAACTTGAAGAAATTCTAGAATATATTGCTCAACTTGAGAGAGTTGATACCTTGAATGTACCTCCAACAACCAGAGCTGTTGAGGTTGTTAATGTATTTAGAGAGGACACTATAGTCTCATCTAACTCTGATGTGCGCGATGAAATTTTAGACTTAGCTCCTCAAAGAGAAGGTGAATTTTTTAGAGTTCCAAAGATACTTTCAGAATAATTATAAATTAACTCTTATCTGGAATTACTGCAGTCTTATGTAGAAGATTTATCCATCTCTTTCGCCATTTCTTAGTTGGCATTAGATTAGCTAATGGCCTCATTTTACTTCTACTCTTTTTGTGACTTCTTACTCCTAGGAGAATGTCATAAAGGAAGTTAAGACCATCTTTTTTTGTCTCAAATATGCCCATCCTTTGTGGTGAGCCTTTTTCATCAAGTAATGGTTTAGTGACTTCATAGGCTGGTTTATATTCAAACCAAGGAATAGAAGGCCATAAATGATGAACAAGGTGATAATTTTGACCCATGATAAGTATATTCATTATTCGACTTGGATATACCCTTGCATTTTTCCACTTATTTCGAGCCATAAATGGCCGATGAGGTAAATAATCAAAGAATATTCCGAGCGTTACCCCTACCATTAATGCGGGCCCAAACCATAAATTGTATATGACATTCATAAAATTAAAATGTATTCCTGCCATTACAATTGTTATAAAAAAAGAGCGTTCAAGTCCCCATTGAATGAGTTCATATTTTCTCCATAATTTCCTCTGAAAAAAGAAATATTCATGATAAAAAAACCTAGGAGCAATTAACCATACGGGGCCAAAGGTGCTGACTATATGATCGGGGTCATTTTTAGGATCATTTACATGTGAGTGATGTTGAAGGTGAACTCTGGTAAATACTGGGAAGCTAAAACCTAACAATATTGCTGCCCCATGCCCCATGGCTTGGTTCACCCACTTATTGGGATGTGCTGCTTTATGGCATGCATCGTGAATCACAGTGCCTTCCATATGTAGAGCAAGGAACGCAAGGCCCACTAGTATTGGAAGTGGCCAAATACCTTTGTACCACTGCCAGATTGCTAAGAAGGCTATTGCGTAACCTCCAATAAATAAACCTACAGTTGGATTTAGTAACTCTGGTGGATCTAAGTATTCTTTAATACGTTTTTGCCAAAAAGCCGAAGATTGAAAATGGGAAGATTGATCTTTCGTTGACATCGGTTTTATTGTTTTTTTCATGGAGCTTTTGAATTACAACATAGAAACAAACACATGCCTATTTACACATTAAATGATGCCCACCGGGAGACTTGAACTCCCACGACCGAAGTCACTGGTACCTAAAACCAGCGCGTCTACCAATTCCGCCAGATGGGCCAATGGATGTTAAGAACCCTTAGCCTTGTTTACTATAGCGGCTAATATGCCACTTTTTTTAAGCTGGTCGATCATTATCTATAGATTCACAAAGATCTTTTAAGATTGACTTTATCTAACTTTGACATCAGAAAAATTTGCGGACTACTGCAAGGAAGGTATTTGATTTAGGTAGTTAATAATCTCGTTTCATTCTAAAAATGAGCTTATTGAGCAACCTAGGACAAAATAGGTATATGAATAGTTATTTTTGAAATTATGTTTGCATTGGTGATTGGATATCTTGCAATTTCTTTAGGATGTTTAATTTTACTGGTTTCCCTCTTTCTTACTGAGTTAAGTCGACCTAGAGATGCACTTTGGTCAGCAATAATGATGCTTTTAGGCTTAGTGCTGGTAAATAGTTATGAAAGCCTTAATGGCACACCAATGCTTGCAGTCTTATTTAGCTCTCTAATTATTTCGAGACTTCTTGTAGAGATCTCTCAGTATAGATGGCAGCAACTTGGTGAAGAAGAGAAAGCCTCCTTGAAGACTTTGAATCGTTGGAAAGATAGTATAAAACAGGTTTTCTTAGCTTCAAAAAAACTCGGCTCTATATTTTTAGAGGTGTTTAAACTGTTTAAGCCTAAGTCCAAGCCAAGTGAAATCGGGAAAAAGTGGGTTAGGCCAGAAATTCATGATGAAAAAAAATCTTCAGAAGGCAATATCAGATCCTCTGATGAGGTTAGCATTGAAGAAAATACTTTAGTCTCCGATCAGATTCCAGCACTAAAATCGGGGAATAAATCTTCCGACATTTCATAATCTTCTTTAATCAATCATCATTGTGAATAACGAGAAAAAAAAGGATGCTATCAACCATCCTTCCTACAAAGAAACTTTAAA
Source organism: Prochlorococcus sp. AG-412-P08 (assembly GCA_003214695.1). Taxonomy (GTDB): domain Bacteria; phylum Cyanobacteriota; class Cyanobacteriia; order PCC-6307; family Cyanobiaceae; genus Prochlorococcus_E. The sequence goes on from QCLI01000002.1 coordinate 100,192, forward strand.
CCTTTTAAAGACAAATTTTTCTATGCGGGCAAATTCAATTGTTCGTGAACCTGAGCTGCAAAAATTTTGGGAGATGGAAGGTATTGATTTCTCTCTTGGTTTAGAAAATAAAGGAAAAATCTTTACTTTGCATGATGGTCCCCCATACGCAAATGGAGCTCTTCATATGGGTCATGCTCTTAATAAGGTTCTGAAAGACATAATAAATAAATATCAGATAATGAAGGGCCGTAAGGTCAGGTTTGTTCCTGGATGGGATTGTCATGGATTACCGATTGAATTAAAAGTCCTGCAGACCCTCGGTAGAAAAGAGAGAGAGGAATTGACTCCCATAAAGTTGAGAAAGAAGGCGGCTGCGTATGCTCATAAACAAATAGCAAGTCAGAAAAATGGTTTTCGTAGATGGGGAGTCTGGGCTGATTGGGAAAACCCTTACCTCACGCTTCAAAAAGAATATGAAGCTGCTCAGATTAGATTATTTGGTGAAATGGCTCTTAAGGGATATATCTATCGTGGCTTGAAGCCAGTTCATTGGAGCCCTAGTTCTAGAACAGCTTTAGCAGAAGCAGAGTTGGAATATCCAGAGGGCCATACAAGCCAAAGTATTTATGTGTCATTCTCTGTTGTTCAAATTCCGAGCCAATTGAATGAATTACTTAGTCAACAAGGCTTGCATTTACCGCTTAATGAAAAGGAATTAAGTGTCAAACTTAAAGTTGCAGTTTGGACAACAACTCCTTGGACTTTGCCTGCAAATGCTGCTGTCGCAATTAATGAAAATGTCGAATATGTTTTTGCTAGAGGCCAAGATAATCAATTTATTATTTTAGCGGCAGATCTGTTAGAAGAAGTAAATGGAGAGATTGGTTCCTCCTATGAAAAAGTAGCAGTTATAAAAGGTCGTCTGCTTGATGGAGCATTATATAAGCATCCTTTGTTTGACAGAGTTTGTCCTTTTGTTATAGGTGGAAGTTATATTACTACTCAATCAGGTACAGGAATAGTTCATACAGCTCCTGGGCATGGTATTGATGATTTTAATACGGGAATTAAATATGACTTACCTGTCATTTGCCCTGTCGATGAGAAGGGTATATTCACTTCTGATGCAGGTCGATTTCAAGGCTTAAATGTTTTGAAAGATGCTAATAATGTGATAATTAAAGATCTAAGAGAGTCAGGCAATATGTTGAAAGAAAAACCATATATTCATAAATATCCGTATGACTGGAGAACGAAGAAAGAAACTATTTTCCGCGCAACTGAACAATGGTTTGCTTCTGTACAAGGTTTCCGAAGTGATGCCTTAGATGCAATTAATGAAGTGGAATGGCTTCCTTCATCAGGCAAGAAACGTATCAAAAGTATGGTTTCTGATAGAGGAGATTGGTGTATTTCTAGGCAACGTACTTGGGGAGTCCCGATTCCAGTGTTTTATTCAAAGGAAGGTGATGAAGTGCTTCTTAATGAGACCACGGTTAGTCATATTCAGGATTTGATTAAGAAGAATGGATCTGATGTTTGGTGGGAATTAGATGAATCTGATCTTTTGCCTAGTTCTTATTCCTCAGAAGCACATAAATGGAAAAAGGGTACAGATACTATGGATGTGTGGTTTGATTCTGGGTCTAGCTGGGCAGCAGTTACTTCTAGGAATAATGATATGAATTATCCAGCTGATCTTTATCTAGAAGGTTCAGATCAACATCGAGGTTGGTTTCAGTCTTCATTACTTACTTCAGTCGCAGCATCTGGCCATTCTCCATACCTAAAAGTTCTCACTCATGGATTTGCCTTAGATGAAAATGGGCGAAAGATGAGTAAGTCTTTAGGTAATATTATTGATCCTTCCGTAATTATTAATGGTGGAAATAATAAGAAACTAGAACCTGCTTTAGGTGCAGATGTTTTGAGATTGTGGGTAAGTTCCGTTGATTATTCAGTCGATGTACCAATTGGATCTAATATTTTGCGTCAGTTATCTGATGTGTATAGAAAAGTAAGAAATACTGCCAGGTATTTATTAGGCAACCTTCATGATTTTGACCCTTCTCAGAACTCTTTTCAAATTCAAGACTTATCTATTTTAGATCGATGGATGCTTAATAGAACCGCTGAAATTATTGATGAGGTCTCAATTGCATATGAAAATTATGAGTTTTCCAAATTCTTTCAGTTATTGCAAAGTTTTTGTGTAGTTGATTTATCTAACTTCTATCTAGATATAGCTAAAGACCGTTTGTATGTAAGTGCCCCTTCTGATAATCGGCGACGTTCATGTCAGTATGTCTTATCTTTGATTGTGGAAAGCCTATCTGGGATTATAGCCCCTGTGTTATGCCATATGGCAGAAGATATATGGCATAACATTCCTTATAAATTGAAGGAAAAATCAGTGTTCCAAAGAGGTTTTCCAAAGACTTCTGCATTATGGAAAGATAACTCTCTAAATGACGTAGTTAGCCAATTGCAAGAATTAAGAGCATCAGTTAACAAAGCCTTAGAAGATTGCAGAATGAGACAAGAGCTAGGCTCCTCTCTTGAGGCATCAGTAAGAATTCAACCGAGTAGTGACTCTTTAAAGGATGCATTGAGTTACATGGAAAAAAATGGCAACCCAGAAGTAGACAGATTGTTTGATTGGTTAATTGTTTCTAAGGTCCAAATTGGTGGGGAGCCATGGGCAGAGGTCTTATTTAGTGAAGAGGATAGTATGGGGATTATTGAGGTCTCTAAAGCAAGAGGATTAAAGTGTGACAGATGTTGGCATTATGAAGTTGATATAGGTGATAACTCAACTCACAAATCTTTATGTAGTAGGTGTATTAATACATTAGGACGTTTGCTTTAGGCTCTTTATAGTTAAACAAGCAATAGACTTAGTCAGTTTTTATATATAACAACTTATAAAAAATTAAAAGTCTCCAGCAATTCGCCCTTTTTTTGGAAACCTTATAATTAACCATTGTATTAATCCAACAATATAAATAATTAATCCCAGATAACCAACAAAAGCGGATAATGTCTCTGTCCAGCTAGCTCCAAAGAGAAAATTAAATGTACTTTTTATTACTTGATTAAGCCCTGATGGTGCTTCTCTCCAGAACGGACATTGAGAGCTTTCTATTTGATTGAGACAATTTAAGCTTTTGAACGTGAGTGATGCATACAAGCAGCTATAACCACTTAATGCCCATCTCCATGCCTTTAATACAAAAGGTAATGCTTTCCTGGAAGACAACTCTCTTAGCTCTTCATTAAGGTCTATCCAAAACCACAGGCATGTAGTCATCAAAATTGGCGATAGAAAGGAGGTTAAATAACCTATAGAGCTATTCCCTGTTAAAAGAAGCATGCTAATAAGCATTAGACTTGCAACTTTCCAATAGATTGATAAGAGACGAATTATTGAGGGCTCATTTTTTATTGTTGACCAAATAAAGAGTACTAATGGAATCCCAAAAGCAAAAGTGGCACCAAGCCTATAGCTGAGCCACACAAGTGAGCGGTATGAAATCTCTGACACGTAGAAAGTTTTAACTTATTTATTATCAACCTATAAGTCCCTTAAGTAGGCTAACGCTAGGAAATTAGTAAAAACTTCTCAATAGTGCGACAACACGTTAATCCATTAAGCCATTTTTTTCAGCTAGAAAAAGATCTTCCTGAGATTCCTGAATTATTTGAAAATATTGATTTGCCTATACATCTTGATATTGGCTGTGGGAGAGGGCATTTTCTTCTTGAAATGGCTGCCTCAAATAGTCAATGGAATTTTCTTGGCCTTGAGATTAGAGAATCTTTGGTGGTGGGAGCTGAGAAAGACAGAGTTGAATTAGGTTTAAATAATGTAAGTTTTTTATTTTGCAATGCAAATGTAAGTTTAAAGAATTGGTTGCGAAATTTTGCTAACAACAAGGTTAAAAGAGTATCTATACAATTTCCTGATCCTTGGTTTAAACAAAGGCATAGGAAACGAAGAGTCCTAACTCCTTCTTTTTTATTTTTATTGGCTGCAAATTTAGACACTGGATCGGAATTATTTATTCAGAGCGATGTGCAGAGTATTATGGATGAAATGACTAGTTTGATTGATCTTAGTAAATACTTTAATAGTAAATTTCCTGATAGTAAATTATCTACAATTTCAAATCCATTTTCTATACTTACAGAAAGAGAAAAGTATGTAAAAAGCAAAGGCTTAAAGGTTTACCGACAGCTTTATTATAGAAATAATAATGATATTAAATAATTACAGGCTTAACTTTATTTTAGTAATTAATTGAATTCCTCTGATGCAATTTTTGAAATTGTTGATGACCAAAATTCTACTATTGATTCATCACTTGACTCAACCATTACTCTAAGTAATGCTTCAGTTCCACTCTTTCTTATAAATATTCTACCTTCTTCACCCATTTCTAATTCGGCCTTCTTAACAGATGTTTGAAATCTTCTTGACTGGCTTAAATAGTCTTTGTTAATTTTTGGATTTATAGGAACATTTATTAGCTTTTGAGGGTAAGGCTTGAAACTTTGATCCACTAATCCTTCAAGCTTTACTCCTTTTTTCTTGCATATGTTAGAAATCTGTAGAGCAGTCAAAAAACCATCACCAGACAATCCATTTATTCTTGACAAAATATGACCAGACTGCTCTCCGCCTAAAGCCGCTTGTTTTTCTACCATTACTTTGTGCACATTTTGATCACCAACTGGAGTTCTTTCTAGAACTCCACCTTGAGTAATCCATGCTTTTTCAAAGCCTAGATTCGACATAACAGTTGAGACAAGTCTTTGGTCTGGCAGCGCGTTTTTTTCTTTTAGAGCCGATCCCCATAAATAAAGAATATTGTCTCCATCAACAACACGTCCTCTTCCGTCTATTGCAATCATCCGATCTGCATCACCATCAAATGCGAACCCCATCTCAGATTTTGTTTCTAAGACTGCTCTCTGAATCTCTGCAAGGTGAGTAGAGCCACAGTTGACATTTATTTTGTTTCCATTTGCTTTTGCGTTGAGAGTTGTGACCTTAGCTCCCAGAGCCTGGAACAAACTTTCTCCACATGCAGTCGCAGAACCCCAGCATAAATCTAGAACAATAGGCGTGCCTTGGAAATCTTCGCTGTCAATCGTTTGAATTAGGCTTTCTTCATATTCTTTGAGAAGGTCATGGCGACAAATGCAATTATTTCTGGTATTGGAAATAATTCGTGATTTCTCTTGCAAACCCTTATCAATAATTCTTTTCTTTTTTGAAGAAAGCTTATCTCCATTGAAGTCAAATATTTTTATCCCATTATCTTCTGGTGGATTATGACTTGCAGAGACCATGAAGCCTCCAGCGGCATCATATTTCTTGATTAAAAGAGGTACGGCAGGGGTCGGACATAGTCCTAATAACCAAACTTCTCTGCCAGAGGCCATTAATCCATTAGCTAATCCATTGACAATTTTTGGACTACTTAAGCGTGAATCTTGTCCTATTAGAATTGGCTTCTTTTTAGGAAGAACTTTGTCAGAGAAAAACCCGAGTTTGTGAAGAAGTTCAGCTGTAAAAAGTGTTTCAGCTTTTCCACGAATACCGTCTGTACCAAAAAAAACTATATTTTCTTGTGGCTCTGTTTCACTAACAAGGTCCATTGACTGGATGTTTTGAAGTTAAAAGGAAGATTTTATTCTATTCAAACATTAGCTTAAATAGAAACAATCTACACGCAGATCATTATAAAAATGGCAAAGTAGTGGTAACTAAATTAGTTAAGTGGAAACTTCTAAGTTTGTTGAATTGAGTAAAGCTCAAAAAATAATTTTGTTGGCAGCCTCTTTGATATTGGCACTGCTTTTATTTTTTGTAAGAAATGGGTTTAGTTCTGATCAATCGCTTGATCAGCTTGCTCGTAATTCGCTTAGGCCAGAGGTTGCATTAAACAATGCTAGACCTACGATCCTTGAATTTTATGCAGATTGGTGCGAAGTATGCCAGGAAATGACACCATCTATGTATCATTTAAAAAGAGATTATCAGGACAAAATTAATCTTGTGTTATTAAATGTGGATAATGATGAATGGCTAGATCTTATTGAAAAATATGATGTTAATGGTATACCGCAGTTAAATCTATTTGATGCTCATGGTAAAATTATAGGCAAGTCAATAGGATTCAAGTCACAAGGTCAAATTGATCAATTAGCATATTCCTTAGTCCACAATAAAGAATTACCTAATCTTCTTGAAGTCAAAGAAGGTAATTCTAGCAAAGTATCTTTTTCCCCTATCCTTGATAATACTTCTTCTACTAATGTAGGACCTAGAAGTCACTCCTGACTTTTATTCCAATTAAGTGCTAAAGAAACAGTTGGGAACTGTTGTGAAAATATTTCCCTACACTGATTTGCAATAATTAAATGCTCTTTTTGTGTGCCGTGACCTGAGCGTAAATTTATATAATGAATCCAAGATCTACATGAACCTGTCATGTAGACCCTTGTTGGAGTTGCAAGTGGAAGAATAAATCTTGCGCACTCTTTTGCAACTCCCTTTTCAAGCATTTCTTGATAAAGGTTTAATGCTTCTTTAAATTGAACTTCTATTCTTTGCTGAAAATCCTTAGAAACATCAGTTGGTAAATTTGATATAGAATTCTGCCTATTTTTCTTATCTTGTCTTCTTAATTCTGGAATAGGTATTTCCCCAAGTTGAGTGCTATCAGCATATCTTTGAGAAAACTCTTGAAATGTAAATGATCTATGCCTTAGTATTTGAGCTGCTATACCTCTATTTGTTTCTATTTGAAGAGTCATATAAGCTTGTTCAAATACACTCCAGTGTTCGTTATTTATGCAGTATTGAATTAATTTCTTGAAGTCTTGATTATCTTGATTCTTTGGATTACTTACTCTGGCAATGTATGCCATCATTTTCTCCGCATCTGGAGTCACTGTTACCAGATGTACATTATTCATGATTAAATTTTTGCGAGAGTAACTTTTTCTGGTTGGTTTTGATATTTCCCTTTCCTATCGCTATATGTTGTCTCACAAGGATCTCCTTCAAAAAAGAGTAATTGACAGATGCCTTCATTTGCATATATACGACAATCTGCTCCAGAGCTATTGCTGAATTCAAGAGTTAAATGTCCTTCCCAACTTGCTTCAGCGGGAGTTGTGTTTACAATAATTCCCAATCTTGCATAGGTACTTTTGCCTAAGCAAACCACTGTAATATTTGATGGAACCTTCATCTTTTCTAGTGCTACGCCTAGTCCATATGAATGAGCTGGAAGAATGAAATACTCACCATCTTGGTCTTTTTGGAGTGGAGTCGCTTCTAAATTCTTAGGGTTAAACTTCTTGGGATTCATAATTGTCCCAGGTACATGTCGGAAGATAAGAAACTCTCTTGCAGAAAGTCTTAGGTCGTATCCATAGGATGAACAGCCAAAACTTAAAACAGGCTTTTCTTTAGAACTTGGATCTAAATGCCTGACTAGATTTGCTTGGAAAGGCTTAAGCATTCCTGTTTCGGATTGTTGAATAATCCAGCGATCATTTTTGAGCATTATTTAGAACACCTCAATTGAGTAATTTGATCAGCTATAGAAAAAACTTTACTGGGTATAGATGGCCCTGTGAGAATTACATCTATTGAGTCATGTCGATTCTCCAAGGTAGTTGTCAAATCTTCTTCAGTAATAAAGCCAAATTCAATAGCAAGACCTATTTCATCAAGTACTAGTTTATCTAATTCATTGTTCGCCAATTGCTTTTTACAGATTTCCCAAACTTCTTTTACTGCTTGATCATTTTTTATACATTCTTTTTGAGTAGTGTTGTTGGTTTGATGTTTGTTGATGCAACCATAGATGCTTGGCCTAACCCATTCTAATTTCCCACAAAGTCTTATTGCATTTTGAGGCCCTTGAGAAACACCACCTTTTAGAAATTGGGCAATTAGTACGCGGCTACCTAAACCAGCAGAGCGTAGCGCTTCACTAAGTACCACTGAAAAACTTCCTCGGTAAGGAGAAGAATGCACTTGAAGTTGACCTTGGGAGGAAATAATTTTTAGCCTTGGTTGACTAGGTGCAGAATTAATAGGGCTTAAACCATATTTATTTCTTGAGCTGGATTGAGTTGTTGGACTTGGGCTGGCTGTCATGAAAAGTTGGAAATCACTCTTGTGGACAATCTTGTTTAAACCTAGCGCCAGTATGTAGGTTCACAAGTGTTTTGACACTATCTATAGTGCCAATCTTTTCATGAATTCACCTTTTATTAATATGAACTAGCTATTGCGTAACGGTTCTGGTTGAAAAAGTGATGTAATACGCTTGATTAAGTTGAAAAACGTCGTTTTTGCTACATGTAATTTTAGCTGTACTCCTTAATCTCCTTTCAATTGGTTTGCAAGATGACAGCTAGCTCAAGCTCCTTCAGTCGTTCTCCCAACCAATCACTTGGGATGAACTCTCAGAGTCAGTTCAATGAGAAAACACCAATAAAAAAGACTCTCCTAGATGTTATTAGGGGACTAGATGGAGCTGCGAATGAGACTGTCGACAGGTCTAAAACAATTTTTTTCCCTGGAGACCCAGCTGAAAGAGTTTATTTGATCCGAAGAGGAGCTGTTCGCTTAACGAGAGTATATGAATCTGGCGAAGAAATAACTGTTGCTTTGTTAAGAGAGAATAGTCTTTTCGGTGTTCTTTCTCTATTGACTGGGCACAGATCAGATCGTTTTTATCATGCAGTAGCGTTTACTAAGGTCGATATGACCTCAGCCCCGGCAGGCTCAGTGAGAAATGCCTTAGAAGGTGACAGTGGGGTTGGCCTTCTTCTTCTTCAAGGCTTATCGAGCAGAATCCTGCAAACGGAGACAATGATTGAGACTTTGACTCATAGGGATATGTCATCAAGATTGGTTAGCTTTTTACTTGTACTTTGCAGAGATTTTGGTATTCCAAGTGAAAAAGGAATTACTATCGATCTAAGGTTGTCGCATCAAGGAATAGCAGAAGCTATTGGGTCTACGCGAGTGACAATAACTAGATTGCTAGGTGACTTGCGGAATTTAGGTTTGCTGCAGATCGATAGAAAGAAAATAACAGTTTTTGATCCAATTGCTCTTGCAAAACGCTTTAACTAATAATCTTTTCTTTGAGTAGTAAGTTACTCTAAGTTCCTTAATTAATACTTTCTGAAGTGGCAGGTTGGTTGCTTATTATTGTTTTGCTTCTTCTAGGAGGTACTCTCTCAACACTTGGAGATTTGCTTGGTAGTCGAATAGGCAAGGCTAGACTCAGCGTATTTAAACTAAGACCCCGTAGAACTGCTGTTTTAATAACAATATTAACTGGCAGTTTAATAAGTGCTATTTCATTAAGCCTGATGCTTTTGGTTAGCAGAGAGCTGAGAGTTGGTTTGTTTGAGCTAGATGATATTCAAGCGAAACTAAAAGAGAGCAAACAGGCCTTAGTACCTTTAAAAAAACAAAGGGAAACTCTTGAGTTGAAGATTAAGAAGGCTGAAAAAGATCTAGTAAAACTTGGAAAAGATTTGTTTGCTTTTCGCCAGGGAGAAGTAGTAATTGCTAGTGGCCAAAGCCTTGGAATTTTCCCAGTTAAGTTGGATAATAAATCAAATGCAAAAGAAGAGATAGAAAATTTACTAGCTCAAGCAAATTTCAATGCATTTATTAGAGTCCAACCAGGAAACACTCCTGTTTCTAGAATAGTTTTAGTCAGAAGAGATCATATTGAGCGTTTGGAGGAACAGATTTCTGATAAGCGTGAATGGGTCATAAATATTCGTTCTGCAAGTAATGTTTTATTAGGTGAGGGTTTTTTATATGCTTTCCCTGTAGCACTTCCTGATAAAAATATTGTTCGTAAAGGTGAAGTGATAGCAAGTTTAAATATTAGGAATATTAAGCTCACTAGAGACTTTCTTAGAAAGCAAATTAAGATTTTACTTGCGTCGACCCTGGCTGAAGTTAAAACGAGGGGGTCTTTCGCTACAGAAATTAAAGTTGATTCAAACTCTATTCAGAAACTCTTTGATCAATTAGAGTTTAAAAAGGAGAGTATTTTAAAACTAGATGCTATTTCTACAAGTACAAGTGATACTGCAGACAAAGTTGCTGTAAGGCTAAGAGTAACTAAACAACCTATATAGATAATAATAATTATTCTATGAAAAAGGTAATTGCAATTGACCCAGGGCATAAGAAATGTGGATTACTATTAGCAGATGTAGAGTGCTCTTTGGTTATAGATGGGAAAATATCTTTAAATTCATCTGTTATTAATTTAATCAACTATTGGAGAGAAAACCATTCAGTTGAATTAATTTTGCTTGGAAATGGTACAACCAGCAATTATTGGCAGTCTGAACTGCTTGCCGCAAATATTTCTCCTATCCAACTTGTTGATGAAAAAATGACAACACTTAGAGCAAGAGAAAGGTATTTGGAAATATTTCCACCAGAGTTTCTCATTAAGCTTATTCCAAAGGGGTTGATTTTACCGCCAAAAAATTTAGATGTAATTGTTTCTTTAATTCTAATAGAAGATTATTTTCAGGTTAAACTTCGATGGTCAAAATCTATTGAACTTAAAATTTGGACCTGACTGTAAAATGATACGTGCCTCCAGGCTCAAGAGAATAATCAGCTTTAATTAAAAAACGAAGCAGGGCATCTTGGATCAGAGCTCTCCCAAGAGGAGGCTCTACTAATAATTGACCATTGCTAAATTGCCAATTGAATTGCCAATTAAAGTCACCTGCAGAAACTTCGCCTTCAATAGATTTACTAGCAAAGCTTTGTCTTAAGATTCTTATGTTCGCTGTAGTTGTAGGTTTTTTTTTCATAAGTTTAGATATTTATTTCTTTTGTGTCGACTTCAGATGAATTTATAAAAGTTACACCTTGTTTTAAGCCAAATGCTTCGATTATTTCCAAGCCTTTAATGACTTTATCTAAAACAATATCCACTGTGGAATGCTCTTCTTTTGTAAATCTTCCAAGAACATGACGCACTGTTTTGTCTTTTCGTTCATGAGCTGTGTCAGATGGAGGTCCAATGCCGATTCTTAATCTACAAAAATCTTTTCTTCCTAATTCAGAAATTATACTTTTTAGACCATTGTGACCGCCAGAACTTCCTTCTTCCCTAAATCTTAGTTTCCCTAATGGTAAGTCCATATCATCAACAATGATAAGAATTTGATTTATGTTTAGATCAAACCATTGCATTGCCGCATTAATCGATCGACCACTTTCATTCATATATGTAGTTGGCATTAACAATCTTCTTTTTTTTAAACCATTATGTATATCAGCTAGTTGCCCATAAAGCTTGCTATTTAGCCTGAAAGATGCCGAAGCTTGAAAAGCAAGCCTTTGGATTGCCATAAATCCAATATTGTGACGCGTGCTTTCATATTTTGAACCTGGGTTGCCCAGGCCAACTAATAACTGGAAATCACCCGAACTCATTTAGGACGCTTGAATAGAATTACTGCAATTATATTTTTTTATTTTGCACAGTGGAATCGTTCTGAGCTTTTAGCTCAGAACGAATTTCACTATCAACATCATCTGCATTAGTTACTGCTTTTTGGAATTCACTTTCAAACTCAGAAGATGCTTTCTGCAGTGTTTTAAGTGTCTTTCCAAGATTTCTTCCAATTTCAGGAAGTTTCTTGGGTCCAAAAATTACCAAAGCAAGTGCTGCTATGACTGCTATTTCAGGCAGCCCTACTCCAAAGATGTTCATTAGCTAACAGCTTGAGCCAGATAGTAATGACTCAGTTGACTCCGTTCCAGTCAACTGAGAATCCTTGTAGTAAAAGTGATTGATTGTAAATTTGCAGCATGATCACTAGGAAAACTAGCAGCAATACTCCGACGAGAGCCATTACGGGGACTGCTCCCCAGCCTGCTACAACTTTGCCCTGACCTGAATTGCCAATTGATTTAAGGAGTGAGCCCAGAGGGGTTTTTTGTCCCATTTTTAGTTTCGAGCCTCAGTTAATGAATAATTTTGGATATTGTATGTGAAATACCCTCTAAGGTTGACAACCTGTAGAAAGATTTGATGCAAACTTCATCTCCCGCACTTTCAATAGCTGTAACTCTCCTGGTCGTTTTGTTGGGGTTAACTGGTTTTGGAGTCTATACAGCCTTTGGCCCGCCTGCAAGGAGCCTTGAGGACCCTTGGGATGATCATGACGATTAGAGCCCTGATGAAAATCTTATTATTAAGTTAAACAGCATAGAAACATTTCAATCCAAGGTAATAATTGGGCCATTTTGGGTGCAACTACCCATAAGATACATTTGTTTCCATAGTCAAATTAGCTAGTCATGCTTGCCTTAAAGATTTCCGTATACACGGTCGTCTTCTTTTTTGTTGGTGTTTTCCTCTTTGGTTTCTTGGCTAGTGACCCAACAAGAACCCCAGCCAGAAAGGATTTAGAAAGCCCTCAAGACTAATTAATTAGTCTTGCTCCTTCGATCCAACTAAATTGATATTGGTTTAATTTAAGCCAGTATCAATGTTTTTATGGAATTTTTATAGTCGTCGTAAGGTAGCTTTTGGCGAATATGGTTTTATGCGATTTCTCCCAGGCTACATATCAGTGGCCTTTTTTCTTTTTGTACCAGTGGAAGCAAGTTTTGCTTCGAATAGGTTTGCAGGTGATTTCTCTTCTAAAAAGAAATTTGAACTTTGTTCGTGTAGTTCAGATCAATCTTTTTTTGGAATTTACTCAAATAAGAAATACTTAGCTTTAAAAGATGCTCATGAGTCAGCGTCATCACTCAATCCAACTGACGAGATTTATCAAACATCTCAGGACCTTGAAAAGTCTCCTTTTGTTGAATTGGAAATTAGCTCTGATAGTCAGTCCTGGGAAAATGAAAATCTATTTGTTGCTGAGGGTAATGCAAAGGTAGTTCTTCATGGAGGAAGTCTGAAGGCCGATAGAATTGAAATTGATAAATTAAAAAATATTCTCTTTGCTTCAGGAAATGTTTACTTCCATAAAGGAAAAACATTAATTTCTGCTAGTTCTTTTGAATATAATCTTGCAGACAAGAAAGGAAAACTTGAGAATATTTATGGAGTAATTGATATAAGGTTGATTGCAAAGGATTTAAACTTAAGAGAAATTATTAATATTAATAATTCTTACTCTGTTGATGATGTTAAAGGTTCACTTAGGGATGTCAAATTTATAGATGGATTTATCTTTCAAGGAGGATTTGATCAAAATATGGAGATGATCACTCATGGAAAAAAAGAAAAAAATTATATAAACAAATGGCGCATAAAGTCATCTGAGATTTTTATTACAGATGATAGCTTGATGGCAAATAAAGCTAGCTTTACTAATGATCCTTTTAATCCTGCACAAATACGAATTGAATCACATCAGGTAGAAATTAGACTACATGAAGCAGAATTAGAAAATGGAATTATTTTTGCAAAAAAAAGTCGTTTAATTTTTGAAGATAAACTCAATCTACCTATTGGGAATAGGAAAATTCGATTAGATGGAAAATGGAAAGCAAGAAAATGGACTTTTGGAATTGATGGTAGTGATAAAGATGGTGTTTTTATAGGTAGACAATTGCAACCAATTCGATTAAATGATAATTATGTCTTATCTCTACAACCTCAGTATTTAATTCAACGATCAATACAAGGTAAGACATCATCTTACCCTCAAGATGGATATTCAGTAAATAGTCAGAAAGTATCAACTCCTACTCAAGTTGAGGACTTGTTTGGATTAGATATAGAACTGCAGGGCAAATTATTTAATTTTGATGGGATTATTTCTGGAGACATTAGTACTTTCAATAGTAAGCATTTTTCCAATGGATCGAGGTTCTCTGCTGAGATTACAAGGAAATTGAATATTAATAAATTAAAGGACATAGACCTAAGTCTATTTGGCTTATATAGAGATGAAGTTTTGAATGGATCAATAGGAAGTGCTGATATTTATACTGGATATGGTCTTAACCTTGTTAGAAATTCTTCTTGGGGATCTGGAAAGACTAAGTATAATGATAAAATAAGTATGGCAGTTGCAAAATATCAAGCAGAAAAATTAAAGAGTACAGAGCTTATAGCATTATGGAGATCTAGCTTAACGTATGACTTAGATGTTAAATACCCTTTAAAGCAGTTTACCAAAAATGATACATTCGAGTACAAGGAGTCACCTTATTCACCTAAATCAATAGATCCTGGTCTTTATTTGAACAGTATTTTCAAAGCATCTAATTTACTTTATGAGAGTAATAGCTCTCAGTCTTTCTTTACCTTTGGATTAGGACCTGAAGTTACCTTTGGAAACTTACAAAGAAATTACCTTGATTATACAAGACTCTCGATTATTCCTTCCTATACTTTCAAATCTGGCGAGAGTCCATTTACATTTGATAATGAAAATGATTTAGTAAAGTTAGAAATAGATTTGACACAACAGCTAGTAGGACCAATATTGGCAAGAAGTGTTCAAGAGTTTAATATTGATACAAGCTCTGAAAATTATGGTAAGTCTGTTACTTCAAAATTATCTATAATGTGGCAAAGAAGAGCTTATGAATTTGGCCTTTTTTATGATTTTAAGAATGAGTCTGGCGGATTAAGTTTCCGTTTGAATGGTTTTAATTATAAAGGTAGGCCTGATTCATTTTGAGTAAAATAAATTTACTTGGGTATTATTAATTTCTTATCTACTCTTTTCTCATTTCCTAATATAGAGGGTTGAATTGATTTATATAAGGGAGACTATTTTTGGTAAGCTTGATTTTATCTTTTTCTTTAAGAAGAGTTCTTGTGGCATCCCATTTACCAGATAAGAGCATTTCTTTCATTCCTAATTCGATTTTCAGAAGCCATGACTGTTTTACATTAGAAATCCTTTGAGAATTAATATCTAAATTGAATAGGAGGTCAGGATTAGACTCAATTTCTTTAGTTAATGAATCAATAAAGGATTCAGCAATGATTGCACATGGTATACCAATAGATAAGCAATTCCCATAGAATATTTCAGCAAAACTTTGACCAATAATTGCTCTTATCCCCCATCTCATAAGTGCTTGAGGTGCGTGCTCTCTACTTGATCCACATCCGAAGTTTTTATTAACTATAAGAATAGAACTATTTTGATTTTGGACTTGATCAAAAGGATGTAATCCTTGTTTTTCTAAACGATCATCTGCAAATACGCTTTCACCAAGGGCGTCAAAACTTATGCATTTAAGAAAACGTGCAGGGATAATGCGATCGGTGTCAATATCGTTTCCCTTTAAGTAAATACATTTTCCTTGTACCTTTTGAATTGGTCCTGTTGGGAATAGGGGTGTTTGGTTCATTAAATCTATTGTTTGTTAGGGGCTTTCAATTAAGAAATTTTCTTACATCTACTACACATCCTGTAATTGCTGCTGCAGCGACCATTGCGGGACTCATTAATAAGGTTCTTCCTTTTGAGGAACCTTGTCTCCCTTTAAAGTTTCTATTGCTTGAACTTGCACTAATTTGATCACTTTCGAGTTTATCTGGGTTCATTGCCAGACACATTGAACAACCAGGCTTCCTCCATTCAAAACCAGCATCTTTGAAAATCTTATCTAACCCTTGTGATTCAGCTTCTTGAGCAACTTTTTCTGAGCCTGGGACCACAAATGCTTTAACTCCTTTTGCTACATGATTGTTTTTGGCTATTTCAGCCGCTATTTGAAGATCACTTAAGCGCCCATTTGTACAACTGCCGATAAAACAGACGTCTATTTTTAGTCCTTCTATAGAGCTCCCAGGCTGTAATCTCATATATTGATAAGCCTCTAAAGCCAGTTGATGATCACTTGGATCTATCGATTCGAGACTTGGAATAAACGAATTTATTGCGATTGCTTGTCCAGGAGTAATACCCCACGTAACAGTGGGGGCAATTGTAGAAGCATTGAACCTTGCTTCATCATCATAAATTGCATTCTCATTGCTGGAGAGTGACTCCCACCATTTAATTGCTAAGTCCCACTTAGCACCGTTTGGCGAATATTTTCTTCCTTTCAGATAGTCAAATGTCACTTGATCTGGATTTACGTAGCCACACCTTGCTCCACCTTCTATTGCCATATTGCATATAGTCATCCTTTCTTCCATTGAGAGACTTTGTATTGCCGGCCCTGCAAATTCATAGGCATAGCCAACTCCATCTTTAACCCCAAGTTTTTGAATTACATGGAGTATTAGATCTTTAGCAAAAACACCTTTCTGTAGTTCTCCGTCAAACCAGATGCGTCGAACCTTTAGTTTCTTCATGGTTAAGGTTTGACTTGCAAGGACATCTCGAACTTGGCTTGTTCCAATCCCAAATGCAATGGCTCCAAAAGCACCATGAGTAGATGTATGGGAGTCGCCACACGCAACGGTCATGCCAGGTTGAGTTAACCCTGCTTCTGGAGCAATGACATGAACAATGCCTTGATTACCAGAACCTAATTGGAAAAATTTGATGCCATGTTGTTTGCAATTTGACTCAAGTGTTTTGAGCATCTCTTCAGCCAATGGATCAGCAAATGGTCTTATTTGATTGGTAGTAGGGACAATATGATCAACTGTGGCAATAGTTCTGTCTGGAGAATGTACTGTTAGACCCTTCTCTTCAAGCGCAGCAAATGCCTGAGGGCTAGTAACCTCATGAATTAAATGTAAGCCTACAAAAAGCTGTGTTGACCCTCCAGTAAGTTCCCTTACTCGGTGAAGATCCCAAATCTTGTCATAGAGCGTTTCTGAGCTCACAGATTAATTCCAATAATTAATAGACATTAGCTTTGCATGAGCAGAAATAAGCGAAGTCTGTCTAGGGCTCTTACAACACTCAATTTTTGTATATAATCCCTTCCTCTATGAGGCCCGAAATTTTCTTGGATAGATTCTTGTGCAGTGTTTCCTGATATAAATATTTCTACTAGTCCGACCGGTTTACCTTGGCTTCCTCCACTTGGTCCTGCAATTCCACTTACTGCAATAGACCAATCGCTATTAAATAATTGACGTGTTTTATTGGCCATAGATTTTGCGACGGCTGAGGAAACAGCACCATGCTCTTCTAAAAGATTAAGAGGTACCTTTAAGATGTTTTGTTTGATGGAATTGCTATATGCGACTACTCCACCAAGAAAGACATCTGAAGATCCTGGAATGGAAGTAAGGGAAGATGCAATTTGACCACCTGTACAAGATTCGGCAAGTGCGATTGTCTCTCTCCTTTTTCTTAATAAGTCGATCACAATTGAAGCTAAGCTTTCTTCATCTCTTCCAAAAATACTGAGCCCAATCCTTTTTTCTAGTTCAGATTCAATAGGCTGAATCAATTTATTTGCTTCTTGAGCAGTTTTAGCTTGGGCAGTTATTCGTAGTTTGACCTCACCTAAAGATGCGTAAGGCGCAATGGTTGGATTTGTTTTCGTAATTAAATCGGAAATTCTTTCAGTTAGTGCAGATTCTGGTATGCCTGCGATTTTAATGGTTTTACTTTTAATTATTTTCCCAGAGGCATGATTTTCAAGAATCCAAGGTTTTGCAGTTTTTTTCCACATTATTTTCATTTCTGAGGGAACGCCAGGGAAAGTAATTATTGTGAAGTTATCTTCAGGAGACCATATCATTCCTGGTGCAGTCCCTAACGGGTTGGGCAGAATAGTTGCTCCTTCTGGTAAAAGAGATTGTTTTAAATTACTTTCAGGGAAAATATCCAAATTATTTAATTTATTTTTAATATCCTGTAAAATAGCTTTATGTTCGACAAGATCAGCTTTAAATGCTTGGGCAATTGTTTCTGTAGTTAAGTCATCCATTGTGGGGCCCAATCCACCTGTAGTAATTAAAATATGACTTCTTTGAGATGCTTCAAGAACAATTTCTTTTAAGCGTTCAATGTTATCTCCAACAACAGTTTGTCGATAGTGAGATAAACCAATTAAAGCAAGTTGCTCTGCAAGCCACTTAGCATTGCTGTTTAATATGTTACCTAATAATAATTCAGTTCCAATAGCAAGTATTTCAACACCTTGATTCGTTTTTTTCTTAGTCAAGATTATTAATAGTCATTAGTTTGATTGTAAAGAGGGAATCGATTACATAACTCTAAAACTCTTTCTTTGCATTGTTTTTTCATTGAATAGTCTTCTTTGTTCAAAAGACAATCAGCTATGATGTTGGCTACTTCAAGAAAAGCCTCATCATCAAAACCTCTTGAAGTTAATGCTGCAGTTCCGAGCCTTAGACCACTAGTAACGAAAGGTGACTCAGGATCAAATGGAACAGTGTTTTTGTTAGCTGTTATATTCACCTCGCTAACTAGTGCATCTGCTTTCTTGCCTGTCATCCCAATACTTCTGAGATCAAGAAGAACAATATGATTATCTGTTCCTTTGCTTACCACAGCAATTCCTCTGCTTTTGATCTGTTTGGCTAATGTTTTGGCATTAGATACGACTTGATTGATATATCTTTCAAAGTTTGGATTGAGAGCTTCTCCAAAGGCAACAGCTTTTGCAGCAATAATATGCTCTAAAGGACCACCTTGATTACCTGGGAAAACAGCTTTGTCAAATTGTTTCCCGAGTTCCTCGTCTCTACAGAGTATTAATCCTCCTCGAGGTCCTCTAAGAGTTTTGTGAGTAGTCGTTGTTACTACATCGCAATAAGGAACTGGATTAGGATGAACTCCAGTTGCAACAAGACCTGCTATATGGGCCATATCAGCTAATAAATAAGCTCCTACTTCGTCGGCTATAGCTCTGAATGATTGAAAATCTATAGTTCTAGGATATGCAGAATACCCGCAAATAATTAATTTTGGTCGATGTTGAAGAGCAATTTCCCTTACTTGCTCCATATTGAGGATTTCTGTATTGGCATCTACTCCATAATGAACTGCTTTGAACCATTTCCCACTTACATTTACAGGTGATCCGTGGGTTAAATGACCTCCATGTGCGAGGTCCATTCCCATGATTGTGTCGCCTGGTTTAAGCAGTGCAAGAAATACAGCGAAATTGGCTTGAGCGCCACTATGAGGCTGTACATTTGCCCAAGCTGACTTGAATAGTGATTTTGCTCTAGATATAGCTAATTTCTCAATTTCATCAATATGTTCACAACCCCCGTAGTAGCGTTTTCCAGGAAGCCCTTCAGCATATTTATTTGTTAATACGGTTCCTTGTGCTTGCATGACTGCTTTGGATGCAAAGTTCTCACTAGCGATCAACTCCAAATGAGTTTGTTGCCTTAAGAACTCCTTGTTAATTAGAAGGGATATGTCTGGGTCGGTATTTTCTAGATTTGAACTAATCGAAATCAAGGGAATAGTCTCCTTTTGGAGTTACTGATGGGATAGTAAACAAAGCTTGGCAATCATCAAGAAAAATCCTTCTTATTTTTGCTTTTATGTGTTGATCACGTTAAAAACGCGCCTGGAGAGATTCGAACTCCCGACCCTCTGATCCGTAGTCAGATGCTCTAATCCGCTGAGCTACAGGCGCATATGATTTAGTTAAGAGTTTTGAGATCCTCTTCGTCAACTATAAGATGGCGTAAAGACCACATTCATACAAAAATCCAATGCCTCTTAGGTGGTATGGCAATGGGGATCCAAATGATCCTCTTTACTTACATTTTTCACGAATAGTTAATTTTACTATTCATGCTATGGCTTTTGCAGCTTTAAATAGTGGGCTTTGGCTAGCTCAAGAGATTCGTCATAGTTGGACACATTTGGAATGGTTTACAGGAATCTGGTTGTTCTTGCTGATTTTTCACCTTGCTTTCGTCATCATTAGAAAACCGGCTCCACTTGAAGACTCTTTCAAAGAGGAATGAAAAGGGTGCTTTTCCTTAATTTTTATGAATCCCGAACTAGAACAATTGCGTGAGTTAGAGTCCTTAATTGCTGATCGATTGTATATACAAATTGAGAAGTGGAATCTTTCCTTGGGTAATGCTGGCCTAGCTGAGGCGCTTGCGATTGAATGCCAAGTTAATCTTAAAGATGGCCCAACTCTCGCGGCTAAAAAGGCCTTGGAAGCAGTTCAAGTTGAATTTGGTAGTGGGAAGAGCAAGCTGTCATTGTCTAGATTGATTTCTTCTGCTCAGATTTTTGACTTAGAAGAGATTTTGGCCCCCTATTGCAGATAAGGTTAATTGAGTTGGATTGTTCATATGTTGATTATCGAAGTTACTAATGCAAGAGATGTGGTTCGACAGCAAATTGGGCGACTGGGGGAAAGACTTATTGGGAAAGTGGCTGATGCAGAGTCTCAAGTTGAGAAAGCATTGATTCAGGAAATGGAAAATGCATTTCAGGAATTTGGTATTGAGGCAAGAATAATTTCAGTTAAGGGACCTAAGCTAGATGAAGGTGACTCCCTACAGATACCCCTTCAAGTTAGAGAAGCGCGTGATATCACCTTAAAAAGTAAGGAGTAATGAGTTTGCTCTTAATTATTGTTGTCATTTCATTTAATTCTTGAATTTTAAGCAAGCTAGAAAGAATAAAAAAGGAGGATAAACTTATAATTGAAGAAGATAATAATTCAATTAAGTTCCATAGAAAACTCGAATCTTGAGAAAGAAAGGAATTTGCCTTCCAGGCAATTAATCCTGAAATTGATCCACAAAATAAGAGTTTAAGGAAATCAATAAACCATGCATATAAGTTTATTAGTTTTACTTTAGATTTTAATTTTACTAGAAGCACTAGACATGTAAATAAGTTTACACCAACTGTTGCTAGGACAAGTCCACTAGCACCTAAATTAATTGGGATTTTGTACCCCCATGGTAAATTACTTCCAACAAAAAACCAGTCCAAAATAAGGTTAAGAACGATACCTATAGCAGAAATTTTGAATGGAGTATTGCCATCTCCAAGTGAATAAAATACACGTACTAATAGATCTCTTATAAGGTATACTGGCATTCCAATGCCATAGAAAATAAGTAGTGTTTTGACAATGTTTATTGCGTTGTAATCAAATACACCTCTGCCAAAAACAATTTTAGTAATTGGTTCGCTTAGTGTGATGAAGATTGCCCCTAAGTAGATCATACTTGCAGAAGAGAAAATAAAACCTTGCCTAATTCTTTTTACTAGATCTTTGCTGTCTTTTCTTTCTCCAAGTTTTGCTAATAATGGTAATAGAGGTAATAGAAGAGCATTTGAAATTAGACCTAATGGAGCCTGTACTATAAAATTTGCGTAACTTAAGCCTGATGCAGCCCCAATGATATTTGATGCAAAAAATAGGTCAGTGAAAACATTAATTTGCAACATCCCTGTTGAAAGTGTTGCTGGGATAATAATCTTCCAAATTTCTTGAACACCTGAATTACCCCAGTCAAGCACTAAATTGAATTTAAGTAAGCCTTTTTTTCTTAATAAAGGGATTTGTATTGCCCATTGCATAATTGCACCTAGAAGAGTTGCTTGGGCTAGAATTAGCCCTCCTTTTAAAGCAATACCGGCAGAAGCGATCGACTGGGTTTCATATAAACCAAAGATGCTTACACTACTAATTAAAATTAAGCTTGAAATTATAGGTGAAATGGATGGAAGAAGAAATTCGTTCCTTGCATTTAATGATCCAAAGCTTGTGCCAATTAACCCAGATAAACAAACAATAGGAGACATTATCTGCAATTGCTCGGTTGCAATTTTATGAGTTTGAACTTCCAAGCCAGGAGCCATAAGTTGGATAATTTGATCTGCTGCAAAAAATAAAATTAAACTAATTAGTATTAGTGGCAAAAGAATGGATGTATTGATGGAATAGAGAATCTGCCCTCCTTCTTGCTTGCTCCTTCTGCTTAGAACGCTAACTATTGAGTTGTGCAAAGGTCCATTAATCCCTCCTATAAGTACTAAAAAAAATCCTGGAAGAATATATGCATAGTTATATGCGTCATAAGCAGAACCAACTCCAAAGACCGCTGCTATTGCAATTTGCCTAATCATTCCAAAAGCTTTGCTTAGCAGTGTGCCAATGCCAATTACCGTTGAAATGCGTCTAAGTGGCCTTTTCATGTTTTACTCTTAGCTATAAGAAATCCCATAAATTATTTAGAGGTTTTAAATAGATTTCTTGAATGTATTCAATAGAGGATGGATTTCCATGATTGGCAAGACTATTTCAACTTTTTCTCCTCTTATTGAAGGAACCCTAAAGAAAAGATATAAACGTTTTTTAGCAGATATAGAATTAGATACAGGAGAATTGGTTACCGCCCATTGTGCAAACACTGGACCTATGAAAGGGGTCTTGTACCCTGGAGGGCGAGTTCGGTTGAGATATTCTCCATCTCCAAAACGTAAATTGGCTTGGTCATGGGAACAAGCCCAGGTGCCTTCTTTAGAAGGCTTGATTTGGGTTGGCATCAATACTTCATTGCCTAATAAACTTGTCAGAAGGGTTATTGAAGAAGGTTTTTTAAACAAAAAATTGGGTAAAATCTTGGAAATTAAAAATGAAGTAGTTTATGGAGTAGAAAGGAAAAGTCGCATCGATTTGCTCTTAACGCCTCAGGAAGCAAATCCTGATTCTCGGAAAATATTTATAGAAGTGAAAAATACAACTTGGGTAAAAAGCCAGAGAGCTCTTTTCCCAGATACTGTGACTACTAGAGGGCAAAAACATTTGAAGGAAATGATTGCAGAATTGCCTTCTTCTAGGGCTGTTTTGGTCCCATGTATAAGTAGGAATGATGTAGAAGTTTTCTGCCCTGGAGATTCAGCAGATCCAGCATATGGTGATCTGTTTCGACTTGCTTTAAAAAAAGGAGTTGAGGTTATTCCTTGTTCTTTTGATTTTCATTTAGATCGGATAACTTGGGAAGGGATTAGACCTTTTGCTGAAAGGGAATAGTGCAGTTAATTCTTTAGTTGACTAGAAGATTTTTGTTTTAATCACAAAAGCCAGCAATGCTATGGAGGTTAGGGCTAGAAGAGTACCCCCGATGATCATGGGGTTTGATCTTTGAACTTGTTTCTCTAGTAAGTCTTTTTTTTGCTTTCTTGTATTGGATTTAGTCATGTTTAGACTTTAAATTGGGAATTTGATCAGCAAATGAATTTCTGATTATGTATTAACCATTACCAGGCATTGTCTCTTAATTGCTCATATTGATATATGTAATAGCTTTTTTTATAAATTAGCTTCTTTTGCAGAATTTCATTTTTTTATGACCACTGCTTTGCAATCGCCGCCTAGGCGTCGCACTGCGCGCCTCCAGGAAGTGAGCCTACTGGAAGGACCAATGCTTCTATTGAAAAGCATTCGCGGCTTTAGATCTAATCAAGGATTAATTTGGTTAGCTACTGTGCCCTTGGCTCTTTTAGGCTTAGGAGTTTTTAGTTTCGCTGCTCGTGCAGAAGTTGGTCTTTCTGACCTAACTGGCCCTCAAGCGGCGACTTTCTTGGCAGACAACCTTTGGCTATTCATTGCAACGATCCTCGTCATTTTCATGAATGCTGGGTTCGCAATGGTTGAAGCCGGGATGTGTCGTTCAAAGAATGCCGTAAACATTCTTGCTAAAAATCTTTTTGTTTTTGCTTTAGCCGTAACTGCATATTGGTTTATTGGCTATTCACTGATGTATGGAGATTCAGTGGCAGGAGGATGGCTTTATTTTAATGGCTTGTTCTTTGACCCAGATCCTTCAGGAGCACTTGCATGTGCAGCTTCAGGAGATACTGGTTGCCTTGTACCTGCTGTAGATTTCCTTTTCCAAGCTGCTTTTGCAGGTACTGCAGCTACTATTGTTTCTGGACTTGTTGCTGAAAGAGTTAAATTTGGTGAATTTGTTGTTTTTTCATTGATATTGACTGCTTTTATTTATCCAATTTCAGGCAGTTGGCAGTGGAATGGAGGATGGCTTTCAGAACTAGGTTTTATTGATTTTGCGGGTTCTTCAATTGTTCACTCAGTTGGTGGATGGGCAGGTCTTATTGGAGCAATGCTTCTTGGACCTAGAATTGGAAAGTTTGTTGATGGAAAGGCCCAGGCAATGCCTGGACATAACATGGCACTAGCTACGCTTGGTGCACTGATTCTGTGGATTGGTTGGTATGGCTTCAACCCTGGATCAGAGTTGGCTATGGATGAATATGTTGCTTTTGTTGCTGTTACTACAACTCTTGCAGCTGCTGGTGGAGCTATAGCAGCGACTCTTATTTCGACACTTACATCTGGTAAGCCGGATTTAACCATGATTATCAATGGAATACTTGCGGGTCTCGTAAGTATTACCGCTGGTTGTGGAAACATGACACTTACAGGGTCATGGCTCGCAGGATTTGTGGGCGGTGTAATAGTTGTTTTTGCAGTTTCTGCTTTGGATTCCTTAGGTGTTGATGACCCTGTCGGCGCTTTTTCTGTTCATGGAGTATGTGGTATTTGGGGAACAGTGGTAATTGGATTGTGGGGTGTTGATGGAATGGATCCATCTGCAGCTGGCATTGGTCTCCTAAATGGAGGTGGAATATCAACCTTGTTGGTTCAGGCTCTTGGTGCCGGCGCTTATGCGATCTGGACAATAGCGACTTGCTGGATGGCTTGGTCAATCATTGGCAGTTTCTTTGGTGGTATTCGTGTAAGTGAAGAAGAAGAAACTTTGGGCCTTGATATTGGTGAGCATGGTATGGAAGCTTATCCAGACTTTGCTTCTTCTAATTAAGAACAAATGTTTTCTTACAAAAAGCCTGGCATTTAGCCAGGCTTTTTGTGTTTTTTAGCTCTTGCGAATAGAGTCTTATTCTTAATGTAGATTCAATAGAAATGGATACTCAAGCTTTTAAACGTTCGCTTCACCATTCTGATCGTTATAACCGAAGAGGTTTCGAATCCCCTGCAAAAAGGGCTAAAGCCCTTGAAAAGGCTTATCAAAGCAATTTGATAGCTTCTATTCGTGATAATGGATATTTGCTAGAGCATGGAAGATTAAGAGTCAAACTTGCAGAGGCTTTTGGATTTTGTTGGGGTGTAGAACGTGCTGTAGCAATGGCTTATGAAACTAGGCGACATTATCCAAAAGAAAGTATTTGGATAACTAATGAAATCATTCACAACCCTTCAGTGAATGATCATTTGAGAAATATGAATGTGCGTTTTATATCTGCTGAGAAAGGAATTAAAGACTTCTCTTCAGTGAAGGAGGGTGATGTTGTGATATTGCCAGCTTTTGGAGCAACTGTGCAGGAAATGAAACTTCTTCATGAACGTGGTTGTCACATCATCGATACAACTTGTCCATGGGTTTCAAAAGTGTGGCATACGGTAGAGAAACATAAAAAGCATGAATTCACTTCAATTATTCATGGAAAAGTTAAACATGAAGAAACATTAGCTACCAGCTCTTTTGCAGGAACCTATTTAGTTGTTTTAGATCTTGAGGAGGCTCAGTATGTTTCTGAATATATTCTTGGGAATGGAGATCGAGATGACTTTATGAGAAGATTTGCAAGGGCTTTTTCTAATGGTTTTGATCCAGATAGAGATCTGAAGCGACTTGGGGTAGCTAATCAGACAACAATGCTCAAGAGTGAAACTGAAGAGATTGGCCGGTTGTTTGAAAAAACAATGCTTAGGAAATATGGACCTTCTGATTTAAACGAACATTTCTTGGCCTTTAATACAATTTGTGATGCTACTGAGGAAAGACAAGATGCAATGTTTTCTTTAGTGGATGAACCACTCGACATGCTAGTAGTTATTGGGGGCTTTAACTCTTCAAATACAACTCATCTTCAAGAAATTGCTTTGTCTAAAGGGATTCGTTCTTTTCATATAGATACTCCTGAAAGAATTGGAGATAGAGACAACACAATCACCCACAAACCATTGGGAAATGATTTAACAGTTGAATCTGACTTCCTACCAACTGGAAAGGTTAATGTAGGTATAACTTCTGGTGCATCAACTCCTGACAGAATTGTTGAGCATGTAATTCAAAAACTTATAAATCTTAGTGAGTCTAAAGTAATAGCGTAAATATCATCTTTTAAAATAAAAGCTAAATCGATATCAATAAAGAGATCTCACTATTTAATTTGATAAAAACGAGTTTTTAGTTAACAGAATCTGCTGCCAAACAACTAACATGTAATTCTGATGCTTATAGCGTGATGGCTGATTCAGAAAAAATTAATTCACCAAAACCAGATTCTTCTTCATCTAACCAGTCTCAGAAGGTTGAAGTTGTAGTGGCTAGTTCGTCTGATGGGGATGTGAATATTTTGGGTGAACTGGCAACTTTTGTTTTGAGAGTAGGCTTTAGCTTGTTTATGGTTCATCATGGTCTTGAAAAATTGCAAGATCCTCAGGGATTTGCAGAATTTGTTGTTGGAAAATATTTTGGATTTTTACCTGGAGATCCCATAATTTGGACATTTGCAGCAGGTATAACCCAAGTAATTTGTCCAATTGGACTTGCCTTGGGGATATTTACGAGACTTTGTGCTTTAGGACTTTTGAATACAATGTTGTTTGCTCTTTATTTCCATTTTGTTGATACCGGCTTAGAAGGCTTCCCTCTTGCAGTAGTCGAAGGTCATAATTATATATTTGAATTATCTGCAATTTATGCTGCAATATCTTTCTACTTTCTATGCGCAGGGCCTGGAAGATTGGCAATCTTTCAAAAAAAGAATAAAGTAACTTATTATCCTAAAGGCTCTCAAAGCTAAATAGAAAATTTAAAAGATATTAAGTAGTTTTATCTATAATTTTAATGTAAAAAATGTCTTTTTCCAGTAAAGATCATCGGGATATTTAATTCTTCACATGCTTTGATTGATAATTCATCTTTAATACTACCTCCTGGTTGAATAATTGCGCTTATACCGTATTGAGCAGCTAATCGAATTGTGTCATCAAAAGGGAAAAATCCATCACTTGCTAAAACGGCTTTGTTTGCTTTTTTGCCAGCAGTTTCGAGAGCTATTTTGGCTGATCCAATCCTGTTTGTTTGGCCAGCTCCAATTCCAAGAGTTTGTCCAGAGGATGCAATAGTTATTGCATTAGAACGTACATGCTTAACTACTTTCCATGCAAAAGTAAGATCTTCTTTCTGATGTGAGTTTGGTTGTAGCTCTGTGACAACTTTCCAGTTACTTACATCTATTAAAAGGTCATCACTTTCTTGAACAATTACTCCTCCAAGAATACTCCTAATAGTTTTTCTTTCTGAATTCTTGATAAAGCTATTCTTGAGTTCAATTAGCCTTAAGTTTTTTTTGTCAGAAAGGATTAACTTAGCCTCTTCATCAAACTTTGGTGCTACAACACATTCTAAAAAGAGACTTTTTAATTCTATTGCTGCTTTTGAATTAACAGTAGAATTTAATGCGACTATTCCACCAAATGCACTAGTTCTATCTGCATCTAATGCCTTTGTTAGAGCTGAATCGATAGAGCTTCCTGTTGCAACACCACAAGGATTTGTATGTTTAATAACTACAGCTGCATATTGGAATGATTTATTGCTATTTTCCTCCCCATAATAAAATTCTCTTATTGTAGATAAGGCTGCTTCTAAATCTAATAGATTATTAGTGCTAATTTCTTTCCCTTGGAACTTATAAGCTCCATCCCAACCTTGCTCATTGTAACTATACCATGTAGCTTTTTGATGAGGATTTTCACCGTATCTAAGAGTTTGTTTTATGGGGAGTGCTTCTATCCATTCAGACTCTTTAACTGAGATTTTGTTTCTCATCCATTTACTTATAGCAGCATCATAACTTGCTGTATGTTCAAAAGCTTCAAGAGCTAATTTACATTTAAGAGAGGGGGAAATATCTCCTTTTCTGAGCTCTTCCAGGAAGTTTTCGTATTGACTTGGACTAGTTAAAATTGTTACTGACTCGTGGTTCTTGGCAGCTGCTCTAACCATTGCAGGACCGCCTATGTCAATATTCTCAATAGCATTGTCCCAACTTACATTTGGATCCTTAATTGTTTCCTTGAAAGGGTAAAGATTAACAATAACTAAATCTATATTATTGATTTTTGCTTGTTGAAGATCATTTTGATGGGATTGATCCTTTCTTTTTGCAAGTATGCCTCCATGGACTTTGGGGTGCAGAGTTTTTACTCTCCCTCCCAGTATCTCTTGTGCACCTGTATAGTCTGCTACTCGAGTAACTGGAATGGATGCTTCTTCAAGTGCTTTGGCCGTTCCTCCGCTGGAAATGATTTGATAGCCATATTCACTGCTGAGAGTTTCGGCAATAGGAATTAAGCCCTGCTTGTTAGAAACGCTTATTAATGCAATAGGTGCCATAAGACAAGAAATAAATCCATTCCAAGGGTTAACTTAAGCATTAATAATCCAATTTGTTTAATGGAAGAAGAACTTTTTTGTTTTCCTTCTGAAAGCGCCACTTATAGATTGATCTTGCTTCATGGATGGGGAGCTGATGCGGAAGACCTGATTCCTTTAGGCGAAGGTTTAGTGAATTCTCTTAATGACTTTGATGTTGAATTAGTCTCTCTTCGTGCTCCTCAGGTGCACCCTGAAGGCATAGGAAGGCAATGGTATGGACTTTTCCCTGCAGAGTGGGAGCAGGCATCTGAAGCCGTTCAATCTCTTAAAGGACGATTGCAAAGACTTGGCTCATTTCAGCTCCCATTAGAGAAAACCATCTTGTTAGGATTCTCTCAAGGTGGTGCAATGGCTATTGCTGCAGGAAGCAGTTTGCCTTTAGCAGGAATAATTGCTTGCAGTGCTTATCTTCACCCTGGCTTCATACCACCTGTGAAAACTCCACCGGTCTTATTTACACATGGAACTCAAGATTCAATAGTGCCAATGGAAGCATCTGAAAAACTTTTCGACTTATTTCATCACAATACAAGCTCATCACAAATTCATCTTTTTGAAGGAGGCCATGAAATACCTCAAAAGATCTATGGAGTCATTAGGCCTTTTATTGAAAAATGTCTTTGCAATTAAATTTAGACAATTTGATGAATTGAAGAAGAAGTTACTTAAACAAAAGCGTATTCATATTCTTCGATCTCTTCCCAATCATCAGCTGTTAATTCGAGTCCTTCAAACATATTGTGCTCTCCCACTGCTTCAACAATTGTTCTTAATGAAGGGAAAAGAAAATGATTTTCTTCAGCATATTGAGCACTAAATAATCCTTTCTCACCCCAGAAAAATCTATCGGTAGTATGTTCATTTCTTCGAACATTTACAATGGCAGGAGCATTTATAGCAGTTTCAGCTATGTAGCGCCTAGCGGCTGTTACGGGTTTGTATTCTCCAGTCTCAAGATGAAATGTCTGGACATGGGCCATGACTCTTTGACCAGCCAGGCGCCTGCGGCTAATCCTCTTGCGCTTTTTTGACATGAGATGATGACCCCTGAATAGGAACTAAGAAAGAGTGAATTAAATAAGGATGAAACGGCTACAACTAAAGAAAATTCACAGATAGAAAAACCTTGCTTGAATTTTGAAGAATTTCTGGATAGAAGCTGTTGGAAAATTAAGTAACCAAAATGCTTTTATCAAACTTTAGTAAGGCTTGGCTCAGGGGACCCATCCACCTCTGACATAGCCTTAATAGCACGCTTTTTTGGAATTTTGATAAATAGACCATGCGAGGAGTCTCTTGTAAAGTCTCTTAAATGGCCCTTTAATATCTTAATACTTTTTTCTGAATTTTCAAGCTTTTCGCTTCTTGATCCAGATGCTCAAGATTTCTAAAAATAATTATGAAGTTTTCGGATCGATTTTTAAATCTCATTGATCAGCAGTTGAGCAGCTTTGAATTTGACCCTGAACTTGAGGCTGTTGTTGTTTATGTTGCGAAAACCGATGGGAAAGATTCCCCAACTTTGGAGGTTGTAGGGCAGCGGCCAAAGCAAATGCTAAAGAAATTAGGACCTATTGAAAATGACCCTGATTTGAGGGTCCCTTCGTCTAATCGTCGTTGGTATCCCATGCAACAAGGTTCCATATTATTAGGTGTAATTAGGGCGGAAAGGCATCCTTCAGAGGTTCAGTGGCCTGAATCTCTTGATACTCGATTGCAAATCAGTGCTGCAACCTTGGCAAACTTTCTAAGCTTAGAGCTAGATCGGGAAAAGCTGGTGAATGAGTTAAGTGAACAAAAAGAACAAGTTGGAGTATTGATTCATCAGCTAAGAAATCCTCTAGCAGCTTTGCGAACTTATGCTCAACTGCTTTTGAGAAAGTTGGGACCAGAGAGTAGCCAAAGGTCATTGGTCGAAGGATTATTGAGTGAGCAGAAACAGGTTGATAAGTATTTGGTGGCTTTAGATAAGCTTTCTCAACCCAAGCTGGCTTCTAAAGATATTGTTCCTGTCAGATTACTTTTACCTCCATTGATTCAAACTGAAAAACCTTTGGATCTGATGAAATTATTGAACCCTTTAATTGAGCGTGCTAAAGCAACAGCGAAACTGCAAGGTAGACAATGGTTTGGGCCAGTATATGTGCCTGATTGGATTAAGGAATTACGACCAGCTTGTGAAGGTATTACTGCGGAAATAGTTGCTAATCTTTTGGAAAATGCCTTTAGGTATTCCCCGCTATCTTCATCAATAGGAATTTCTATTAATGATCAAGGGATTTGTGTTTGGGATAGCGGTACGCCGATTCCTTTTTCTGAAAGAGACAAAATATTTACTAGTGGTTTTAGAAGTTCTAAAAGTAAAGACTTTAAAGGTTCAGGTTTAGGTTTAAGTCTTGGTAAAAAATTAGCTGAGCAATTTGGCGGAGAATTAAAGTTAATTGTCAAACCATCTAATTTTGAAGAATCTCTACCTAACGAAGGTAATGCATTTGTGATTAATTTCCCGGTAAAATAAAGGCAAGGCTTACTAATAAAAATGTTTCTACTAGAACTACCGAAGCGCCATAGGAATCACCAGAGTGTCCACCAACTCTACGTGCTAGAAAATATGGAATTATGATGGAAGGTATAATTCCAATTAGTGAAGCTATAATTAGAAATATTTTTAGGGAATAGCTCAGACTGGAAAAGGTAATAAAAAATGTTAAGAGCAGTATTATGATCAATGATGGTATAGATTCTTTCATATTTCCTTTCCAATTATCTCTATGAAAGTCTGAAGAACTTTGTTTTTGTATAGAAGGATAATTTCCGATTGCGATTAACTGTGAATACCTTCCCCAGAAAGAAGCTATCGGAAGTGTAAATAAGTAAAATAAACCAAGTTTATTTAAGGCTGCTAACTGTAGGGCAATATTAATAGTCAAGGCAATAATACCACTAGCCCCAACTCTGCTATCTTTCATTGCTTCGAGACATTTTTCTGGACCGGCTGAAATACCATCTGCAGTATCAATTAATCCATCAAAATGTAGCCCACCTGTGATCCATAAATTAAAAGCAATTCCAATAAAAGGTAATGAATCTTGAGGCCAATTTAGCAAGAAGAGAATTAGCATTAAAAATGCTTGTAAGATCCCTATTAATAAGCCTATTAAAGGAGCGAAACGAGCGATTCGTTTGAATCTAGGATTAATTCCTGGCCATTGAGGTAGGACAGTATAGAAAACCCATGCTCCAGAAAGCTCTCTTAACCAATTGGGTGATTTCAAGAGGAAGACCTTTTGAAGAGTAGTTAATTAACAAAGTAGGTTGTAAGAACAATCAATGCTGAAAAGCTTGTGATTATTTTTTTTAGATTTGAAAATGTTTGATTTTCAAATTCATTCAGAATGTCCTAATACTGCTGCCAGAGTAGGAAGTTTCTCTACTCCTCATGGAAATTTAAGTACGCCTCAATTTATGCCAGTAGGGACACTAGGCACAGTTAAAGGTATTACTGCAACTCAATTAAAAGAAGTGAATGCGCAAATGATTCTTGCGAATACGTTTCATTTACATATCCAGCCTGGTGAGGAAATTGTTAAGAAGGCTGGGGGGTTACACCATTTCATGGGTTGGGATCAACCAATTCTGACTGATTCAGGAGGCTACCAAGTTTTTAGCTTGAGCAAGCTCAACAAAATTGATGATCAAGGAGTGTCGTTTAAGAATCCTCGAGATGGAAGGAATATTGACTTAACCCCTGAAAAGGCAATGCAAATTCAAATGGATTTAGGTGCTGATGTCGTAATGGCTTTTGATCAATGCCCTCCATATCCGTCTACTGAGGTTGAGGTTGAGAATGCTTGCAAAAGAACCCATCATTGGTTAGAAAGATGCATCAAGGCGCATTCAAGGCAAGATCAGGCCATATTTGGAATTATTCAAGGAGGTTGTTATCCGCATTTGAGAGAAGAAAGCGTGAGACGAGTTTTAAGTTTTGATTTGCCTGGTGTAGCAATTGGTGGAGTTAGTGTTGGAGAACCATCATCAGAAATTCATAAGATAGTTCGACATTTATGCCCTTCTTTACCTGTAAAAGTACCAAGGTATTTAATGGGAATTGGAACCGTGAGAGAGATGGCCATAGCTGTTGCAAATGGTGTTGATCTATTTGATTGTGTTCTTCCAACAAGGCTGGGTCGTCATGGGACTGCTTTAGTTCGTGATGAGCGCTGGAATTTAAGAAATTCTTGCTTTAAAAACGATTATCAGCCTTTGGACACAACTTGTAAATGTGAAGCTTGTCTTAATCACAGCAGGGCGTATCTCCATCATTTAATTCGTAACGATGAATTACTGGGCCTTACTCTCTTGAGCTTGCATAACCTCAGTCATTTAATACGTTTTTCACGCGCAATGACGCTTGCAATTGAAGATGGATGTTTTTCAGAGGATTTCGCTCCGTGGCAGAAAGACTCGATTGCGCTTCACACGTGGTAGCGTCACTTGCAAACGTAAAATTCTTTAGGGATGGTATCGCTTACCTTCGATTTACTTGCTCAGTTGCCTGAGGCTTATCAAATTTATGCTCCAACGGTTGATGTTCTTCCGTTGATTCCATTGCTTTTCTTCTTGCTTGTTTTTGTTTGGCAAGCAGCAGTTGGATTTCGTTAATTTCTTCGTCTAGTTAGCTTTAATTGGCTAGGCATCTTTAGGCTCTTTCTTTCTGGCAATAAGCTAGTTGGAGTTTTTTTGTCTCTTGTTTTAAAAATAAGAGGTTATTTTATATTGGTTTATCCAAAGTAATACCTTCTCCAGGGTCTTCCACGGCTTTTTCAATTAAATCAGCAAGAAACAATGCTCTGGAAGCTTGTGGACCATCTACTGCAGGTACTTCAAGACCTCTTACGCATTGGAGAAAGTGTTCTAGTTCTGCATAAAGTGGTTCGATGGATGTAGTGCTAACTTCTTCAACAAAACCGTCAGTCCTATAAAGCAATTCTCCGTGGTCTGCTGAGTACCATTCATGAGTTTTTCGGTGAATATGAAGGGTATGATTTAAAAAGTCAGTTTCTACAAGACTTTTTTTGCAGTGAGCACTTAATGTGCGTATCTTTCTATGACTCATTTTGCTTGCAGTTAGGCTTGCAATTACTCCATTTGTAAACCCAAGCGTTGCGTTCACATAATCCATTGGACCATCGAGGCTGCACCCGCCAACTGCAGCCAGTCTAGAAACAGGCGCATTGGCTAATTCGAGAATTAGATCTAAATCATGGATCATTAAATCTAGCACTACAGAAACATCATTTGCTCTGTCAGGATGAGGACTGTGCCGCCTTGCTTCGAGTACTAACACTTCTTCTTCAGTGACAACCTTTGTAAGCTCTTTGAATGCAGGGTTAAATCTTTCAATATGGCCTACTTGTAATAACCTTTTTGCATCATTTGAGGCATCAATAAGCTCAGTGGCTTCTTTTTGACTAGCAGCAATTGGTTTTTCAATCAAAATATGCTTCCCAGCTTCTAAGCAATGAATCCCAACTTTGTGATGAAACAAAGTAGGAACAGCTATGCAAACTGCCTCTACTTTTGGTAGCAGTTCTTCGTAGTTTGCGAACCAAGCACAACTGAATTGCTCTTGTGCTAATTTCCCACGTTTCGAATCAAGGTCTGCTACTCCAACAAGTTCTGCGTCTTTTAGGAGACTTAAAACTCGTGCATGGTGCCAGCCCATGTTCCCTATCCCAATTACACCAACCTTCACCGGGACAATGGCGGAGGTCATTTTAAAGTCACCATATTATTCACTGAGAATAGCCTTTATAGATTTTCTGTTGAAGCTTTTGATGGCAAGAGTATCTTTACTCTTTCAATTCTAGGACCTTTCATCGAGATTATTTCAAAATGGATTCCATTATCTAATAGAGAGTCTCCCTTTGCAGGAACTTGCTGGAATTTCTCTAGAAGAAAACCTGCAAGTGTGTGGTAATCATTGGATTCTGGAAGATCAATAACAAGTTGTCTATTGATTTCAATGATTTCTAAATCCCCTGCTGAGAGCCATTTCTCAGGAATAGTTGTTATTTGCTTTAGAAAAGGATCTTTTGCAGAATCAATCTCATCCCCAACTATTTCTCCTGTTAGGTCAGCAGAAGTAATTAACCCTTCAGTACCTCCATGCTCATCAACTACAAGTAAAAAAGGGTTGCCACTTTTTATCAGAGGAAGAATCTTATCCAAAGTACAGGTCTCAAGAACTTTTGGAACTGATTGAACGTACTCTCTTAAGCATGTATCTAGCTGCATTGTTCCTTTGGATATTGGGTCCGCAAGTTGACGAAGATCTAATACTCCTAAAACATCATCGAGTGACTTGTCTGTAACAAGGAACCGAGCATGTCTGCTTAAGTGAACTTCTTTCATTAATTGTGAGAAACTTACATTACTCGGCAATGTGACCATTCCAGAGCGAGGAACCATTATTTCTCTTACTTGTGTATCGCGTAAGGCAAAAACTCCTTCCAAAATATTTTTTTCATCTGGCATTAATCCAGTTACGCCTCCTCTTTCGATAAGAGTTTCTAATTCTCCTGCAGAAAGCGCAGATACTAGTGAATCCCATCTGGTATTAAGTCCCACTACCTTAAAAAGAGAGGATGAAATTTTTTCTAATAAGAATAAAATCGGAGCAATTCCTCTCATTATTAATTCTAGAAGAGGAGAAAGACTTAGAGCTGCTTTTTCTGTTCTACTCAGAACCAATGCTTTTGGGATAAGGCCTCCCAGAAGAGTTAGAAGTGTTACGCAAGAGATGAATAAAACCATTTCCCAAATAAGCTTTGATTGAGCCTCGGGAGGCCACCAGGCTCGAGAAAGGTTGTTTATTGACCATCCCATTCCTACCAATGAAAAAGTCATCCCTAGCTGCGTAACCATTAGAAGCATTCTGAGCTTTCGCTGTAATCGATTTACAGAATTAGCTCCAGATTGGTTTT
The DNA here is from genome assembly GCA_003214695.1 of Prochlorococcus sp. AG-412-P08. Taxonomy (GTDB): domain Bacteria; phylum Cyanobacteriota; class Cyanobacteriia; order PCC-6307; family Cyanobiaceae; genus Prochlorococcus_E. The sequence goes on from QCLI01000002.1 coordinate 135,596, forward strand.
CTTCTATAAGCCTTTCGACACGACTTGGTCGTAAACGAAGAACCGCAAGTTCTCCGGCAGCGAAAAAAGCTGTTAAGGCAATTAATATGCCTAGTAGAAGAAATTGCATCAATGAATTTGAAATGGGGGTGGCGAGGATCGAACTCGCCTAAGGCGAATTATGAGTTCGCTGCATTCACCAGATTGCTACACCCCCGAAATAATGGGTTTCTAAAATGGCCTATGGTGAATTTTAAGACCTTTATAGGAATAATAATTAGAAGCTAAGCCTATGAAGTAAGGCAATGCTCTAAAGATTTAATTTTCCTCATGAATTCACCTCTTGAATCTAGTCAAACTTCTAGAGAAAAGCTTCTAACTCTTTTGGTTTCAAAGGCATATAGGTATGGGACCTTTACCTTGTCATCAGGGAGAAAAAGCAACCACTATGTAAATTGCAAGCCCGTAAGCCTAAGTGGTGTTGGCTTAATTTTATTGGGAAGCATGATGTTGGAAAAAGTCGAATCTGATGCGCATGCTGTGGCAGGAATGACTCTTGGAGGAGACCCATTAGTGACTGCAGTTGCTATGGCGGCGGCTCAATTGGGAAGGTCTTTAGATGCATTGATAGTTAGGAAAGAGCCAAAAGGATATGGAACAGCAGCTTGGTTGGAAGGCCCTCTACCTAAAAGAGGTTCTTTAATTACAGTTTTAGAGGATGTAGTCACAACTGGCGACTCTTCTTTAAAGGCAGCGAATCAACTTGTCGAGGCTGGATATAAAGTAGAAACTATTATTACGATTGTTGATAGACAAGAGGGTGGCGAAATGGCAATTAAAAAAGCAGGGTTTACTTTAAAAAGTCTTTTCTTACTTGATGAAGTTTCTCGAAAATTTAATGCACCTGGGACATGAGCTCCTTCAATAATTATCTATGGGATATACCCCTGCCTTTGTTTAAATTAGAAGGAGCTGATTGTAGAACCTTCCTAAATAGTCAGACAACTTTTGATGTTTTAAGAATCAAGGAAGGAATTATTTTTCGTACATGTTGGTTATCCCCTGTTGGAAGATTTAAAGCTTTATTGGAGGGGAAAATGGTAGGTGGATGTATTGAGTTTGTTGTATTATTAGGAGACATTCAAGAATTAATTTATGGCCTAAATAAAGTTATATTTCCTGTTGATAGAGTTAATATTATTGCTTGTGATCAGGTTAGAAGATTACAAATAATTTCTATGAATGAATCTTGGAAAGAAACTCCTACTCAATGGCTATCAAATAAAGAAAAGACCCCTCAATCGTTTTTGGAAATTAAGGCTGCAAGCAAAACTATTCTTCAGGAATGGAAAATTAAACAGGGTTTGCCAGATACAAGAAATCATATAATTCAGAAATGTAATCCGTTTGAAATAGGCCTATCTGACTTCGTTAATCTTGAAAAAGGCTGTTATTTAGGACAAGAAACTTTATCTAAGGTTAAGAATATGGGGAATTTGAAGCATCAATTGAGATTTTTTGAATACGAAGGGAAATTGAACTCTGGTGAAAAGTTAATACTTTCAAGCGAATACGGTGAAAGGAATTCTAATGAAACTGTAGGTTTTGTATGCTCTTCTATGCTTTCTGGTGATAATAATACAATTGGATTAGCTTTGATTAGAAGAAGATTCTCTTCATGCGATAACTTGCAGTTAGGTGAAACTCGTGAGAGGATGAAAATAAAAATCCCCTTAGGATTTAAAGGAATTGATGATATAAAGACTTGAAATTATTGCTCATTTAGTAACCATTCAGCTATTTTCCATGTTGCAATACAATCATCTCGATTGTACTTTAGAATCCATTCTAGTTTATTTGACCTTCGATTTCTAATTTCGACTGATCTTTTCCATTGTCTCCACCAAAGTAATGCTCTGGCACCATTGCTTCCTTTGTAAGTCCATCTAAAATCTAACCATTGAGCAACATTCTTTAAACTATAATTTGATAGAGGTAGAAGCCACCCTCTTTTTAACCTTGCATGAATATCTATAAAGTTAACGGTCATAATTTTGATTTCTTTTTCATTCTCTCCATGTCTTTTTGCTAATTTATAAAAAGACAATAGCTCTGTCTCACCATAATGAAGCACAGGTATATCCTGAAAAGCTTTTAACCTGTGTTTTATTTTATTCAAAATAGCTTTCTCATTATTATTCTCTATATTTAAGATTGGTTTATATTTAGCATCATCTAAAGACCATTCTCCATTCTCTCGTCGTCTAAGTAAAATAAAACCATGCAGGAAGTCATGCCTAGCATCTGGGTCCGATTCGATATCATAAATTAAAACTTCTTTGGCAAATTTGAGCTCAGGTAGAATTATCTTTTCTCCTAAACGTTTTGGTATTAAGTTGCTCTGAACTTTTGCTTGACTAATAAGTTGAGGGGCAATTTTTTCATGGGCTTCTCCATACTTACTTAGCTTCTTACTTAAATCTATTGGACTAGTTGATGCAAGTTCATTTAGATTGCTAATGCCAATTTCTTGAAGAATATTTTTCCTTTTTGCTCCAACACCATTTACTTCACTTAGATCTCCTTCTTGATTAGCCTTCTCATCACAGAGCTGTTTCCAAGAGCAGAGGGCGCATTTTTTTCTATCAGAGATAAGGGCTGGTGGATCTTCTTTACAGATTTCTTTGTTGATTCTTTTCAATGAATCCAATAATTCAGCTTTGGTTTTTTTTGTGAGAATAATTTTCTCGACTTCTAAGTCATTATTTACTTTAGAAATGGCGAGGCCATATTTGACTTCAATTTTTTGAAATTGTTCTAGTAGATATCCCCAAAAGGCAAGAGAAAGACGATTCTCTCTTGTGATTCTATGACCTTGGCGAACTGTGATTGGTATGTATGAGAATTTCCCCCAGAAGCTGTTTCCGTTTATTTTTTGAAGTAGCAGAGGATGTCCTTCTATATGGAAGCCTAAAGAGGTAAGTCCTCTTAAACGAACGCCAACGACTTCTCTTGCACCTCTTTTCAACCCATCGATTCCTTTTTGGGGAGAATTACTTAAGAATCCTTCCAGGCTTTTGTGCTGGTGATCAAGTTGAAGTGCTCGATGAGCTGACCAAACTTTTTTGTGAGTATTTTCATTTTGATCTAACCAAGCCTTTCTCCTGCAGCGTATCCAGCTGCATAACATTCGATCAGTTATTGTTTTACTTCCTAGAATGTGAGAACCCATATACATAGATTAATTTTAATTTTATGAAAACTTTTTTAATTGATTGTTTTGAATCTTTTAGCAGACTATGAAACTGGAAGCATCACCAATTCAATTTGGTACTGATGGCTGGAGAGGTCTACTGGGGGTTGATGTCACTATTGAAAGACTTCTCTTAGTAGCATTAGCGGCAACTGAAGAAATGATATATAGGGGAAATTGTGATCTGGCTAAAAAGGTAATCATTGGTTATGACAGAAGATTCTTGGCACCTGAATTTGCTGAGGGAATAGCTTCATCAGTCAGAGCATGTGGCTTGGAGCCATTGTTAGCAGATGAAGCAGTAACTACGCCTGCATGCAGTTGGGCAGTAGTTGAACATAATGCTTTAGGTGCATTAATTATTACAGCTAGTCATAACCCTCCAGAGTGGTTGGGTTTAAAAATCAAGAGTCCTAGTGGAGCTTCCGTTGATGAGGACTTTACAAGAGCTGTTGAAAGAAGAATTCTTTTTAAAGGAAAATCTATTTTTGAAGTTCAAGAAATTCAAAAAATTAATTGTCGTAAGAATCACTTAATTGGATTGCAGGGAAAATTTAATATTCCAGCGCTTGTTCAGGGAATGCAAAATATGGGATTGCATTTGATCGTTGATTCAATGCATGGTTCGGCTGCAGGTTGTTTCAAAGAACTTCTTGGGAGGAATTCCGAGGAGTTTCTGACAGAAATTCGCATTAACCGTGATCCATTGTTTGGTGGCAATGCTCCTGAGCCATTGGAGAAGAATCTAGGTGAACTTATTGCTAATACTAAAAAATCTTCCAAAGTCGGCCAACCTTCTTTAGGGCTAGCTTTTGATGGTGATGGTGATCGAATAGCAGTGATAGATGAAACAGGAAGATTTTGTAGCACACAAGTCTTAATTCCCCTTTTTATTGAACATTTGGTTCAAGTTCGGAATATTCCTGGTTGTGTTATTAAAACTGTGAGTGGATCTGATTGCATACGTTTAATAGCAGAAAAGTTTGACAGAAAAGTTATTGAATGCCCAGTAGGTTTTAAATATATTGCAAAAGAAATGCTTCACACCAAAGTCTTGATTGGTGGAGAAGAGTCTGGAGGTATAGGATTTGGTGAGCACTTGCCAGAAAGAGACGCTCTATTTGCTGCGTTACTTTTGCTTGAGGCAATTGTTCAAGGAAGAGAGCCCTTAGGGGTACGTTTAAATAATTTAGCAAGGCACATAGGCTCTAGTGCTTATGATCGTATTGACCTTTTACTTGCAAATAACGAGTCAAGAGTAAGAGTTGAAGAGTCCTTGAAAAATGATCCGCCCTTATTAATTAGAACCAAAACAGTTAAGCAAGTAATTTCGATTGATGGATGCAAACTAAAGTTTGGGGAAAGAGATTGGCTGATGTTTCGTTTCTCAGGAACTGAACCTTTGTTAAGAATTTATTGTGAAGCTCCAACAAGTGAAGAAGTACAGAGAACTCTTGCTTGGGCAAAAGAATTTGTTGCCTCAATATGAATTTGAGTCTTGAAAAAAATGCTTTTCGTACTCTTGTAATTGCGAGTACTAATAAAGGGAAGGTCCAGGAGTTTAAAAGACTCTTATCGACTTATCCGCTTGAAGTTATTGGTCAGCCAGGCGGAATACAAGTTGAAGAGACTGGAAAAAGTTTTGTTGACAATGCTCGTTTAAAAGCCATTACTGCAGCGAGATATACAGGAGACATAGCGCTTGCAGATGATTCAGGATTATGTGTTAATGCTTTGGGTGGAGCACCAGGAGTATATTCTTCACGATATGCAAATACAGATCGAGAGAGGATTGCAAGGCTGCTACATGAGTTAAGAAATTGTTCGAATAGGAGTGCTTTTTTTTTGGCAGCTCTTTGTGTTGCTTCTCCTAGTGGAAAAGTTTTGTTAGAAGTTGAAGGACGCTGCGATGGTTTTATTGCAAGTGAGCCAAGAGGGAATGATGGCTTTGGTTATGATCCAATTTTTAAGGCTAAAGCTACTGGATTGACTTTTTCGGAAATGGGCTTTGATCAAAAACAAAAAATTAGTCATCGAGCTCTTGCTTTTCAAGCATTAAGACCTGGTTTGAAAACGATTTTAAATTGTGAGCTTGAATGAATTCATTTTTCCATTAATCATTAATTTGAGTCGACCCAGCTCCCATGCAATCCATGAGGGATTTTGATAGGTATTTCCAAAGTTGCTTGATGGCTCAGATCTTTGGCATTTAACACTACTAGTTCAGTTTTTTTTAGTGCTCCATTCCAAATCAAGACTAATATCCAGCCATGATCTTCCTCTTTAGAAGAACTCTTTGGAATCATTAAGGGTTCACTTACAAAGCCTCTTGGTGCAATGCTCCAGGTATGTGATTCTCCATTAACCAAATCTAATTTTTTTATTGCTTGTAGAGGTCCGTTGCCAGTCTTTTTCTCTGCAGTAGCCATCCAGCTATATCGAGCCTGAAGTCCGACTTTACGTGGATTAACCATTGCGAACTCACAACATTGATTGCTTAATGTTTTTTCTTCGATTGAGTTTGTTAATAGATTAATTTTGCATCTTTTTAAAATTCCTTCGGGAAGTTGATTGAAGTCGATTCTCTTGAAATCTTGATTTGGTCCAATTGAAGGGAAGTCATCATAAAAAATGCTTTCTACAAATATTTCATGATTCTCCTCCCAGGCATTTAGATGATGAAAAACAAAACCATCTGGGGCATCAATTATTTGTGGCTTTGTTTTTGAGAATGCCCCATGATCTCTTGGTATTAACCAGAATTTACTTTTTCTGTTGAAGTTGGATTTTAAGCATTGTGCGGCACCCTTTTGACCTAATAGAAAAGGTAGAGGGTTGAAATCTATTGCATTTTGAAGAAAAATTGCCCAATTAGGAGTGATGGAGAAGTCATGGAGAAATGCAAAACCATTAAAGGTGTCCTTTCTTTCTGTCATTAAGCAACCAGCATTTGCTCCTTTAGTGGCAAATTCCATCAGTCTGATCGTGCTTTTTGGACCTGTTTTGACCCCAAAGGTGACCATCCTTGAATCGTTATTGTGTCCTGGGTCAAAACGTGGGTGAGCACTAAATGCTTCATTTGCTGAAAGTGCTCCTTTTAAATTAGACAATCCATTTGTTTCTAAAGTTGCTGGGTCTAAGCTATGAGGACTGCCTGCTTCCCAGAGAGCAAGAAGCTCTTCACCAAGTCTTATTACGTTGGTATTAGCAATATTTTTCAAGCGAAGATCGAAGGCGTTAGCTAGAAGTAACCCTGACTTTTTGCTCCCAAATACTCCTCTGTATAAGAATTTCCCTGCTTTTTCTTCTTCTTCCCATTCTTTTGTTCTTACAAAACGATTACTGAAAGTTGCGACACCATTTGTGAATTGTATGGATGAAACCATTCCGTCACCATCAAAAGGATGATGAACCCATTCGCCTTTGCGCTCTAGCCTTCCTGGTCCATTTCTATAAAATGTGCCATTTAAATCTTTTGGAATTTCACCTTTAATTAATTCTAATGTTGTCTGCCGATGTTCTTTTTCGACATTGCAATAGGCACTAGACCAGTCTTCTTGATCAAATCTTGCGGTCAGTTTTGTTTTATCTGCATCTATTACAGGATTCATCGCACAAATTGATTTATCAAACTAATAGATCTTCGCGCAAATAGCTAGAAAACGCGAGAGTAAATTATTAGGAGTAGAGATTGCTTTTAATTGCCTGCTTGTTCTAGAACTCCTTTGCTGCTAGGTACTTCGCCTAATCGTCTCGGATCAAATTCGATGGCCATCCTGAGGGCCTTAGCAAATGCTTTGAAGCATGCTTCAACTATGTGGTGTGAATTGCTCCCACTAAGTTGTCGTATATGTAAAGTTAAGCCACTATTGTTTGCAATTGCTACAAAAAATTCTTTTATCAGCTCTGTGTCGTAGGTGCCAATTTTTTGAGTGGGGATGTTTAATTTATAATTTATGTGCGGACGACCTGAGCAATCCAATACAACTTGAACTAGCGCTTCATCTAAAGGAGCAGTAAATTGACCAAATCTATAAATTCCTTTTCTATCTCCTAAAGCTTGTGATAAAGCTTGCCCAAGAGCAATCCCAACATCTTCATTAGTATGATGATCGTCTATGTGGGTGTCACCTGTTGCTTGTACTTCTAAATTAATTAGGCTGTGACTTGAAAGTTGATGAAGCATATGATCTAAGAAAGCAATCCCAGAAGAAATGTTGCTTTTTCCAGAACCATCAAGCCCCAATCGAACATTGACATCAGTTTCGTTTGTGACTCGATGAATTACTCCTTCCCTGTGATTATTCATATAACTAATTAACTAGCTAACTAAATCTATCGTGCCATTAAAACTACATTCCGTTAATACAATATCCTGCATCTACGTAAATAGTTTGCCCTGAGATACCACTTGAAAGCTCACTAAGAAGAAAGGCTGCTGTGTTCCCAACTTCTTTTTGAGTCACCGTTCTTCGTAATGGTGCTTTTTCTTCAACATTGTGAATCATGTCAAGTATCCCTCCAATTGCAGAACTGGCCAGAGTTCGAATAGGCCCAGCGCTGATTGCATTTACGCGTACTTGCTTATCCGGTCCTAGCTCTGCAGATAAATAACGTACGGATGCTTCCAGTGCTGCTTTAGCTACTCCCATAACGTTGTAATTAGGGATTGCTCTCTCTGCTCCTAAGTAGGTCAATGTAACAACACCTGCTTTCTCACTAAATAGTGGCTTTGCATATTTACAAAGTGGAGCGAGTGAATATGCACTGATATCTAGAGCGCGCGCAAAGCCTTCTGAGGTTGTAGCACTGTAATCTCCAATTAATTCTTCTTTCCCCGCAAAAGCTAGACAATGCACTATTCCATCTAATTGTCCCCATTGATTCTTTATTTCATTGAAGACCTCTTCAATTTGAGAATTGTTTTGAACATTCAGCGGTAAAAAAAGGCTTGGCTTTAATGGTTCTGTAAGCTCACGAACTTTGCCCTCGAATCGTCCCTTGTCATCAGGCAGGTAAGTAATGCCCAATTCAGCTCCCGCTGCATGAAGTTGTTGGGCTATTCCCCAAGCAATCGAACGATTGTTGGCTATTCCTGTTAGGAGGATTTTTTTGCCACTTAGATCGAGAAGCATCTTTTAAAGAAATATTTAGAAGGTTTTTATAATTCTCCCTTACCAAGGGTGCATTCAGAGATATAAATAAGAAACTATTTCTACTAGTTTCTCTAAGTATCTTTGAAATTATGGTTAGGACTGCATCAACAATGCTCCCTTTAGGATCTTTGTTGCCATCATTTGATTTACCTTTGGTTCGAGAACGGCTGAAAAAAAAGGCTCTACCTCCCAATTCTATAGATCGTATAAATAACAATATGCTTGAGCAGAAGCCAGTATTAATAATGATCCTTTGTGCTCATTGCCCATTTGTAAAACATGTTGAAAAAGAGTTAGCAAAGTTGGACTTTGAGTTTTCTAATTGTATTCAATTGCTAGCTATAGCAAGCAATTGTACAGAGACTCATCCTGAAGATGGAGCTGAATTCTTAGCTCAGCAAAAAGAAGAGAATGGTTGGACTTTTCCTTATTTACTTGATTCAGATCAAAAGTTTGCGAAGTCGTTGATGGCGGCATGTACCCCTGATTTCTTTCTCTTTTCTGCTGAACATCAATTGATTTACCGTGGTCAAATGGATGGAAGTCGACCAGGCAATGGGATTACTCCAAGTGGCTTAGATTTAAGAGCCGCTATAGAGGCAACCTTGAATTCAAAATTAGTTTCAAAGGATCAAAAGCCTTCAATTGGATGCAACATCAAGTGGAGAAAAGGTTCTGAACCATCTTGGTTCGGCTGAAGTGCAAATCAAGATAAGCGAATATTAGATAGGCCGCTACTTAAAGCTTTAAGCTGACATCTATGCAGGTACCTCCATTTAGTCTTCAAAAACAGTTGTCCCAAATAGGACAAGAACTTGATTCCGCTGTTTGGAGAGTGATTAATAGTGGCCATTTTATAGGCGGGGAGGAAGTGAAAAACTTTGAGAAATCTTTCGCAGAAGCCTGCAATGTTAGTTATTCAATTGGATGTAATAGTGGAACTGATGCATTGGTTCTTGCCCTAAGAGCATTGGATATTGGACCTGGAGATGAGGTCATAACTTCTTCTTTTAGCTTCTTTGCGACGGCTGAGGCTATCAGCAATGTTGGTGCGAAACCTGTTTTTGTAGATGTAGACCCAATTAACTATTTATTAGATCTCCGCTTAATTAAACAAGCCATTAATTCTTCTACAAAAGCAATTTTGCCAGTCCATCTCTTTGGTTGCCCTATAGATATGACTGAATTAGTTTCTTTTGCTAGGGAAAAGGGATTAAAGGTCATAGAAGATTGTGCACAGGCTGCAGGGTCAAGCTGGGGCGGTAAGTCGGTTGGAAGTATGGGAGATGCGGGGTGCTTTAGTTTTTTCCCAACCAAGAATTTAGGAGCTGCTGGAGATGGGGGTGCAGTCACAACAAATGACCCTGAGTTGGCACAACGTATTAGACAGCTTGCTGTTCATGGAATGCCTCGGAGATATTTCCATACGGAAGTTGGATATAACAGTAGACTAGATTCGATTCAGGCTGCAATCCTTAATGTAAAATTGCCCCTTTTGCCTAAATGGATAAGGGAGAGGCAGAAAATTGCTGAACAATATAATGATTTATTAGAGGGATTGCCAGGTATAGAATTGCCCTTTTCTTCTTTAGAAAATGATCATGTTCACTCATGGAATCAATATGTAATTAGAGTCAAAGATATTCCTTGCTTTGATGAAATAGGAGAAGATAATAGTGGTCAAGCAAAGGAAATTATTTGCTCTAATTTACCTAATAGTAAAGCTAGGGACTGGCTCAAGAGGAGTCTTGAGGAAAAAGGAGTTAATACAATTATTTATTACCCAATTCCAATACATCTCCAGCCTGCATATAAAGAACTTGAGTCTAATTCAATATCTTTAGATAATACTGAGAGGCTGTGTAGCCAAGTTCTAAGTTTGCCAATCTTCCCTGAGCTAACAATAGAAGAGCAAGAGCATGTTGTAAATTCAATTAGACAATTAGTACAAAGAAAATAGTCGAAAATATCTTGTTTTTATTCAAATAATTCAGTTTTTAAAAACTGACAGGTTCGATACCATGCCGTGATACTTTTGCCATCTAGAGCTTCATTGCCACTTGCAATTACATCATTTAATTCGGTCGCTGACATTTCTAATACGTCGATGTCTTCGTCTTCATCTCCTTCTGGCTTAGTGCTCAAAGGCTCAATTCCCCGTGCTAAGAACAGATGAATGATTTCATCAGAGTAGCCTGGACAAGGGAGCATTGTTCCTAAAGGGTCCCATTGAGAAGCTTTATAACCAGCCTCTTCTTGTAGTTCTCTCTTGATTGATGTAAGGGGATCTTCATCTGTCTCAAGTGTGCCTGCTGGAAATTCAAGTATTCTTCTTGATACTGCAAATCTGTATTGTCTTAAAATAATTATTTTCCCATCTTCTCTTATTGGAACGGCTAGGGCTGCTCCAGGATGGTGGATGGTTCCAAAAGTCCCCTCAACACCAATAGGCAGTTCAAGCTTCTTGATCTCAAAACTGATTTTTTTTGCATTGACTGATTCAATTATTTCTAGAGTTTTAGATGGTTCTATTGGCGATAATGGTGGCATGGTGAAAACTGAGCGATGAAAATTATGACTTTATTATCATGACCTTAATTTGTTGTTGATTTATTCTTACTCTTGCCAACCTCTTTGAGGGGGGATCTGACTTGGTGGAGCAGGATTTTTTTTAAGTGCTTCAGCGAGTGGAATTATTACGAAATTTCTTTGGATTGAATGAGGGTGCGGGAGTGTGAGATCTGAACTGTTTACTTGAAGTTCTCCCCATGCCAGGAGGTCTATATCTAGAGACCTTGGGCCCCACCTCAGAGATTTGATGCTTCTATCTCTCCCAAAATCTTTTTCTATCAATAAGAATCGTTTTAGGAGTTTTCTTGCTAATTCGATAGAAGGGGGTACTTCTAAAAAGTTTCCTCCTTGAACAACTAATACAGCATTCACAAAATCTGGTTGCCCTTGTGGTCCTCCTATCGGCTTGGTTTTATATAAGGGTGACCAGACAAAAACACTTTCTGAATCTACCGAAACCTTGCTTCTGCTCTTGTTGAGATATGAACAAATCCATTCATTAATAACTTTCTCTATTACAGGCCTAGCAATGATTAGTGTTGATTCTGGGGAGCCTGCAGGGCTATTCGTATTTGCGCCTAATCCAATTGTCAGAGTTTGCGGAATTGAATTGTTAATGGAAGACATGCTCTAAATAGTCAAACTGATGCGAAAATGATCTGGGTTGGGAGATTCGATGGTTCCTACTAGCACACAACCAAAGGGTATGACTTAAATGCTTTCTTCTCTAGATCAATCAAATAGAGCGTTTCCTTTGGCTGCAGTCACTGGTCATGGAACTTTAAAGTTAGCTTTAATGCTTGCTGCAGTTGATCCAGGCTTAGGTGGAGTCATTATTGCCGGTGGAAGAGGAACAGGAAAATCTGTATTAGCAAGAGGCTTGCATGCTCTTTTGCCACCTATTGAAGTCCTAAATGTTGATTGTCCAGAAGATTTTAATGGATCTCGACCTTATGGAAGAAACCTAGACCCGAATTTCCCAGAGGAATGGGATGAGGCTACAAATAAGTTAATTGAACAAAAAGAGTTCCTTTTTGCAGAGAGTCATGAGACAGAGCTACCTAGAAAAGTTATTCAAGCTCCTTTTGTCCAAGTTCCTCTCGGTATTACAGAAGACCGTCTTGTTGGGTCAGTCGATGTGACGGCTTCGTTAGATAGTGGAAGTGCTGTTTTCCAACCAGGATTATTAGCAGAATCACATAGAGGTGTTTTGTATATCGATGAACTTAACCTGCTTGATGATGGAATTGTCAATCTCATGTTGGCTGCTGTCGGCTCAGGTGAAAACTTAGTTGAACGTGAAGGGCTAAGTCTTAGTCATCCTTGTAGACCTCTTTTGATTGCTACTTACAATCCCGAGGAAGGCGCTGTTCGTGACCATTTGTTAGACCGTTTTGCGATTGTTCTATCAGCTGATCAGATTGTTTCTAATGAACAGAGAGTGGAAATTACACAGTCTGCAATTTCATTTGGTCAGAGTACTGAAAGTTTTTCTAAAAAGTGGGAAGAGGCAACTGAAGCATTATCTACGCAATTATTATTAGCTAGACAATGGTTACCTGATGTAGCCATTAGTAAGGAGCAGATTCAGTATTTAGTAAATGAGGCAATTCGTGGAGGCGTTGAGGGACACCGTTCTGAGCTTTATGCTGCTCGCGTGGCAAAAGCTCATGCTGCTTTGTCTGGGCGAGATAAGGTTGACGCTGAGGACTTACAAGTAGCTGTTCGTCTTGTTATCGCTCCTAGGGCATTGCAGTTACCACCTGATGAAGAGCAAATGGAACCACCTCCACCAGAAGATCAACAGCAACCACCACCGCCTGACGAGTCGCCAGAGGATGGGCCAGAAGAAGATGATACGGATGATGACACTCCAGATGAAGAGTCGGCACCTCCTATCCCGGAAGAATTCATGCTGGATCCAGAGGCTTGTGCTATTGATCCAGACTTGTTGTTATTCTCTGCTGCTAAATCAAAGAGTGGAAGTAGTGGTAGCAGATCGGCAGTATTTAGCGATAGTAGAGGTAGATATGTAAAACCAATTATTCCTCGGGGACCAGTTACAAGAATTGCGGTTGATGCAACGCTAAGAGCAGCAGCCCCTTATCAAAAGGCTAGAAGGGAAAGACAACCTGAAAGAAAAGTTATTGTAGAAGAAGGTGATTTACGAGCGAAACTCCTTCAAAAGAAAGCAGGCTCTTTGGTTATTTTCTTAGTTGATGCAAGTGGTTCAATGGCACTTAACCGCATGCAAAGCGCTAAAGGGGCTTTAATTAGATTGTTGACAGAAGCTTATGAGAGTAGGGATGAAGTTTCTCTAATTCCATTTAGAGGAGATCATGCTGAAGTCTTGCTGCCACCTACACGATCTATTACTGCCGCAAAACGTAGATTAGAGACAATGCCATGTGGAGGAGGATCTCCATTGGCACATGGTTTGACCCAGGCTGCAAGAGTTGGTGCAAATGCTCTTTCTACTGGCGATCTGGGCCAAGTGGTAGTTGTTGCGATTACTGATGGGAGAGGTAACGTACCTTTAAGCAAATCTCTAGGTCAACCTGAATTGGATGGAGAGGTGACAGTTGACTTAAAGCAAGAAGTGCTGGATGTTGCTTCGCGTTATCGCACCTTAGGTATTAAATTGTTGGTAATAGATACGGAAAGAAAGTTTATAGCAAGTGGTATTGGGAAAGATTTAGCGGAAGCTGCGGGAGGCAAATATGTGCAGCTACCGAAGGCAACAGATCAGGCACTTGCATCTATTGCTATGGATGCAATTAATACTGTTAAGTAAATAATTATTTGTATATATCGTTAAAGAGTTTACCTACTCCTATAGCTGCATCTTTTAATGCATTCCTTAAATCATCGTCATTAACTATTTCATCTACCTTGTCACTGATTCTATCAATCTTTGCTGTAAAAGATTTCACGGAGCCTGTGCTTGCTTTGATATCTTGGAGAACCTTTGGGTCATCAATAGAACTGAGAATACTGTTGATATGATTAACTGATTTCTTAAGATCTCTGATAATTGGCATGGCTTTATACAATTCTAATTTTGATAATCTTATTAATTCATCTAGATTTTCTTGAGTACTATCAAATTGCTCAATAGAAGAGACCATCTTTTCGATAATTTCTTGTTTATCAGCATCATTAATAAACTTATTGAGATCTCCAGCTAATTTAGACATATTACTAAGGTCATTACCTTTTATAGAATCACCCTCGCAAAGAATTAGCTTCTGGACACATTCTTTTCCTGTTGGAAGCATTTTCAAACCATCAATAGGTTCGCCTTGGCTATTAAGAGAGATTTGAGCATCTCCGCCTAATAGTGAGTTCGTTTCAATTTTTGCTGTGACTGGCTTGAATAAAACAAGGTCATTAGTATTAATTCTGATTTTTGCTTTTACATCTTTTGGTGTAAAAGTGATGGCTTGTACGTTTCCTATTTGAATACCTCGGAAAGTAACTGGAGTCCCATTTGACAACCCTGTTGCATCAGTGAAGTTGGCTGTAATATTCCATGTTTCTCTACTAATTTTTAAACCTTTCAACCAAAATGTTAGCCCTGAAAAGATTACTACTCCCCCTATAAGGGAAAATCCAACAATGGCATCACGGTAACTGCGACGCATAAGAATTAAATTTCTTTGGGTTTCATTGGCCCTTCAAGACTACCTGTTCTGAACTGTTTAATGAAGGGGTTCTCAGTTTTCTTGAAATCTTCGATAGAGCCATCCCATTGGAATTTGCCTCCGTATATCATCACAACTCTTTCTGAAGCTCTTTCAATAGTACTAAGGACATGACTAACTACGATTGAACATCCTTTTGCTAGAGTGGTTGTCTTAACTATTAGATCTTCGATTCTTGTACTAGCAACTGGATCTAAACCTGCGGTAGGTTCATCAAAAAGTAAAAGTGGCGTTGAAGATGAATTATTTATAGGGTCATTGATCAAAGCCCGTGCAAAACTTACTCGTTTTTGCATACCTCCACTTAATTGACCTGGGAATTTCTCCGCAATGTCGTAAAGACCAACTTCTTCAAGGCAGGCAATAACAATATCTTTAATTTCCTTATCTCCAATTTGAGAACTTTTCTTTAAAAGAAACCCCACATTTTCTTCTACTGTAAGCGAGGCAATTAATGCTGGGTTTTGAAAAACAAAGCGAACATCTGGAGGGATATTTTGGTCTAGGCGTAAGTACTTTTGGATTACTCCAAATAATTTTAATTCTCCGCTAGATGGAAGTAATAATCCTGCCAATAATCTCAATACTGTTGATTTCCCTGACCCAGACGGACCAATAATTGCAATTCTTTCCCCAGGCTTCATTGTTAGACTAACTTTGCTCAGAACAGAATTTGTTCCCCATTGCATTGACAAGTCATCCAGCTCAACTACCGGAGAGGTTTTGCTGAATAAAGTTTTAGATGGTAAATCTTTCATATCATTATTTATTTTATCGGACTATAAAGTAGTGTCCTTTAGGGGTCTCTTAATATCGACCCGAGTTGTTTTAAAGTGCCTCTCCTAGTAAACCATTGAAAGAACGGATTCCCAGAGGGCGCAAATCTTTACGATGGCGTAGGAAGAGTTCCCAAAGAGCTCGAAGTTTTGATTTGTTTGGGCGATTTCAAAGAGCATTGAGTTGGTTGTTGCCTGGATTGGTTGTGAAGAGATGGATGCTTATCTCCGTCTTTGGTTTAATAGTGGCTTCCTTTGGCTTGATTATATGGGCTGATTTGAGGCCAATTTATTGGGGTATAGAGCTAATATTTTCCCTGATAGGGGTGATTACTAAGTTTTTGCCTAGTAGTATTACCGGACCAATTTTATTGTTGACTGGAATTTCGCTTTTGATTTGGGGCCAGAACAGAAGCTTTAAATCAATTCAAAAAGCAGTTGCCCCTGAAAAAGATGACATTCTGATCAACGCTTTACGGGCTAAAAGTAGGTTGAATCGAGGACCTAATATTGTTGCTATTGGTGGTGGGACAGGACTTTCGACGCTTCTAATGGGATTAAAAAGATATAGCAATCGAATTACTGCAATTGTGACTGTTGCTGATGATGGAGGAAGTAGCGGAATTTTAAGGAGAGAACTTGGAGTGCAACCACCAGGAGATATTAGAAATTGTCTGGCAGCTCTTGCTACTGAAGAATCTTTGATAACACGTCTTTTCCAATATCGATTTTCTTCTGGGACAGGTTTGGTAGGACATAGTTTTGGAAACCTTTTCTTGTCCGCGTTAACTTCGATTACTGGGAATCTTGAAGCAGCTATTACTGCTTCAAGTCGTGTTCTGGATGTGCGAGGACAAGTTGTTCCTGCAACTAATGTTGATGTTCGTTTATGGGCAGAACTCCAGAATGGAGATCGAATTGAAGGCGAGTCTGCAATAAGTGAGGCCAAATATCCAATTGTTCGAATTGGATGTTTCCCTGAAAAGCCCCCAGCTTTGCCTAGCGCTATTGAGGCCCTTGAAAATGCTGAATTGATTGTTCTAGGTCCTGGGAGTCTTTATACATCTCTTTTACCGAACTTGTTGATCCCACAGATTGTGGAAGCAATTCAAAGAAGCAAAGCGACTAAGCTTTACATCTGTAATTTAATGACTCAACCTGGAGAAACTGATGGACTTGACGTGTCTGGACACGTTAGGGCTATAGAGGGACAGCTAGCTATCTTTGGTATTACAAAAAGAATTTTCGATATAATCATTGCCCAGAATGACTTTCCCCCCTCAAGGTTGCTTGATTATTACCTGTCTAGAGGGGCTGAGCCAGTTAAATGTGATGTTAGTAGTCTTAATGCTAAAGGTTATAAGGTTTTCAAGGGATTACTGCAATCATTTAAAAAAACAACCTCTTGGTCAGTGTTAAGACATGACCCTGAAAGATTATCTTTGGCTGTTATGCGAGCATTTAAAAATGATAGAAGAGATATTTAATAAGCGTCTTGCATTTCGTAAAAATCAGGCTGAACATAGTCCTTTCTTAATGGCCATCCTTTCCAATCTTCTGGCATTAATAATCTTTTAGGATGAGGGTGTCCAACAAAATTAACACCAAACATGTCGTATGTTTCTCTTTCTTGCCAGTCAGAACCTTGGAAAATTTTATAAAGAGATGGTACTTTTAGATCACCTTCTCTGTCTAGGTAAACCTTTAAACGAACTTCATTTGGTTTTGAGCCTTTCTTATACTCTTTAATTTCTATTAGATGGTAGAAACAAACTATTTTCTTGCCTGGTCCCTCATCATAGCCTCCTTGGCATTCTAAGTAATTAAATCCATGACTCTTTAAGCTTGAAACAACTTCTATTAGCAAATCAGGAATTACATTGATAATTTCAATTCCAATATGATCAGGTTTATTAACCGTATGAGCTAAGCCTTCATCGCAAAGGAATTGACTTATTGGCCCTCTTTGAGGAGCTGTTTCTTTTTCGACTTGCTTGTCTTGATTCAGCTCGCTTTGATTTTCACCCATGAGATAATTAATTAGTTAGCGTTAGTTTCTTCAATTAGTTTTTCTGATTTGATTTTTACTTCTTTCCCAGCTTGTAATGCTTCCTTTTGACTTTCAGCATTTAAGTAAGAACCAGTTACTAATGGATCAATTCTTTTCATCTGATGAGAAATAGTGAAGTAGCGATGCTTAGGAGCTATTTTCTCACGTTCGGTAAATGATTCATTTCCTACTTTTTTCCTAAGTTTGATGACTGCGTCGAAAATTGCTTCTGGTCTAGGTGGGCATCCAGGTAAATATAAATCAACAGGTATGAGTTTATCTACTCCACGAACAGCTGTGGTTGAGTCAGCGCTAAACATACCACCAGTAATGGTGCAAGCACCCATTGCAATTACATATTTAGGGTCTGGCATTTGTTCATAAAGTCTGACTAGAGCAGGAGCCATTTTCATGGTTACAGTTCCCGCAACTATTAAAAGGTCAGCTTGCCTGGGAGAGCTTCTTGGAACAAGTCCAAAACGATCAAAATCAAATCGAGAGCCAATTAATGCTGCAAATTCAATAAAACAACAAGCAGTTCCATATAAAAGTGGCCATAAGCTGCTTAATCTTGCCCAGTTATGCAAATCATCGAGACTAGTAAGAATAATATTTTCACTTAAATCGGTAGTAATTGTTGGTGCACCAACTGGACCGCATGTTGCTGATCTAATCTCTCGAACAGATTGCGCTGAAGAAAAAGTATTCATAGACCTAACTCCATTCAAGTGCACCTTTGCGCCAAGCATATGCTAGTGCAACTATAAGAATTGAAATGAAAATAAGTGCTTCTATGAATGCTAGTAATCCAAGTTTGTGAAATGCAACTGCCCATGGATACAGAAACACTGTTTCTACGTCGAAAATAACGAATACAAGTGCAAACATGTAATACCTGATATTAAATTGAATCCATGCTCCCCCAATTGGTTCCATGCCAGATTCATAAGTTAATTCTCTTTCCCCAGGTTTGCTTTTTGGAGAAATTAGTTTATTTGTGACGAGAGCAAGAACTGGAACTGCAGCTGATATCAATAGAAAACCAAGGAATGCGTCGTAACCCTCAAGAGTAAACATGATGCATTAAATACTTGATTATTAGTTTGGCACCCACTTAAGCGCACTTTCCTCGATAGAGTTAGGTTGTGTGAAACTGCAAACGGTGAGAGATGAACAAAAACCTGCATTAGATGAGACAAATGCCAATAAATCTGGCAATAGTCCTAGTGATGCAGAGAAAAAATTAGATCTGAAACTTCAAGACCTAGAGCAGGATCTCAGCCAAAATAGGTTTGAATGCAGAGGATGTGGTTATGTTTATGACCCTAATGAGGGGCTGCGGAAATATAATATCCCTCCAGGAACTCCTTTTTTGGAAATAGATCAAGAAATCTTCCGTTGCCCTGTTTGCAGAGCACGATATGGTGCTTACAAAGATATAGGGGCTAAATTTGTACCTACTGATGGTTTTGAAGATAATGTTGTTTATGGATTTGGATTTAATACTCTTCCCCCAGGTCAAAAAAATGTCCTTATTTTTGGCGGCTTAGCCTTTGCCGCTGCTTGTTTTTTATCCCTTTACTCCTTGCATTAAGCTTTTCATGAATCGCTTCATCAACTATTCAGTTAATTTAATTTTAATTCTTTCACTTGGTTTTACCTTGACTGGGTGTGTGACAACTACTCGTTTACCAGTTGAGCCAAATAGTCCTTGGGAGGAAATTCAATTAGCCAGTGATGACAACCCTCTTGATATAGCATTTGTTAATGAAAAACATGGTTTTTTAGTTGGAGCAAATAGGTTAATTCTTGAAACAAATGATGGAGGCTTGACTTGGCAAGAGAGGAGTTTGGAACTCACTAGTGAGGAGAATTTCAGATTGATTAGCATTGACTTTAAAGAAGATGAAGGTTGGATTGTTGGTCAACCTAACCTTGTTATGCATACTGAAGATGCAGGGCAGAATTGGACGCGTTTATCGCTGGGTAATCAATTGCCTGGTGATCCATATCTGATAACAACTCTTGATAAAAATTCAGCGGAATTAGCTACTACTGCTGGTGCGGTATATAGAACAAATGACGCAGGCCAAAATTGGGAAGGGAGGGTTGCAGAAGCCTCAGGGGGTGTTCGAGACTTGCGTAGAAGAAAAGATGGTACTTATGTAAGCGTAAGTAGTTTAGGTAACTTCTTTGTAACTTTAGATAGTGGAGATCAAGCCTGGCAGTCTCATCAAAGAGCAAGTAGTAAAAGAGTCCAAACCTTAGGCTTTAAACCCGACGGCCAATTATGGATGCTTTCAAGAGGAGCAGAGATTCGTCTTAATGACCAAGTTGGTGATTATGAAAGTTGGTCTAAGCCAATAATCCCTTTAGTCAATGGATACAACTATATGGATATGGCATGGGACCCAAATGGTGGAATTTGGGCTGGTGGTGGAAATGGAACTCTTTTAGTTAGTAAAGATGATGGGGAAACTTGGGAAAAAGATCCAATTGGTTACGCAACTCCAACTAATTTCATTCGAATACTTTTTCTAGAAAATTCTTCAAGTAATTCCCCTAAAGGCTTTGCCTTAGGGGAAAGAGGACATGTTTTACGCTGGATTGGATACTCATAAATGGCTTCTAATGCACAACGCTCTGTAACCATGCTGATACACCTGCCCAAACTTTTAGATAGACCCTTGTAGGATCAGGCAGATAATACGCGTGAGGCTATGGCTGCCGGCTCCACCGGGGAACGCCCGTTTTTTGAGATCATTACCAGTGTCCGTTATTGGATTATCCATGCCGTGACTCTGCCTGCGATCTTTATTGCAGGATTCTTATTTGTGTCTACAGGACTTGCCTATGACGCATTTGGAACTCCTAGACCAGATTCCTATTTTCAGGCTTCTGAAACTAAGGCACCAGTAGTGTCACAACGCTTTGAATCCAAAGCGCAACTTGACCTGCGCCTGAAATAACCAATGACAAACTCTTCTTCTCCCTTACAGGCTGTTGAAGTCCGCACCTATCCCATTTTTACGGTGCGTTGGCTTGCAGTTCATGCACTGGCTATCCCAACAGTATTTTTCTTGGGTGCTATTGCGGCAATGCAGTTCATCCGTCGTTGATTTACGACTTATTTTTTAGCCATGCAAGTTACTCCAAATCCAAACAAGCTTTCGGTTGAGCTGAACCGAACAAGCCTTTACTTAGGGCTTTTGCTTGTTTTTGTTCTCGGGATTTTGTTCTCAAGCTATTTCTTTAATTAAAATCTTTTTTAATCATGAGCAAACTAAAGGGACCTGATGGTCGTCTACCTGACAGACTTCCTGATGGACGTCCAGCTGTTTCTTGGGAACGTCGTTGGACTGAGGGTCAGTTGCCCTTGTGGTTAGTTGCCACAGCTGGTGGTATTGCAGTTATTTTTGTTTTAGGAATCTTCTTCTATGGTTCTTATACAGGTGTTGGGTCAGCCTGATTCCCTAAATGGCTTTAAAAACTAGTTTATTTATTGAACTTACCCCAGTAATGTTCAGTAAATAAATTTATTTTTCGACGAGTTGTTGTTGATACTTTTTCCTTGGGAGTCATAAGACTATTCTTGAGAGCTTTGTGAGCCTCGCTTTGAGGTCTCAAAGAAGAAACACGTCTTGCAATAGCGTTTATTATGTCTTTCGCGAGTTTTGCGTTAATAGAAAGATTTTCGATGACCATATCTACGGTTACATTTCCAAAACCTTCATGCCAGCAGTCATAGTCAGTAACCATTGATAGCGATGAATAAGCTATCTCGGCTTCTCTGGCTAACCTTGCTTCTGTATGGTTAGTCATACCTATTACATTGCAACCCCAACTTCTATAGAGTCTAGATTCAGCACGAGTCGAGAATGCTGGCCCTTCCATGGCAAGATATGTCCCTTCTCTGTGGAGTTGGCGACCTTCAGGCATTAATTGCTCGCCTTCCTCAGCAACTAATCTTGAAAGTGTTGGGCAAAAAGGATCTGCCATTGTCACATGTGCTACTGCACCCTCACCAAAGAAGGTTAAGGGCCTTTGGTGAGTGCGGTCAATAAATTGATCTGGAACAACTAAATCTAATGGTCTTACTTGTTCTTGTAATGAACCAACTGCTGATGGAGAAAGAATCCATCGGACATTTAGTGATCTCAAGGCCCATATATTTGCTCTGTAAGGAATTTCCGTGGGGGTAAAAGTGTGATGTCTTCCATGTCGAGCTAAGAAAACTACCTCCATTTCCCCTAGATTGCCAATACGTAAACTGTCAGAAGGTTTCCCATAGGGAGTATCTATGTCCACTTCTTTTACATTCTCAAGGCTTTCTATTGAATAGAGTCCACTACCTCCTAGAACTCCAAGTCGAGCATTCTTTAAAAAGCCAGGCTTGGAATCTTTCCCAAGAAAATTTGAAGGAAAATGCTGGTTGATCATCTTGTATTAGCAGGGGGTGGTCATACCCATGCACTTATTTTGTTGCGATGGGCAATGAATCCTCAATTAAGACCAAAGTGTTTAATCACGTTGATAAATCGAGAAAGCTCAACAATTTATTCAGGAATGTTTCCTGGTCTTATCTCTGGCCTTTATCAATTAGACAAGGCTTCAATAGATTTAAGATTGCTTGCTGATAGAGCAGGCGTATCTTTAGTTGTCGGAGAAATTAAATCATTAGATCTAACTCAGAATAGATTGTTTTTGCAAAGGCGTCCTTCTATAGAATTTTCTAGATTAAGCTTGGACGTTGGATCTGAAACTTTTGTCGATGATGCAATTTCTCAAGTAATTAAAAATAAAAGCCTTGCAAGTCCAATTAGGCCCTTTGAAAAATGTCTAAAATGGATAAATTGCTTTGATAATAGCTATATAGAAGAAAAGCATGATTCTTTTACAGTTATTGGATCAGGTCTTGCTGCTCTGGAAATGGTCTTTGCACTTAGGCGAAGATGGCCCTCAAGACTATTAAGACTGCAAGCTTACGAAGAAAAACTGAATAAAAGTTTTAGGCAGCAACTCTCTTTAGCAAAGATTCAAATCACTCATCCGAGCAGCCCTATTTTAGGTCCTGTATTGCTTTGTACAGGTAGCCAAGCACCTAAGTGGTTAAAGAATAGTGGTTTAGATGCAAATGATATTGGAAGAGTAAAAACGAATTCAAATTTTTTGGTGCGTGGTCGTTGCGATGTATTTGCTGTAGGGGACTGTGGCTTGCTTGGTAAGAGTAAGCCTCCTCCTTCTGGTGTTTGGGCTGTGCGTGCTGCAGTCCCTTTGGCTAAAAATATTGAAAGATCTTTTTCAAATCAATCACTCTTGTCTTGGAAGCCTCAGAAATATGCTTTGCACTTAGTAGGTACTCATAGAGAGCAAAGTCCTCCTATTGCCTGGATGCTCTGGGGACCCTTTATTTTTGGACCTTGTCGTCTTTTTTGGCAATGGAAGAAGAAACTTGATAGGAGATTTATTCAGAAATTTATCAATTTTGAAGAAATGAATGAGTCGAAAGATAAACAATTACCTTGTCGAGGTTGTGCCTCGAAAATGCCTTTTCAGCCTTTGCAAAATGCTTTGAGAGAAGCTGAACTTTCAGTGTTAAGTGACTACCCAGAGGATGCGGCTCTTGTGAAATCTTCTCAAGATGAGGGCTTTTGGCTCCAAAGTGTTGATGGGTTCCCTGCTTTAGTAAGTGACCCTTGGGTAAATGCTCGGCTAACCACGTTACATGCATGTTCGGATATTTGGGCTAGGGGCGCTTATGTTTCTTCTGCGCAACCAGTTATTACAATTCCATCAGTTGGTGGATTCCTCCAGAAAGAAATTTTGACTCAATGCCTTTTAGGAATTAAATCGGCATTAAAACCTCAAGGAGCAGAATTGATAGGTGGTCACACTTATGAGTCCAGATCGGCTCTAGACCAAAATATTAATTTAGGGATTCAAATCTCTCTTTCCATTAATGGATTTCTACATTCAGATTGTTTGCCTTGGAGTAAAGGTGGACTGAAACCTGGTGATTCTATTCTTTTAAGCAGAGGGATTGGCAGTGGTGTGATTTTTGCTGCTGCAATGCAAGGAACATCTTCTGCTAGTTATGTGGATAGTGCATTATTAACGCTTTCTGAGAGTCAACACGAACTGATTGAAAAGCTTCAAAGAAAAGTTATTGAAACATCAAACCCAAATTTGATTCATGCGTGCACAGATGTAACAGGTTTTGGTTTGATTGGCCACTTAAGTGAAATGATTAATGCTACTAATGTAACAAGACTGAAAGCAAAATTGCCCTTAATTAAAGTTGATATTTTTGGAGAAGCTATCCCAACGCTTAGAGGTGCAAAAAGTCTTCTTGAAAAGGGGTTTGAAAGTACACTTTCACCTTCTAATAAAAGTTTCTTAAATCTATTAAATTCAAAAAATAAATCTTCAGGATATATAAATTTAATTGAGCATAATGAATACCAAGATAATCATGAAATAGAGCTTATTAAGAAACTATTGGTAGATCCTCAAACATGTGGCCCATTAATGATTGCTTGTGATCCAGATGATGCAGAAGGACTTGTTAAAGATTCATCTTGGCATCAAATTGGATTAGTTGATTTTGCCGAATAACTTTAACTTGGGTTTGTTCTTTTGTGTTTCTTTAGTTCGACCATTCTAAGTCTTTTTAACTCTTGACCTAAGGCTGGCCCTTGTTCCCAGCCTTTTTTTATAAGTTCTTCAGCGGTTATTTCTGCTTTTATGAGACGCCAGCGTCCCCACCATCTTAATAATGGTCTCCAAAGAGGATTCCCTAAGCAGATCGCAATAGCTATTGCTGTTGGATCCCAGCTTGCAGATTCAATCTCCTCACACCATCTTTGTGCATCCCAATTCGCTGTTTTTTTTGAAACATAGAGTGAAAGAAAATGTTCATTTATTTGAGTGCATTCACTTAACAACTTTTGCTGTGAATGTGATAAGTCTAATCTTTCTGCAAGTTTAACTGGATTGATTGAATTGGAAATAAAAGCTGTCAATGGATTGAGACCTAAGCGCAATGCCCAATTGATCCTCCTCTTCCAGTACTTGTCATTCTGAATCTTTTTATCTATTAATATTAAAGCCCCCCATTCCTGAAGATATTGAATTGCTATTGCCCAATTATTTTCTTTCTCTAGTAAGACTTTTAGTTCCATTTGTAGCCTAGTACAAAGAGAACTAGGCAAGTCCTTATACTTATCATCTATTGCATGATTCCAAGGCCATAAGCTTATTGTTGATTTTATTTGATTTAGTGATTCTGAAGTTAAGTTAAAGCCTAATCTTGCGGCATAACGTGCTGCTCTAATAACTCGTGTTGGATCCTCTGCAACACTTCTAGAATGAATAAATTCTATTTTTCGATTGATAATTGCTTCTCTTCCCTGTAAATAATCTATCAGTTGATTTGTCCTTAGATCTAAGGCTATTGCATTTATTGTGAAATCACGTCTGGATAAGTCATCTTCAAGATGAGCAGGTTTTATCTTTGGGTTTGCAGCAAGAACTGGATATTTTTCTATTCTTGCTCTAGCAATATCTACAGGAATTCCATCGATCTTTAATTCAACAGTTTGATAGAGATGATTGAATCTGGATATATTGACTCTGGAATCTCCTAAAAGATTACTTATACTTTCTGCTAGTTTTTTTGGATCTTCTTCAATTATTAGGTCAATATCGAAGAACTTCTTTGGTGATTGGTTAAGACTTTTATTGATGAGCTGATCTCTGATAATGCCGCCTACAACGGCAATTCTTTTAATTCCTGCTTGATCTGCAGCTTTAACTAAGTTCTTTAAAAGAGCTTCGGTTAAAACTGGAAAACAATTTAGCAACTCCCGATTGATCGGGGTGAGCATGGCTATAAAAAGAATTTTTCTCTTTTCTAATACTAATTGGTTTAGCTTTTAAACATCTTCTATTTGCTCTATTGGTGCTAAACGTGGGTCCAAAATCTTTGGACTCATTCCGCCAAACTTAACTGCGATAGATATTTTTTGGCCACTTCCAAAAATGTGGCTGATTTGTCCTTCCCCAAAGCTGGAATGGATGACTCGATCACCTACAGCCCACTGCTTGTTGGGAGAAGGACCAGCATTTAATTTCCTTATTGCATTACTGGGACTTTGTTGAGTATTTCTAGAAGAATTTGGAAAATTTGAAGGTCGATCTAATCGAGTCAGTCGATCTAAGTGTCTTTCTCTTCTTATAGCTGTTCCTCCAGATAAGGGTAAGTCTCCGTCCATTAGTTCAGGAGGAATTTCAGAAATAAATATTGATGCAACAGCAGGTTCTCTCATGCCACCCCATAATCTTCTTTCATTTGCATGAAAAAGGAATAATTTTTCTTTAGCTCTTGTTAGGCCTACATAGCAGAGTCTTCGTTCTTCTTCTAAAGATGCTGGATCATCAAGAGAGCGATAACTTGGGAATAGACCTTGCTCCATACCAACTAGACAAACTATTGGAAACTCAAGTCCTTTACTACTATGTAAGGTCATCAGAGTTATTCGATCTAGAGCGTTGTCTTTATTGTCAGCATCGCTTGCAAGAGCAGCTGATGCTAGGAATCCTTCCAAGTCAGCTGATTCATTCTCTTCTTGATATTGGAGTGCAGCATTTACTAATTCTTGAAGGTTCCTGCGTCGTTCTTCTGCTTCATCAGTAGCAGTGGCAATCAGTTCTTTAAGATATCCAGTATTTTCTAAGATTAATTGAATGATTTCAGATGGATTTGAGATATTTAGCTGAGCTTGTAAGCTTTGGATTATTTCTCTAAATTCCAACAACCCTTTTGCAGATCTCCCACCTAGAGATCGAATTGCTTCTGGATCAGTCACTATTTCCCATAAGGGTATACCTAACTGACTTGCTGCTTGAGTGAAATTCTGAACAGTTTTTTTACCAATACCTCTCTTTGGGACATTGAGAACTCTTAGAAGACTGACACTATCTGATGGATTAATTAATAACTTTAAGTATGCTAAAACATCTTTTATCTCTCTTCTGTCATAGAACCTTAAGCCACCAACAACTACATATGGTATGTTCCAACGAACTAGAGATTCTTCTATAACTCTTGACTGTGCATTAGTTCTATATAACACTGCAATATCTCCCCATTTTAAACTCCTATCTCCTGCTGCAATAATCCTTAGCCTATGTACTAATGCTTCTGCTTCTGCAATCTCATCGTCGCATTTTGTTAGCTTGATTAAATCACCATTGCTACGAGTTGCTTTTAATACCTTATCTATTCTTTCTTTATTATTAGATATCAGTCTATTTGCTGCCTCTAATATATTTGAAGTTGAACGATAATTCTCTTCAAGTTTAACAATATTTGAAGTATTTATTTTTTCTATTTTACTACTAAAGTCTTCTTGGAAACCCATTAAGATTCTAAAGTCAGCTGCTCTAAAGCTATATATACTTTGATCTGCATCACCAACTACAAAAACCGAACGGTCTTTCCATTTTTTGAATAGAGATGGTTTTTCTCCATTTGTTACTAATAATTTAATTAATTCATATTGAGTCCAATTCGTATCCTGATATTCATCAACAAGTAAATGTTTAAACCTATTATGCCAGTAGTTTCTTGTATCTTCATTTTGTTTAAGAAGTTGAACAGGTAATAAAAGCAGGTCATCGAAATCAAGAGCATTATTTGCTGCTAGTGCTTTTCTATAAATTCTATAGGCCTGAGCAGTTAACTTTCCTCTTTTCCCATCAGCTTCTGCCTCTAAAGTATCAGGCATCATTCCTTTATTTTTTGCATTACTTATTGCCCAACGAATCTTTTTAGGTTCAACTCTTTTGGGATCAAGCTGTAAATCTTGCGTAACGATTTCTTTTATTAAACTTTGGGCATCTGTTTCATCATATATAGAGAAATGCCTAGTCCAACTTAAACCTTCTTTGTCAATATACTTTTCAATATCAAAACGAAGTAAACGAGCAAATAATGCATGGAATGTACCTATCCATAGATCCTTCGTTATTTCTCTCTTAATA
Organism: Prochlorococcus sp. AG-412-P08; assembly: GCA_003214695.1. GTDB lineage: Bacteria > Cyanobacteriota > Cyanobacteriia > PCC-6307 > Cyanobiaceae > Prochlorococcus_E. The sequence continues at coordinate 163,129 of QCLI01000002.1, forward strand.
CGAGTACGAAGTTCATTTTGTACAGATAAATGTAATGTACTTAGTGGTTGGCCTAAATCACTCTCTGCTAGTTTTTTAGCTAGTAGAATTTCAAGCCTATCTTTCATTTCTCTTGCTGCTTTATTTGTAAAAGTTACGGCAAGAATTTCAGCAGGATCTACTTTGAAGTCTGAAATTAAATGAGCGATTCTATGGGTTAATGCTTTTGTCTTACCACTACCTGCACCTGCAACAACTAGAAGTGGACCTTCATAATGATTAACCGCTTTTGATTGATCTTGATTGAGGCCAAGAAGGAATGTGCTTTTATTATTCATAGTATTGATATAAACCTAGTTATATATAGATAGTTAAGTATCTGACAGGGCTTTGTAAAATCAATTATACAGTATTCTCATTTGAGAGCTGATTCATTTGATCATCAAGCTTCTTAAGTATTTTATCTATATTTTTAAGCTCAATATTTTCTGTTAAATTTACTGCAATTGTCGATTGGGATATTCGAAGTTTTTGAGACATAGTGATAATCTCTTCTTTTAACCGATCTCGATAAGTTTTCAACAGCTCTATAGAGTCAGTGAGTTCCTTTGAAGTGGCTTGCAAGGTCATAGACAAAAATCCACTGAAATGTTAGCTCAAAAAAGTGATAAGTTTCTGGTAATTAATTTTTTAGTCAAAATAATATTTGGCATTTTTTAGGATTTTAGGAACCTTAGGTCTTCAGTTAAGAAGCATTGCAGAGTGAGTAGAGATTGCCTGATCTTTGTGAGGTTTAGAGTTAAGTTGGATGTCGGTGTTTTCCATACCAGTAGGAGGCACTTTCATTACATAAATTTTCTGGTTTTCTAGATTTACAGATGCTTGATGCATTCTCACGAGCTGTTGTAACTGCTGATTCCAAAGGTACTCCTATAGGGACCACTGAGCTTGCGTCCCTTAGACAGTATGTTGCGGATGCAAATAAACGTATAGATGCAACCCTTGCAATAACTCAAAATGTTTCTTGTATTGCTGCAGATGCTGTTTCTGGAATGGTTTGTGAAAATACAGGACTAACTCAACCTGGAGGGCATTGCTATCCAACAAGAAGAATGGCTGCTTGCCTTAGGGATGGAGAAATTATTCTTAGATATGTCAGTTATGCACTTTTAGCTGGAGATCCATCTGTATTAGATGATAGATGCATCAACGGTCTCAAAGAGACTTATCTTGCTTTAGGGGTGCCATTGGCAAATGCTATTCGAGCAATTGAAATTATGAAAATAGCAACAGTTGCAATTATGACCGAAACAAATACAGGGAGAAAAATGTTTGAAGGAATTAATTCTGGCTCAGGCGCAGATTGTAAAGATATTGCTTCAGAAGCAGCATCTTATTTTGATCGAGTCATTAGTGCTTTAAGTTAAGGAAAATTTTATGCACAACTTTAATTTCTAATTCAAGAGTTAATACAAATGAAATCCGCAGTTACTACAGTAATTTCTTCAGCAGATGCTTCAGCTAGGTTCCCTACACTTAGTGATATTGAATCGGTAAAGGGCTCTTTTGATAGAGCTGCTTCAAGATTAGAGGCAGCGGAAAAACTTGCAATTCATATAGATAGATTCACATCTGAATCTTTGGACTATGTTTATGGAAGTCAGTCTTATGATCAAGCTAATAAAGATAAATGTGCTAGAGATATTAATCATTATTTGAGATTAATTAACTATTGCCTAGTAACTGGCGGCACAGGTCCTCTTGATGAATGGGGAATAGCTGGAATGCGTGAGGTTATTAGAGCTCACCAGCTTCCTACTGCTGCATATATAGAAGCATTGACATATATTAGAGATAAAGTAAATATTCCTGGAGATATGAATCAGCAGGCTGCAGCTGAGTTTAAAACCTTGCTTGATTATTTGATAAATGCCTTAGCTTAATAGATAATCTAAAGTTGCTACATAAATGCCTTCGAAGGAAAATATACCCTCAATAGAAGATATCTTTTCTGATTTTGATCATCCTAATCCTCATATAAATAGACTTGCAGCTCTCAATATGAGAGAGTACTGGCCTGAGGAATCTATAGAAATATTAACCAGAAATTTAGATAGTAAGAATATTGAACTTAGAAGAAAATCAGTTAAAGCTCTTGGCTCTTTTGGTAAAAGTATTGTTAAGTATATAATTGAAATGTATATCTCTAGTGAGGAGAAGACCCTAAAAGTAAGCTGTTTGAAAGTTCTTGTTATAGTTTCATCTAGCCATAGCCTTGATGATTTTGAAGCGGAAATAAAAACATTAATAGAGTCAGCAGTTAATGATCAATCTGTTGAGATTATTCTCACTATAATTTCTTTCCTACGACAAAATGGTGAAAAGACACTTCCATATTTGAAATGCTTGTGTCGTGATGAAAATGTTCTAAAGGCTAAGGCTGCAGTTACAGCTATATCTGAGATTAATGAAATATCTATAGGCCCTTTTCTTCAATCAATAGTTAATGATAGTTCTTTAGATGAAATGGTTAGAGAAAGTGCTTTTCAGGCTCAAAATTTGCAAGTTAATTAATATAAAGCTATAAATAAATGTTAGCTATCGATTTTACTTAAGCTTAAATTTATAACATTAATGACTTCTAGATCTTTTTCTTTTAGAAGAGATTGCCTAAGATTTTCTCTTTGGCTTATAGCATGTAATTTCATTAGAGACAATGCTGATTGTTTTCTAACTTGAGGATTATTTGAATTTAATTTCTCTCCTATAAGATTCAGATCCCAATTTTGGTCATCAAGAAGACCAATTAGTTTAATTGCTTCTATTTGCACGTCATCCGATAGATCATTGATTGCATTAGTAAGAATATCTTTTGCTTCGGTATCGCAGAATAATTGAATTTGTTCTCCAAGAGCTGCAATTGAAGATGCACGAACTTTTTCATTATTTGACATTGCAGCTCGTTTAAGAATTTCTGCTCCTTTAGCTCCTATGAATGAGAGCCCCCAACTTGCTAATCCACATTGCATTTCTGAACTGTTTGGATTCTCAAGAACTAAAAGTAAGCTTTTAGCTGCATCTTCACCAAAAATTGCCATCGCAGCTACTGCGGAACCTTGGACAACTGGATCTTTATCAGTTAAAAGAGCATATAAGAGATCTGGAAGAGCACTAGGATCTCCTACAAGTTTGAGTGTTTTTGCAGCTGCTCGTCTTACTGTGACACTTTTACTGTTTAACAAAGCTTTCCGTAGTTCAGGTAGAGCGTCTGTACCAATAAGTCCAAGGCTTTCTGCAAAAGTTCTTCTTAGAAGACCTCTTTTGTCACCTAGTCCAGTAATAAGTTTTTTAATTAAATTTATATCTCCCTCAGGCTTTCTCCCTCCCTTTAATTGTGTTTTTAATTCTGCAGCTAGATCTGCAGCTTCTTCTTTACTAAGAGCTGTATCTTCTTTGTCAATGCGTGGCTTGGATTCTTCTTGCAATTTTTTTATGAATTAGTGATAAATGAGAAAAACTTGATTTTAATCATATATTTATTAGAGGCTTGATTTTGTTAATGATGAATGCAGGGCCATTTGATAACCTTCCCCCATTAAGCAAGAGCGATGCCTTAAGGATTCTGAAAACTCCCATAAATGATTTAGCTTTGTCAAGCGACTATTACAAGGCAGTTTTTCACCTTTCAAAATATTATTGCTCTGAATCTGAAAAAGCTCTTCTAGATTTAGTTAAATCTGACTCTAAAGAAGCCTCAGTTCTTCTTGCGAAGAGAAAAGCAATTGAGGTGTTAGGAAGAATGAAATGTAAAAAAGCAATTCCATATATAGGTAAGACTTTGAACAGTTCTGATCCTTTTCTTGTTGAGCACTCTGCGTGGGCATTACAAGAAATTGGTTGCAATAATATAGATTTTCATAATTGTATTGGCTCATTATTAGATAATCCAAATCATAATCACCGAGTTCTTATTCAAAGCTTGGCTAAGATGAACGCAATTACACAACTTTCGAAAATAGAAAAAGTTTACTATAAAAATAATATATCTCCAGGAACTAAGGGAGCATCAATAGCAGCAATAAAGATGCTGACTGGTAAGTTAAGTGATACTGATCTTTTACGAAATTATCTAGATCTTGATAATCAAAATGACCGACAAGCTGCTGTTCAAGATGTTATTGACTCACAAGCATATAAATTGTTGGGCTATGTTCTTAAGACGCCTATTTCACCTTTCTTTAGGATACGAGCTCTTGACTTACTTTGGCCGAAGATACAAAGTGAATCTTTAGAATTTAATATTCTAGATTCTATTGAATTTGTTTTATTAGACGATCCTAGGGAAATAAGATTAATTAAGAATAAGATATCCCCTCCTGACATTAATGTATTAATACATGATCTTCTTAGCCCAGACTTTAATCAATGTTACGCTTCTCTGAAGATTCTTCTTGAACAAAAACCAAGTGAGATACTTCTAGCTTTAGAAAATAATTGGGATAAATTAATAAAAGATTATGGCGCGGTTTATTTCCTTGTCATTCTTTTTAGATATATGGACATACCTTTACTAGATTTCAAGAAGCTAGCTTTGGAATTAATAGAGCATTGCTTAGATCAATCTTGGTCTCCATTTATGAAATTTAAGCCCCAAGCAATTCTATTGTCATGTCAACTTGATACTAATCTTTTTAAAACTAATTTTGATAATTGGTTAGATGAGAGCATTTCTCCAAATTGGCTATGTCGTTATTCAGCTTTAATGTGTTATGAGAGATTAATGGAAAATAACAAGTTTAATATTAAGAAGGATAAAATATTAGAAAAAAAAACCGACTCTAATGAATTTGTTAGCTTAAAAGCAAAGTACATATTAAAGAACTTATTTTTTGAATAATTGCTTAAACTCACATATCATCTATTTTCTGAAATTTTAAGTAACCATTGTCAGATCCCCAAATTTTTTGACCTGTTTCAATATCAAAACCTTCATCAAGACTTAGGAAATTATTTTTATCAAATATAACTTTACTTACAAGATAAGTTTTCCTCCCATCTCTTTCAATAATATGATTGCAACCTTTTTTTAAATGCCCTGTATAACAATCATTTTTAGATTTGTAAAAATTCATTTCACAGCTTTCTCTTAGGGATAGCTGTGAACTATTTATTGTCGAGAGTATTTCAGTTTCAAACCCTCCACCTGCAAATCTATAGGAGTTTTCTATTTTATAGTTTTGCATGATGAAAACCTTACCTTTAATTAAAAGCTTATGTACGGCCTGCCTGTATGGTGACCAAGGCGAATGGTTATAACTTTGTTCTGAATAAAAGCTTACGCCCTTTAGCAAAGACCAAGGTAAAAGTCTAAAGAAGATATTAATGTGAGCATACAATCTAGGAGCCTCCTCAGCTTGTACCTTATTACTATACCTACCACAGATTGTTTTAATAAAGATAGACTTTTCTTGGCTATGAGTATTTTTCATATTAAATTTATTTCTATACTTTGCGAACTTCAGATGCAAATGATGTTTGAAGAATTGCACCCTTGCTTTTAGATCTTATTACGGAAGACCTGCACCTTACATTCTGATGAATAAACCAAATGCGCTCTTCTGCAATTGTTTGTTGGTAGGCACTAGAAAAGATAATTGTTCCGTCAGATGAAATTACATACTTTGTTATTGCCTGTATATCTTCTGCATAACCTTTACTTCTTAAAATAATTCCAGAATTGATTGAGTATTTGATAGGAATTAATAAACTATTCCCTTTGACTTGCTTCTGAATCTCTGAATTGTCTGCCCAGTTTGACTCGCCTATCCACTCTATCTCAAATGGAGAAACAACTTTTTCTTGAGAATAACCAACAATATCAAGGTATTCTTCTACTCTTGTGTCATTTTTGCTAAGCAAATTAATTCTAATATTGCTAACTATTTCTTCGAATTGCTTGAAGGCCAAAGAGTGGCCGCTTCTCATTGAGCTCCACTGCCCTGCACTTTTAATTACAAATTCCTCAATCTCCATTTGGAGGCTTGAATTATTATTCTGAATCTAATTCAGTTTGATTGACGCTACCATTCTGAATCATCCTAACCATTGATTCGACCATCATTGACATAGCCATTGGAATTTTCTTACCTGAAGGAGTCTTTGATGATTGGTTCCCTGGTCTTTGATTTGAAGTTGGCCTGTTAATAGTCATGCAACATAGGTTCTCCTTAATAAATTACGTTATCACTAGTTGCATAACCTTTTCTAAACTTTGCTGTATTGATAAAGCTTGATGTAGTTGATCCGCAAGGCGAATTCCAGAATCTTGCAAATGGAACTATATCTTCTCCGAAGAATTCTTCATATTCTAAGGAATCAATCAAGAAATCAACATGTCCAGTGAAACCTTCTTTATTTATTAGCTTGATGCTTTCTTGTAATTCTTTTTGTTCAATTAATGGTCTTCCTAATAGATGCATGAAATTCAGTTCTAGGCACCTTTGTTGAGAGACACTTTCAACAAAATGATGGCGGTAGAAATCTGACTTACTTAGTTCGCGAATAAATTCTCTAATTGAAATATCACCATTCCTTAGTCTTCGGTGTATTTCAGGAGGACATTCGCTTGACATCGGACGCAAATTGCCAAAAACCTGCTTATAAGATTCATTTATTGCTATCAACAGAGACTCATCACTATGAGGCTCAAACCTTTTGTAAGTAAATAAATCTTTAGAGTTATGTGTTAATTTGACTCTACTAATATTTTTTTCATTTGAATACCTCTCTCGCTTGAAAGCAGAACGCATCCTTATCATATTTTCATTACTTATTTCTTTGGGCTTAGTTTTTGAATTGATGGTAAACAAATTTTCTTGACCAGGCATACATTTACTCCTACAATGCATTATATATGTCATTAGACTGCTTCCTGAGACACGTTTTTTGCCATATGCTATATAAGGTGAATGATCAATTTCGGATAGCTTTAATTCTAACTCATGCTTTAAAGCACTTTTCATTTCTTGAGTCATTAGATTAATTTTAGAAAAATGATTGTTCCAGCAAAGGTCCGCAATCTAGTTTCAATATCTATTCTTGCTTAATTTATCCAAACTTTTTATGTTCAAAATTGTGATTGAAATATAATTATAATAATCTCTATCGAAAACCATAATGGTTAGCGCATAAGAAGAATTTGCTTCTTTTAGGCTAGTTTTTTATTTATTTTAAAGAGCTTTAAGTGCTCAAAATGAACCAATTGGATTTTTATGTGCTTCTCTGTGCTTCATTTGCGCATTCTGAGTGCCCAATAGTTGTTTTTATATTAAAGTATTTTCTGATATTAGTAGGTAACTTCAGGTGCAAAATATGAAAAGAGTTAGAGGGATTTGAAGATGAAGAAGTTTCGTAGGTTTCTTTCAATTACGTTCATAGTCGGATTAATTATTTTATTAGTTTCGCTTATCCAGACCTATGGGATAGGACCTCTTCGTGATGCTGTCGAAGAAATGGGATTCTGGGCTCCTTTTGGAATACTTATGCTTCGTGGAATAAGCGTCATTCTTCCTGCATTGCCTAGTTCTGTTTATTCGCTTTTGGCGGGCTCTCTGCTTGGATTTAAAACAGGCTATGTAACTATCGTCCTTTCCGATCTTATTTTTTGCCAAATGGCTTTTTTTATAGCAAGAAAATTTGGCCGTGAACCTGTTCGTCGCTTGGTAGGAGTGAAGGCAATGAAGAGAATCGAAGGTTTTAATCAAAATCAATTGGAAGGCAATTTCTTCTTGATGACAGGACTTCTGATGACAGGACTTTTTGATTTCCTTAGCTACGCTTTAGGCATTGGTGGGACGCGTTGGCGTCTTTTTACTCCGGCGTTAATTATCAGTCTCTTAATTAGTGATTCTATTATTGTTGCTGTTGGTGCTGGTGTAAGTCAGGGGGCTGGTTTGATGCTTGGGGCTGCTTTACTGGGAATGTTTGCACTTGCAACTATTACTGGCTTTAATAAAAATAAAAGATCTAGTATTTAGTGAATAAAAAGTCTAATTTCAGTTTTAAATATATATTTCGAATTTAGATAACTTCAACAAAGATATTTTGATTCTAGTAAACTTATATTTAATTATTTTTTCTCCTAAGATAAGCTTTTTAAGATGCCTTAAACTCTTTTTGCTAAGCAAAAAGAGTTGGATTAAGTGATTTTATTTAGAAGATATATTCATCATTCAAGTTCTAGTAGCCTTAATCGGAATTTAGCAACATTAATTGCTTCAGATGGAAAATTCTTGATGAAAGGATGATCTTTATTCTCCTCAATTATCTTATCTATCTTCTCTTCAGTTGTTAAACTGTCTTCAGCTTTAGATTTATTTTTCTTCCATGCTTCATCAAATATCATAGCAAAGCTATCTGCATTATTATAAGAGTTATTATGATCTTGCATCTTTAATAGGTATCTTCTTTTCAAGATAGCACTAGATTATCAAGATTGATCTGTAGGAACATTCATTTGAAAAAATATATTAGAAGTTCTAATGGAATAGGTTGAGAACTTTTTTGTCTCAATAGAAATATTGATCGAAAGAACATTTTAATGTACAGATAAAAGCTTTTATTGCTCAAATTTAGGAGATAAGCCTATGAGTTAACAGACTGACTTGTTTGCAAGAAAGTTGATGGAGGTTTAATTTATACCTCGTTTTTTTACTACAACCTGAATAAATGGTGCCAGGACGCAGATTTGAACTGCGGACACGGCGATTTTCAGTCGCCTGCTCTACCAACTGAGCTATCCCGGCTTAAAACGCTAGTAAAAGAAATAGCAGCTTTTATCTTATATCAACGCTAATTCCTATTGCGCAATTTCTTGGATTTCTGAATCGTTGATTTATGAAACCTGGGTTAGCCTAATTGGCTTTTTTGTGAATCAATTATCGAGTGAATGCTTCCAATGCAAGTCTCGCAACCCCTTCTGCAGCTTGTTTTGAGCAGCTTCTGATTGGGATTCCTATTAACCTTTCCCTTATTCTCCTCCATTGTGGGTTCCCAGCCCCTCCACCAATGGTGATAATCTTTTTTGGGATATCAACATTCATTGATTTGAATCTCTCCCACCCCTGAGCTTCGATTCGAGCCAGGCCTTCAAGTATGCCATGTAGGAATAAAGAGTCACTTACTGGCCTAGGTTCAAGTATTGGTTCTAAATAGGGATCATCAATAGGAAATCGTTCACCTTGAAATGTAAGAGGACGAAACATGAGGCCACTATCTGATTCAGGATTAATTTGTCTGCTGAGTTCAACTAAATTCTTGTCGTTAAAGAATCGTTTAAGCACGGCACAGCCTGCATTTGAAGCACCTCCGCATAGCCAGCGATTGCCAACCCGGTGAGTTGTCACCCCTGGAAAATTTATTGGAGTTTTGACAAAACTTTTAATAACGATAGTGCTTCCCAAAACAGTAACACCTTCTGATAATGAGGCACCTGTTGCAATAACAGATGCATTCGAGTCAGTTGTCCCAGCAATAATCTCAGTTTCTTTTGGAAGGTTTAATTCTTTTGCCCTATTTAAGCCAATCTTCCCAAATGATTTACCACTTGGGAGGATTTCGGGGAGTTTGTTTAGCCAATTTAGTTGGTGAATTTCTTGAGGCCATATGCCTTCTACAATCTTCCACCCGAGTTTGAGATTGTTACCTTCTTCCCCAAATGTCCAATCATTTAATAACCATCCACTAATCCAGTCTGCTTGATGTCTGAGAAGTATTTCATCTCCAAACTTATTGATTAATTTAGATGCTCTGCCAAAACCACTGGCTAAGTTTAAATTTTTATATTTCTTTTGAACAGCATTTTGTTCAGCTATACATGAATCAAAGTATGGCAAGGCATCTCCAAGAGAATTTCCGCTGTAATCACATCCCATTAACGTTCCAGAAGTTCCATCAATTGAACATGCGATAATTCTTTCTTTTTTCTTTGAAGGGATATTTTTTATAAGCTCCCTACAACTATTTTTCCAGTCCTCACATTTTTGTAGTCCGATGGAATATTCGCTTGATGAGTAATATATGAGCTCATAATTAATATTAATCAAAGCTATTCGAACACCGCTTGTGCCAAGATCTATTCCAAGCACTAACGGACTTTCTTGCATTGATTTGATTTTTTATATATGAAGCTTCCTTAATTCAATTGCTTTTTCGCTCACATTTTCCCAGGGAAGTTGCAAATCGGGTCTCCCGAAATGACCATATGCTGCAACGTCTCGATAAAAGCGACCCTGTCTATTACTTGGGAGATCTTTAAGTCCAAATTGATCAATAATTGCTCCTGGCCTTAGGTCAAAATTCTTTTTAACCAAATCAGTAAACTCTTCATTTGAAAGTTTTCCAGTCCCAAACGTTTCTACCAAAATTGAAACTGGGTTCGCGACTCCAATTGCATAACTTAGTTGGACTTCTACACGATTTGCTAAACCAGCTGCAACAAGAGCTTTAGCTACAAACCTTGCTGCATAGGCTGCAGAACGATCTACTTTTGTTGGATCTTTACCTGAGAAGGCCCCACCTCCATGTCTTGCATACCCTCCATATGTGTCAACAATAATTTTCCTTCCCGTTAAGCCAGCATCTCCTTGAGGCCCTCCTACTACAAATTTTCCAGTTGGATTAACTAAGAAGCGAGTTTTCCCTTTTATAGGCTTGATGGGAAGCTCTTCAGTGGCTGGCTTTACAACAAAATCCCATAGTTCTTCACTGATTTTTTCCCTAATTCCATTCTCGTTTGATATTCCCTTAACTGTCTCTGTGTGTTGTGTAGAAATGACGATTGTGTCAATTGCTATGGGCTCATTGTTTTCATAAAGAACACTTACTTGGGTTTTCCCATCTGGTAAAAGGTATTCCAGATCTCCTTGATGCCTTACTTTTGCAAGCCTTCTTGAGAGCCTATGAGCAATACTGATAGGTAGAGGCATTAATTCGGGAGTTTCATTACAGGCGAAGCCAAACATTATCCCTTGATCCCCAGCACCTATTTTATCGAAAGGATTGTCACTGTTATCATCGGCTTCATCTACACCTTGAGCAATATCTGGTGATTGTTGGTCTAATGCGACGAGTACTGAACAGCTGTTAGCATCAAAACCACCTGCTCTAGCACCGGAGTATCCAATCTCTTTAATTACTTCTCTTACTAAATTAATGAAATCTACCTTTGCTTTAGAGGTGATTTCTCCAGTGATTAGACATAACCCAGTGTTTACAACAGTTTCACAAGCTACTCTGCTGTTTGGATCTTGCTCTAAAAGTGCATCTAATATGGCATCACTAACTTGATCACAAATTTTGTCAGGATGCCCTTCTGTTACTGACTCGGAAGTGAAAACAAAATTGCTCAAGGCTTTTAATTACTTATAACTTTATTGTATAAGATCATTTAAAGCTTAACTCATTCCAATGATTAATTAGATGGTGATGCTCGAACAACAAAGGTGGTTTTTCCCATCCAGCAGTGTATCCAATAGCAACTGCTACACCAGCAGCTTTTGCCATTTTGAGATCAGTATCTGAATCACCAATTAGAGCGCACTCTGAGATCTTTGAATTCATTAGTTTACATAGTTTCTTGATAGCTATTGGACTTGGCTTAGGAGGATTATCTTCTGAGCTCCAAAAAAAAGGAAATTGCTTTTCCAGTTTATTATTTATTAAAAAACTTTCAATTCCAGCCCTGGAGTCATTGCTAATAATTGCAAGCTTCAGTTCTCGTTTCGTAGACTTTTTAACTAAATCAACTATTCCAGGAAGAAGCTCTTCTCGAATATTGTTAATTTTGGAATTCAGTGATTGTCGTGAAGTTCGTTCAAAAATCTCATTTGCCATTTCTAATGATTTCGACCAGCTTTTACCTAGAAGACAGAATATAGTTGCAGTTGAAATTAAATTATCCTTCATTGAAGCTATTGCCATAGGACCATTTGGGTCTATGGAACTTTTTCTTAACCCGTAGGCTTTTGATAATAGGTAGTTGAGCCTGGTTATTTCTGATACAGTGCACTCTTCTCTTTGGAAGATTTTTTTTGCTAGCTCTTTTCTAGATCTTGCTAATGCTAAGAGCCGGTTTTGACTATTAATTAAAGTACCATCTTTGTCAAATAAAATACCACTAATCCTACATATAGGGTTCCCCTTTATAAGGAGCTGATGCATTACAGTTTGACTTTCTAAACTTCCATTGAAACTATGGGATCTTCGCCTTCTTCTGCCTGCTCTAGGAGCATTTCTTTATACTTAGCAGCCATTTCCTCAGCCTTGTCGAAGACTTTTTGAGGATCAGTTAGCATATCTCCAGGCTCGGGCTCTAATGCTTTTGTGGAGAGCGAAATACGACCTCTTTCAGCATCTAAATCGATGATCATTACTTTCATTTGATCATTCACATTCAGAACAGAGTGAGGAGTCTCGATATGTTCGTGGCTGATTTCTGAAATATGGAGCAGGCCGCTAACTCCACCTATATCTATAAAAGCTCCATATGGTTTTATCCCTCGAACTGCGCCTACAACAACTTCTCCTACTTCTAAGCGATTCATTTTTCTCTCAACTAGTGCTCTTCGATGGCTTAATACCAGCCTATTTCTTTCTTCGTCTACTTCTAGAAACTTCAGAGGTAAGAAGTCTGCAACAAGCTCCTCCTTCGCTTTCCTGGTACTGATATGAGAACCCGGTATAAATCCTCTCAAGCCTTCTACCCTTACTAGAGCTCCTCCTCGATTAGTTGCAAAAACTTCTGAATAGATAGTGGCATCTTCTTTTTGTAGCTGCCTTACTCTTTCCCATGCTCGTTGGTATTCAATTCTTCGTATTGAAAGTGATAATTGCCCATCTTCATTCTCTTCACTCATTATAAAAAACTGTCTTATCTCGGATGGCTGTAGCACATCACTAAGGCCTTCTACTCTGTTAATGGAGACCTCTTGCATGGGCATAAAAGCTGCTGTCTTTGCCCCAATATCAATCATTGCCCCTTTTGTTTCCAAGGCAAAGACCGTTCCATTTACTATGTCTCCAGGTTTAAAGTTGTAATCATATTTTTCTAAGAGAGAGTCAAATTCATCTATAGAAAAACCTGCCCCATCAAAATCATATTTCTTGACTCTGCTATCTGAATCATCTGCAGTGGGAACATCCTCTGGAATTAATGCGTCTTCTGCAATAGCTTCTTCAGCTATTAAATCAATATTGTGATCAGGCTCGACTGGATCTTTGGGATTATTGCCATTTTGTTCTATTTCTAACTCTGGGACTGGCGTAGAGGAGTTTTCAGACATGTTTGTATAGCAGTATGCCTACGAGGCAATGCGAGATTGAGTACTTTAGACCTGCAAATCTAAAGGAACTGATTCTCCACTCTACACCTCAGCTATTAGACAATTGTCGCAAACTTCTCAGAAGGTTTAAAACTTTCTAAAGTGTCAATAAAATCATTGATGCCATTAAATTGCCGATAAACCGAAGCAAAACGTATATATGCAACTTCATTCAAACCTTTTAGATGAAGCAAAATCATTTCTCCTAAGTCTGAGCTGTTAATTTCTTTTTGGTTGCGCTGTTGTAGTTGGTTCTCAATTTCGTCAACAATCATTTCAACCTTCTGGTTGTTTACAGAGGT
>QCLI01000003.1 GCA_003214695.1 Prochlorococcus sp. AG-412-P08
TCTAAGCGTTGAGGCAAGTCCATATCAAAAATAGGAGTAGTAGCTAAAACCGAAGGAGCTCCTTCAGTAGGAGATGAAAGCTCATACCTAATTTGATCCTGAGTAATATATGCCCTCTTCACCTCACCATCATTTACTTGATTTATAAATAATGAATATGGCACTCTTGGTACTTGCATGTTTTGGCTTGGGAAAAAGCTGCTAAAAAGCAACAGCGCACCAAAACCAATGAGAATAAGGTTTATGACTCCAAAACGACGATTTGGCTGATTCTCATCTTGACGAATCGGCATGACAACTAAAACCTAATGGAATACAAAACTAACAAATTTGTTCATATCTCATACAATCAATTAGGTGTAAGAACCGAACGAAATTTAAATAAGTTCTTATAAATGACTATCAAGAAGCATATTTAGGACAATATCCTCACCTTTCCTAAAGGAAGAAAGCTCTTTCAAGGTGATCACTTCTTCAATCGATTCAAATCCAAAATCGGCTAAAGGTGTCATAGCAGAAATCCCACCTAGAAGCTTAGGTGAAAGAAATAACAAGATCTCCTGAACACAATCCTGCTGAATTGCAGCAGTAGCAAGATTGCTGCCACACTCCCAAAGGACTTGATTACATCCTTTTTGACCAAGAAGCTCTAAGAGCTTAAAAGGACTGTTTTCCTCAAGGAGAACTTTCTCAGGACCATTAGGAAGAGAGTCTAAAAGTGACGCGTCACTCTCAGGACCATAACAAATCAAAGTCTTTGCAGGTTTGGTATCCCAAAGCTGGGAATCAATTGGCAAATCCAATGAAGAACTTAATACAACTCTTAAAGGCTCTTTTTTAGAAAGACCTCTACTGGTTAGCAAAGGATTATCAATTCTGACGGTTCTACCTCCAACAATTACAGCATCACATCTTGACCTAAGAGCATGCACATTCTCCCTGGATTCCAGCCCACTAATCCACTTACTTGAGCCATTAGGGAGTGCTATCCGCCCATCGAAGCTCATTGCCCATTTAAGTATTCCCCATGGCCTACCAGTCTGGTTACGAAAGATAAAAGCTCTATTAAGGTAAACAGCTTCTTTCTCGAGAACTCCACAAACAACTTCAACACCTGCTTGACGTAGAAGATCAACACCTTTACCTGAAACTCTTGGGTCAGGATCGTTTACAGCTATTACAACCCTTGAAATACCCGATTTTAAAATCGCATCTGTACAGGGTGGAGTTCTACCTTCATGGCAACATGGTTCAAGGTTCACCAATAGTGTCCCTCCTTTTGCAGAAGATCCCGCTTGAGAGAGAGCTTCTACTTCTGCATGGGGTTGACCTGCAAAAGAATGATACCCCTCGCCCACCAATCTTTGCTGAGAGTCTAAAATGACTGCTCCAACAATTGGGTTAGGACTAGTTTGGCCATAAGCCAAAGAAGCTAAATGCAATACTCGTCTCATCCATGGCACCCAATTATGTTTCTTTAGATCAGTTTTCATTTTTGTAAGAGATTGGATCCATTGAACGCCACTCCTTGACTACATAAGGAGGTACTGGCAATTCAGATAAACCTCCTTTCAAAGAAAGCCTCAATGGTCGATTGTTTTGTAAATCTTTTAACAAAGGATTCAATAGAAATTCTACGGCCGCATCACGAGAATCATTTGCTAATTGGGAATTATCCAAAGTTATATCTTCAAGGTCCCAAGTCTTCAAGCCTGATCTTACAATTAATTTTGTTGGATGATCCAATCTGAGGCTGCCTGTAAATCCAACAATCCTTAGAACAAATTCATCTTGGTTTTCTTCTTTGGGATAAACAACTAATTGCCAACTCTGGTCATCAAGATCTCGCAAACTTTCTAGGCTTCTTTGAATTTGAACACCTTGATTGCTCTCAAAAAATTCTAATGTTGAGTCAACGGACGCAGGCCAAATAAATAAACATGAAAAGGATATTAATAGAAATGAAATAAAATACTTAAAGTATTTGCGAAAAAGAGTTTCAATCACATTGAATTGCCTCCGAGTCCAGCATTGCATCTAAAGTAATTGAGGAATTAACTAATGATTGGTACTTAGCCATAACACGTCGATTACGATCCAACCATTGAGCAGGGTCAAGCGGATTTCTCCCTTTAGACTCTAATAGTGGCGACTCTGAGTCAATTAATTCCAAATCATCTTGCTGATTAATGAGAGCAATCAGCAGCTCATGTTGACGCTGCCGTCTTATAGGATCTTTATTGATGTTGAGGCTTGTCTTTTCCAATGAACTCTTCAAGAAGCTACAAAAATTTAATCAGTCTAGATAATTAAAGCAGTTTTTCATATGGAGGGAAACAATCAAAAAAAAAATAACGGTGACTTTCCTATTCATGTAATTGGTATTTCAGCATCAGGTGTTTCAGATCTCTCTCAGAAACTTCAAAATATTATTCTCTCAACAAAAAAACTAGCAGGTCCATCAAGAATTTTAACCAATTTCAATAGCTGGTGGACGGATAAAAGATCAAAGAACACACTCCCTGAATTTTTTGAAAGTGATAGACCAGTCGACTTAATTAATTGGCTTAAGAAGCAAGATCAACAAGTAGTTTTATTGGCAAGCGGAGATCCACTTTGGTATGGAATTGGGAGAGTACTTCTCCAGCATTTCCCTGCAGATAAGCTCTTCTTTCACCCTTCCCCAACATCGTTACAATTAGCATTCTCAAGATTATCCCGACCATGGCAAGACACTAATTGGATTAGCCTTCATGGTCGAGATTCTAGTCCTCTAGTTAAACTCTTACAGCAACGACCTCAAACTATTGGAATCCTTACTGATCCAAAAAAAGGAGGGGCTCAAGAAGTTAAAGACATTCTTTGTGCATCACAACTAGAGAACATTTATCAATTTTGGATTTGTGAAAGGCTTGGACACAAAGATGAGCGCATATTTCAAATTTCTCACAAAGAAGTTTTGCCAATATTAGATCCTCTTCATCTAGTAGTTCTAATCAAAAAAAAATCAACAGTAGGCAATAGCAATGATATCCCTCTCTTTGGAATTGCAGATGGTTTTTATTTAACTCATATTGATCGGCCAAGTCTTATAACAAAAAGGGAAGTCCGTGTACAAATTCTAGCGGATCTTGAGCTTCCTGAAAATGGAGTCATCTGGGATATAGGAGCAGGAGCTGGGACAATTGGTCTAGAAGCATTAAGAATAAGGCCAAAACTCAAGCTTCTTTCCATTGAAAAACGTATAGGTGGAAAGGAATTAATTCATGCCAATGCACAACGCCTATCAGTTTCACCAAGTAAAGTCATTGAAGCAGAAGCATTATCTCTATTGCAAGGAGGGAGAATTCCTAATGATCTTTCAAAACCAGATCGGGTAATAGTTGGTGGTGGAAGTTCTAACAAAACCGACCTTATTGAAGCAGCTATAAAGAACCTCTCGCCTAAGGGAGTCATCGTGATTCCATTGGCAACTTTAGAAAGCCTTGAAAAAATCTTATTAATACTAAAATCAAAAGAATGCGAGTTGAAAGTTAGTCAACACCAAAACTTCAGAGGCGTAGCATTAAGTAAAGGCACTAGGCTGCATCCAATTAATCCTGTTTTCATTATTAAAGGAAAATTCAAATAGGAAGGGCGCCTCAAGAAAATTCAATTTTTATCTGGCTTAGCAATATGAGGCAAACCCCAGCCCAACTTGTTGCGAAGTACTTGAAAAAACTCATGATCAGATAAACGAACAAACCTTACAGGGTGACTGCTTTTTCTGATAAGGACTCTATCTTCTGGCCAGACATAACACCCTGCCGTTCCATCAACCACCATCATTAATCTTTCGGGCGTAGCAGGGAAAACTGTTACAGGTTCCAAATCACTAAAGACCAGTGCTCTTGATGCTAAAGAGTGAGGAGCTATTGGAGTTAGTTGAAGCACTGGACAATCTGGTGTAATCACTGGTCCACCTGCACTTAGAGAGTAAGCAGTAGAACCAGTAGGGGTAGAAAGAATCACTCCATCTGCGGAGATATCGACAGGGGCATGTCTCCCAATTGATATTTCGAAATGGCACATACTTGTAAGAGGTTCTCTGTGCAATGCCATCTCATTTAGGCAAAGAGCCTCCCATCGCCTTTGATCTCCTCTAAAAACACTTACAACAAGGCTTGTTCTTTCTTCTATATCCCATTTTGTTGTTAAAACCTTCTCAAGCGCTTTATCAAGATCAGGTAAATAAGTTTCTGTAAGAAAGCCTAAATGACCGGTATTTATCGTAAGAATAGGGATGCCAATTGGTGCTGTTTGTCGAGCAGCAGAAAGGACTGTTCCATCACCCCCTAAAACAATGGCTAATTCCAAAGAAGAATCAAAATCTTCTGGCACGCAGGCGTTGTAACCAAGGGTTCTCATATGTTGATCAGGGTTAGCAAATCCAACCATCCCCCCAGAGCTACTAGCCCTTATAACTTCATACCCTGATTTCTCAAACCTATTTTGAATATGAAGAGCTGTCTCGACAGAAAGCTTCTTACCATCATTAAGAATCAGTCCTAATCTAGGCACTGATAAAAACAAGCAACAACGTAATCACTTTAATTTAAAATTATTATTTATGATAAATCTAACTAGAGTTCTATAGAAATTATAGGGCATAATCACACCTAGAACTGCTCTAAAAATCGAAGGTCACTTGTATAAAACCTTCTAATATCGTCAATGCCATGTCGAACCATACAGAAACGCTCTACTCCTAATCCAGCTGCAAATCCAGTCCAAATATCAGGATCAATCCCCAATCCTTCTAAAACGGCAGGGTCAACCATCCCACATCCCATGACCTCAAGCCACTTACCTTTCCATTGAACATCAACTTCAACAGAAGGCTCTGTGAAAGGGAAATAACTTGCTCTAAATCGAACAGGCAAATCACCAAAAAAGGTCTTTAAAAAAGCCATAACAGTTCCACGAAGATGACTAAAATCCAATCCCTTATCAATTGCTAAAACTTCAACTTGATGAAAAACAGGGGAATGAGTTGCATCAACAGCATCTCTTCTATAAACCCTCCCTGGGGCAACAATCCTGACAGGTGGTGGGGTCTTCTCAAGACATCTAATCTGAACTGGCGAGGTATGCGTCCTCAGGAGCAAATCATTTTCTAAATAAAAAGTATCCTGCATATCCCTTGCCGGATGATTTTCTGGGATATTTAAAGCCTCAAAGTTATAAAAATCATTTTCAATTTCAGGACCCTCATGAACTTCATATCCAAGACCACAAAATATATCTACAATCTGTTCGGTTGTTGAAATTAAAGGATGTCTATGACCAAATGGCCTCCCAGCAGGTGGAGCAGTGATATCCAGTTTTTCACTGGCAATTAATTCAGTTAAAGCTTTTTCATTTAATTTACTTAACCTCTCAGCAATTAGTTCTTGAAGTTGATTTTTCAACAAGTTTGCCCTTTGACCAACAATTGGCCGTTCAGCGCTATTCAAAGATCCCATCGTCCCAAGAATCTTAGACAAACGTCCTTTCTTACCAAGAAACTGTATCCTCAGACCTTCGAGGTCTTCCTTATCCCCTGCAAGAGTAATATTATTAGCAGCTTCTTTTTCCAACCTCTCAAGGTCATCATTTAGCTGCTTAAGAGAAAAGTTATTACTCACAAGAAAAAGACATTAAATACAATTTTAAACAACTATGGGTACTAATTTAAAAAAGAGACCTCAGAAACAATGAAACCTTTGAGAATTTTAATCACTAATGATGATGGTGTTTTTGCAGAAGGGATAAGAACTCTTGCTATTGCAGCAGCAAGTAGAGGGCATGAGATTACCGTTGTGTGTCCAGATCAAGAACGCTCTGCAACTGGCCATGGACTTACTTTGCATGCCCCGATTAGAGCAGAGAGAGCTGATAAGCTTTTTGGGGAAGGCATCAAGGCATGGGGATGTAATGGAACACCTGCAGATTGCATAAAGCTTGCCTTAAATGAACTTCTTGAGAAAAGACCAGACTTAATACTTTCTGGTATAAATCATGGTCCAAATCTTGGAACAGATATTTTCTGCTCTGGGACAGTTGCTGCTGCTCTTGAAGGAACCCTTGAGAATATTCCCTCACTAGCAGTAAGCATAGCCAGCTTTCAATGGAAGAAATTTAATACTGCTGGAGAGATAGCATTAAATATTGCTGAAGATGCATTGTCTAGAAACTGGCCGAAAAAATTGCTTCTCAATCTCAACATTCCACCATGTATCGCAACGGAAATGGGAGAAATTAAATGGACTCGACTTTCAATTAGACAATATGAGGAACAATTCAGCAAACGCGAAGACCCTAGAGGTAACACCTATTACTGGATGGCAGGAGAAGCAGTCAAAGATATTCAATCTGCAGGAGACGGTCCAATTGAATGGCCAAGTGATGTTTCGCAAATTGAAACGAAATCACCATCTCTAACTCCTATCCAACCAGATTTGTTTTGGAGAGGAAATATTGATGATCTCCCAAAGTTAAGTTTTAGAAATCACCTTGAACGATAAATCCTTTGAAGCAGCCAAAGAGAAAAAATCAAACCAATTAAATGTGCAAACAATACTTGGGTATTACTTAAAACCGAAAGCATTTCTAAAGATGTAATAGGATAATTTTCCATTGATCTCATACCTGCCCCAATAGAAATACCAGGAGCTTGCATCGATGCCTGTACAAAAAGAGCCCCTGCTAATGATTGATAACCAACCGAAGAAAAAACTAATCCCAACAAATCCACTATCAGCCCCCTCTTTAACAAACGAGCCGTCTCGCCTCTACTAGGACGGGCGGGACTATTAATTGCTCTTCCAGTCAGTACTATTAACCAACCCTGCCAAAGGCTGTATAACAATAAAATAAAAGCCAAACTGGTTAGGGACAATCCAGGTCCTAGCCCTAAAGCTCTTTCTGAGTTCCTCGCTAAACTGCTACCTACATTGTTAAAAAGCAAAACGCCTACTACCACTACTCCAAGCACTGTTTGGATCCAAAAACGTATCCAGCCAATTCGTCTCAGGCCTAGGGCAAGCAAAGGAAAATCAGGCTGGTCAGCCATCAAAGTTAATGCGGTATTAATTCAAACTTGCCACCAAATCATGAAAATTGCACGTTCATCTTGATATCAGTCTGCTCCCCTCTTCAAGCTCATCTTCCTACAGCTTTAGCTCTTGGAAGCTTTGATGGTCTTCATGCAGGTCATAGAAGCGTTATAAAGACAATATCAAAAACCAACCTCGGCATTCCAACAGTTGTAAGCTTTTGGCCTCACCCTAGAGAAGTGCTTTTTGGTGAAACCAGACTTCGTCTTGATCTTCCTTCTGAAAAAGCGGTTTTATTGGAACCTTTGGGAATTAAACAGTTAGTTCTAGTGCCATTTGATTTATCATTAGCGTCTTTAAGTGCAAAAGAGTTCTTTGACCAAGTCCTAATAAAGCAACTTCAGGCAAAACACATATCAATAGGAGCAAACTTCAGGTTTGGTAAGAATAGAGAAGGAGATCCTGCGATTTTGTCCAAGCTAGGAAGAGAATCAAATGTCGAAGTTTCTGTAGGGAAAATAATTGAAGATGATCAAGGGCGAATGAGCAGTAGTCGAATCCGGTCGGCTCTAAGAGCAGGAGACTTGAAACTTACAAACATTCTTCTTGGGAGGGAATATTCATTCTGTGGCTCAGTGGTATCTGGGAAAGGGCTAGGGAAAGAAATAGGTTGGCCTACAGCAAACCTTGAGGTTGATGCAAGGAAACTTTTGCCAGGTCCCGGAGTATATGCTGCATTCGCAAAAGACGCTGACACGGACGTTTTCTTTCCTGCAGTTATGAATCTAGGGCTTCAACCTACAGTTGATCCAAATGCTCACTCAGCAACAGAAGTCCACTTCATAAATAAGAAATTAAATCTTGCGCAGAAAGATCTGGTGGTTAAACCAATTGAAAGAATTAGAGGGCAGAAAAAATTTGATAGTCTTCAAGATCTAAGCAATCAGATCAACTTAGATGCAAAACAAGCTCTTTCTATCTTGACTTAGCGATAGAATTAAGCAGGTTAGGGATAAGCATTTGTGAGACCCCAAACCACAAAAAAACCAATACCACCAAGCAATAAAACTCCCCAAATGAGCACATTAGTGCTATCAAAATCAGTTTTTTCCATGAACAGGGGAAGTGAAACCTCCTTTACATTGGCACGAAACAGATGAGTTTCACCCATAAGACAACCCAAGATGTGGCTCAGCTAATAGATGCCAATCTCGATAGAGCAAGGGAAGGTCTTCGAGTGATTGAAGATTGGTCTAGATTTGGATTAAATAATAAAGATTTTGTAATCACCCTTAAAGACTGGAGACAACAACTTGGGCAACATCACTATGAATACTATAAAAAAGCTCGGTCTACATCTAATGATAAAGGAGCAGGTTTAAAGCATCCAGCACAATTAAACCGGATTCACCCAAAAGAAATAGTCGCAGCAAATTTCGCAAGAGTGCAAGAAGCGTTAAGAGTCATAGAAGAATTTACACGCACAACTCATCCAGAACTATCAAGGATATCAGCAGATATTAGATACAGAATTTATGATTTAGAGATCGATGTTTTAAAAGCTTCCAATAGTAAAGTTAGACTTGAGATACTTAACAGCTGCAAGCTTTATTTAATAACAAGACCTCATCCAAAATTAATCAAAACTGTTTCCTTATCCTTAAAGGCAGGAGTGAAAATGATTCAGTTTCGATGCAAAGAAGGAACGGATTCAGAAAACCTAGAACTAGCAAAAAACATAGCCTCATTATGTAGAAGCCATAATTCACTTTTCATAATTAATGACAGAATAGACATTGCAATTGCATCAGAGGCTGATGGAATTCATTTAGGGCAAGAAGATATTCCTATAGAAATTGCAAGAGAGTTAATTGGTCATGAGAAGATAATTGGACTCAGCACACATTCCTTGAAAGAAATTGAAAGTGCTAAGAAAAAGCCATGTGACTATTTAGGAGTGGGCCCTATATACAAAACCCATTCAAAGCCAAATAAAAAAAACCTTGGCATAGATTTTATAAAAAAGATTTCAAACAAAATTGATATTCCTTGGTTTGCAATTGGGGGAATAAATAAAGTAAACATATCCGAAATCAATCGTTTAGGGGGCAAAAAAATAGCCTTAATAAATGCGATCATGAGTGCAGAGGATCCATACACAGCCAGCAAAGAACTTTTGGAGAAACTAAAATGAAATTCTTAATCAATGGGGAAGTTAAAATTATAAGTTTTCAAGAAGCCAACCCAAACCTTTCATCATTAATAGCTGCACTTGGTTTCAACCCAAAGGTGATAGTCGTTGAATTTAATGGGGTAATTCTAAATCAACAAAGGTGGGAGCATCAGGAAGTAAATGATGAGGATAGATTAGAAATAGTTACGGTTGTTGGCGGAGGGTGATCAAATTCTTTTTGATAAATGCAATAGGAACGAACCTCCCACTGACGCATATTTTCACCTATCGCCTATCACTTACTAAAAGTAATCGAAAATTATTTCTGCAAGAATCAGGTCCATTTACCTTCTAAATCTTAAGCATTTATGGAATTATTTCCCAAAAAGTCCTTTTTTTTTAAATCTTAAGATTTTCTTCTACTAAAAACTCGCAACATGAGCCAAGTCAGGGCTTTAACACAGTTAAGTTAAACGAAAGTTATTTTTTTAAAAGTGTCTACTTCATCTCAACCTGAGCCTCGCTCAATGAAGTGGGAAAGCAATGGTGAATTAGCTCAACGTGATCTATCAGAGCTTGTAAATCGTTTGCTGGATGTTGAGTCGCAAACTCATAGCAATGAACTCTCTAGATTAGGGATGAAATATGAAGAACACGATTAATCTTGTGTTCAACCACTTGCAAACTTTATATTTGTGATCCAGATTCAAGAAACTAAGTAATATTTTCTTTGAAAAACAAAAGATCCAGGTCATTAAATTGGGTAAATACTCCTGTTATTGCAGAGGCATTGTCTCGCTATCAAGAAGGTAGATTGTCACGTTCAATAACTTTATGGCTTGAAGAAATTCTGGATTTAAACAGCAACTAACATCTCTGAATTCAATTATTGCTAATGAAAACTTGATTTAATAATCCTTAAGGCTGCCATAGCAGCGCCGTAACCATTGTCAATATTCACTACAAGTAATCCTGGAGCACAACTTGCGAGCATGCCTTGCAAGGCAGCATTGCCTCCCATGCTTACACCATATCCAACTGATACCGGCAACCCAATAACTGGCTGAGGAATCAGTCCTGCAATGATTGTTGGGAGAGCTCCTTCCATCCCAGCACAAACAATTACAGTTCTAGCAGTTTTGAACTTATCCAATCTTCCTAATAGCCTTTGCAATCCAGAGACACCTACATCCATCAAAACCTCTGCTTTAACACCATGGCATCTTAATGAGACAAAAGCTTCTGCTGCAACATTTAAATCACTTGTTCCACCAGTTACAACTAAAACCTCTCCCAGTGATTCATCTATGTCAAAGGATGGTCCTAATGTTAAACATGATGCTTGAGGATGGTACTTGGCTTGTTTAAAAGTCTGCAATAAAGTTTCTGCTTTTTCCTGAGTTAATCTCGTTACAAGTGCCAACTGAGAAGCTGACTCTAGATCTCTGAGAATCCCAATAATTTGATCACATGACTTGTGTTCCCCCCATATCGCTTCAACCATTCCTAAACGACGTAAGCGATCGAGATCTAGGAGGGCTTCTTTTTCGATCATTGAGGAAAGAATTCACCTTGGGATTTAATAGGGAAAGGATTAATTCCTTCCCTACCAGTCAAATCACTCGCTATTGCTTCAAAGGCATTCTGAACATGATCTATATCTTCATTGGGAATCATTTTCCACTCAGTGCGGCTAGCCCAACTGATAAGCAGGAGAGCCTCTTCTGCCTCAGGGTCCCACAAGAGCTGTCTGCCAAGAAAACCCTTTTGCTTTTTCAACCATGGCTCCCAACTCTTTTGTTCAGCAATTAACCAAGCATTTCGATCTTGATTAGGAACGTGTAGTCGAAGGAACTCAACAATCGGTTGACTAGAAGGATTCAATTCGAATGAAGCAGCAGCTAATGCAACTTGTGTATTACTGAATAAAGAGATAACTACAAAAAAAAGAGCTGAAAAACAATTGATCACTCTTCTAGATAATAATGAAAATAAAAAAAGCATCATATTCTTTCTAATAAGACAACCGCGTGACTGCTAATCCCCTCCTCTCTACCTTCAGGTCCAAGCAATTCATTTGTAGTTGCTTTAACGCCAACTGATTTACAGTCTATACCAATAGAATTGGCAATATTTTCACACATCAAGTTGATATGAGGCTTTAGTTTAGGTCTTTCAGCGATAACAACAGAATCAATATTTACCACCTGCCAACCTTCTATTTTAAGCAACTCTGAAACTTTCTTTAATAAAACCAAACTGTTTGCATCCTTCCATTCAGCATTTTCTGGGGGGAAATATTTTCCAATATCTCCTAATGAGAGAGCCCCAAGCATTGCATCCATCAAGGCATGAACAAGTACATCCGCATCGCTATGACCATCCAGACCTAATCCAGAAGGATGTTCAAGTTTCACCCCTCCAACAATTAAAGCCCTATCAGGAACCAATCGATGAATATCATATCCGTTGCCGATGCGGAGGTTGCACTTCGAGCCAGTCATAGCAAGGGATTACAGGTAATGGATATAGGTTTGGACACCGCTGGGATTCAACAACAACATTCAATTAAGATTAAATATCTAGTATCTTGAGCTGTTCCCATTATAGCGGAGACGATTGACTTTGAGAGAAATGTGCACGAAGAAGCAAAGTTTTAACCTTCACAAACTTATAAAAAATTTTTCTTATAGCTAAATTATTAAAGGTTATAAATTTAGCCTAAGAAATTAAAAGATGAAAAGACACAAGGTCCTAAGTCTAATCAGCATATGTTCTCTTTTCCTCTTCTCTCCTTCCACAATTGCAGAAGAAAATGATAGCAAAAAAGGGGTTTATATTACTATCGGTTCAGGTTCTGCAAATATAGAAGATCAAACTTGGCTTAATAAAGATTCAGTACCTTATAAGGGTGATTTTAAGATAGATACAGGCAATTCAACTGAATTAGGATTAGGTTATGACTTTGGTGAGAAGTATCGTTTAGAACTTACTTACCTAAAAAGTACATCTGATTACTATGGATACAATAATCATCTTGGAGAAGAAGGTGAAGCTTGGGGACCTGTAAAAGTTGAAAGTATTTTCCTAACAAGTTATAGAGATTGGTCGATTAAAGGTTCCAAGTTTTCTCCATACTTAGCAGCAGGAATTGGTATTAGTAAAAGAGCCTTAGGTAATTTTCATCCTGATACGGGTGGATCCCATACTGCAACTCCACACCATAATATGCTTGCATATCAAATCAAAACAGGTTTAAGTTATTTTATCAACACTAAATCTGATTTATTTTTTGAAGCAGCTTATAGAGATGCTTCTGGAACATCAACTCATGGGGTTTTTGGAGATGATGACAATAATTTCCGCTATGAAAGAGGAGTCGCAGCTCTAGAATTTAGAACAGGTGCACGTATCAAATTATAAGTTTTTAGATAGATTTATTAGTTATCGTAAATATATCTTTTGAGAAATTTTATTGAACTATTTACTATAAATTAGACATCATAAGTATTTATTTAGACTTTTATTATGGTTTTTCTATTTTAGAGAAGAACTCGGCGATAGAACTTTAATGATTGAGTTTGTTTGATCTGAAATCAATTTCACCAAGTACTATTTTCACGAAGAAATTAAATAAGGTTTTCTGGGATTCTTCTGTGACTAGGATTCTTTACTTTGCTGATGGTTACTCAACCTGGGATCCAACTGGGACTCTATTGTTCTATCACGTCAATCTTCAAAAGCTAGTCATAGAATCAATCATCTAACCAAGGATCAGGAATGTAATATTCGTTGCCTATTCTTAACTGTGGGAAAGCTTTAGTCATGTTTTAAGGTAGCTGGTTTGAATAGTTCCAAGCTAGAAATCACTGACTCAAAGCAATATAAATAATCCTTTGCCCTAAAACCTTTAGAAAATATTTCAGGCGAATTTCTCAAAAAAACCTTTTAAGTAACATATGAATAAATGTCAAATAGAACCTAAAGGTTTGATTATACTTATTTAGTTAAAATACAATTAATTCGTCCCAAAAACAATTCATTTAAAAAGGGTACATAGGCAAAAGGAGTTAAGAGCTTGCTTAAAACTTTAAATACGAGCCATTCAGATTTTCTTCCATCCGTTAATATGGGTTTGATTTTATATTCTTTAGAAGTCCAACTCTGATTAAGAATCAATGATTTAAAGTCCTTAATAGATGTTCCATTTAAGCTAAATAACTTTTCCCAAGTCCTTAGAGGGAAAGCTACAGGTCTATACCAATAAGAATCAGGTGCTCTTTGTTCTATTATTTCATTATAAGCTTCAGCAATTATTTCTCCTGAGAAAAGCCATTGTAATGCCTGTGCATTTGTCACCATGCCTAAATGAGCTTCTAATGGCTGCATGTATTGAGGGAAAGCTACACATAGCTTGCCACCTTTTTTCAAAACTCTATAACATTCATTTAGGACCATTCCTAAGTCTTGAACATGTTCAAAGACATCTGTTGACACAATAAAATCCAATGAATTAGATTCATAAGGTAATTTCTCACCAAAGCCTGTTTTAAAATAAA
Source organism: Prochlorococcus sp. AG-412-P08 (assembly GCA_003214695.1). GTDB lineage: Bacteria > Cyanobacteriota > Cyanobacteriia > PCC-6307 > Cyanobiaceae > Prochlorococcus_E. Next base: position 13,809 of record QCLI01000003.1, read on the forward strand.
CATTGTTAGCATTAACACTTTTCGCAAATTCTTCAGAAGCAAGCTGAAATATAGGGTTTATGTCTAAACCAAACCCTTTTGATAGTTTATACTTTTCAGTCCAAGCAGTTACACGCCCACCAGTAAAGGATCCTAAATCTAAAAGCGTTTTACCTTTAAGAGATTCCTCAGTTATTCTAGAAAAAAAATACTGTCTTATCCAGCTTATTTGGTTATTTTTCTCCCATTCATAGGAAGCTAAAGAAGATGAATATCTTACATTTCTTTGGTAATCGACTGTACCTTTGATATATTCGTTTGTATTAAATATTTCCCACAAATGAGGATCAAGGGGGTCTGGATAAGCTGGAAATATTTCCATTATTTTCTTACATATATTTTTTCTTATTGGCATATGAGTTAAATTAAAAGGGATTTCTATCAATTATAAACATTAAAATTAATTTTTCTTGAATTTTAGCTAACAGACTCGAACTGATAACTGACTGCTCAAAACATGTCCAAATCATTATCAACGTCTTAAACCGGCTAACTTCTCACTGGTAAGAATTACTTAATTTAATTCTCAATACAGTCTGAACTCAATCTATAACTCCCTACTTATCATTCGTTAAAAGATTGTCGGAGCCTCAATCCTCAAGCCAAGGGTCTGGAATGTCGCATTCGCTCCCTATTGGCAAGCTCAAGCTAAGTGAAGCAGATGAATTTTTCCTAGAATTATACGATGTCTCTTTTTCTTGAATCCATTGTTCATAAAGTTCAGGTCTTCGTGCCCTAGTTCTTAATTCCCTTTGAGTTTGTCGCCATTTCTTAATCTCTGAATGATTACCGCTTAGTAAAACCATCGGAACTTCAAGATTTCTAAACCTCGCAGGACGAGTGTACTGAGGATGTTCAAGTAGTAAGTCTGAATGACTTTCTTCCACTAATGATTCTGAGCTTCCGATCGTCCCTGGGAGCAATCTTATAACTCCATTAATAATTGACATTGCAGCTAGTTCTCCTCCGGTCATCACAAAATCACCTAAGGAAATCTCTTCATCAGCAAGAGTTCTAATACGCTCATCAAAACCCTCATATTGACCACAAATAAAAACAAGCTGGTCATATTGTGTGGCCCAATTAAGGAATTTTTTTTGCGATGGGCGACGACCCTGTGGTGTCATCATCAACACTCTTCTCTTTGGCAAAACAGGAATCGCGTCAAAAGCCCTGAAGAAAGGCTCAGGCTTAAGGACCATTCCGGCACCTCCGCCATATGGCTCATCGTCTACTTGGCGATAGCTGTCTTTTGTGTAATCTCTAGGATTAAAAACTCTAAGATCCGCAATTCCTGAAGACAAAGCTCTTCCAATGACACCGAGTTGAAGCAAGCTGTCAAAAGATTTAGGGAAAAGGCTCAGCACTTCAATTCGATATGTTCTCATCGCAATTACTTACCTTCATACCCTAGTTCAGTGAGTCTTCCTGGTTTGCTTCTCCAATCAGGAACAACCTTTACAAAAAGCTCAAGATATACAGGGCCATTTATAAGTTTCTGCATCTGAAGCCTCGCTTCCTGACCTATCGTTCTCAGCATAGACCCTCCTTTGCCAATTAAAATTCCTTTCTGACTTTTACGTTCTACTAAAACAGTAGCCAATACAGCCGTTCTTTTAGAAAAATCACCTTTATTCTTCTTTAAAGGAACTTCTTCTATACGATCAATTTTTACAGCAACACTATGAGGGACTTCTTCCCTTGTATTTAACAAGACCTGCTCACGAATAAGTTCGCTTAACACAATTTCTTCAGGTTGATCCGAAATAATATTAGGCGGATACAAATAAGGTCCAACTGGTAAAGAAGTGGAAAGTTCCTCTATTAATCCATTACAACCTTCGCCAGTAATTGCACTACCACAAAAGATTAACCAATCATCACTCCCAATAAGAGTTCTATATTCTTTTATCCTTTCTTTCTGATCATTTACTTGAACTAGATCCCATTTATTTAAAACAATAACGACAGGTATGGCTTGAGCCTTTAGTAAATTAACAATAAAAGAATCCCCTCTGCCAGGAGATTCACAACCTTCAAGGACCAGCAATATCGTATCAACTTCACCTATGAGATTTTTAGAGCTTGCCACTAATCTCTCACCTAATAGATGGTGGGGTTTGTGAATTCCTGGCGTGTCAACAAAAACCAACTGTGCTTTTGAAGTAGTTAAAATTGCTCGTAATCGATTGCGAGTTGTTTGAGCAACTGGAGATGTTATGGCAACTTTCTCCCCAACAAATTTATTCACCAAAGTTGACTTGCCAACATTCGGCCTCCCAATCAAAGCCACAAATCCTGATCGATAATTCTCTCTTGGGGGCTGCAAAGATGACATAAGCTAATTACCTTACTCCTCTAGCCTCACTCCAAAAGAAAATAAAGCTATGCAAAAGAAGAGTCCAAGTTTTGAAGAAGCAATAAATGCTGCATCTTTATGGTGTACCGCATGGGAACAAGGTGAGCTAAGTGATGAAATTTTAGCTGACAGAATTTCTGAACTATTAGAGACCAGGAATGGTAGTAGAGGTTTTTTTGCATTCAGTCTTTCAAGCAATTCTCCTCTGATGGACCGTCTACCTGATGCACTGATATTTCGACTAAGAGAAGCTGGTGAAATAGTTGTTGACCTCACAGCAAAAAACCTTGCGATGAGTTCAGCCATGACATTACATCATCAACTTAATAAAAAACCTGACAAGAAAGCTGCATCTGAAAATATTCAAAGAAGATGTATAGAACTTTTAAGGTTGCTAGAACCACATTCTGTTAAAGAAAGACTCGAAAGTCTTCTCGAAGCAACAAATGGGAAAGGGAAAGATTTGGATTTTCTTAGCCGATGGAATTACGACGATGCTCAGAAAAGAGAAATCGCTAAAGCAATTAATTCAATTCCTGAAAATTGAGAAAAAAAAAAGAGGGTTAAAACCCTCTCCTTTTTTCTTTGATTAATTAATTTTTAATCTCTGCGCCCACCACCTTGAAGAGCAATGATCAAACGAAGTATAAAAACAAATAAATTGATATAAGTCAAATACATTCCTAATGCACCCGCAAGGTACTGCTCATCATTATATCTACGAGGCATTGTATAAAAATCAACAAAAGACATAGCAACAAAAAGAACCGTTCCAAAGCCTGCAATCATCAACTCAAAGCCACTTCCACCAAACATTCCAGGAGCAAAGAAACCTCCAATAAGTTGAACAACCATTGCAATGATTAACCCTATAAGACCTAATCCAACAGCCCCACTTAAAGCCTGACCAACACTATCACTCATTTTTCTTCCAACTGATGAAGCTATGACAAAGGTTATTCCTGTCGCAAAGGCCGCTGTACCAACGGAACCTATCCCTGCTGTCCCAATAGCAATAGCAACAATTCCACTAAGAGTAAAACCTGTTAAGAGACTAAAAGCAGTAAGCAATGGCAAAGCTTTTACATTATTTGCATTGTTTGCTGCACTTGTGGCCATGAAAAACAGAACTATTTCTGCGATAAGGGCTACAAAAGAAAGAGGTTGAAATAGAGCAGGATTAGAAGCCAAAAGAGACAGTCCACTCAAAACTCCCAGAGCAGTAAGGACCATCCCTCCACCAACATAAGGCAAAGCCTTATTAACTACATTTGGGCCGACTAAAGAACCTGATTGAGCCTCGCGAATGGCTTGTTGAAAATTGCTACTAGCTGGCATATGTATCAAAGTAATTAACTAGTACTTTGGCAGAAAAAAAATATTTGCGCGAATTATTTTGTGCGGATGTCACGAACTTTTTTCTTTTTTTGCATAAGCATCAACTACTCGCTGTACAAGTTGGTGTCTCACAATATCTGCAGAAGTCAATTTACAAATAGCAATGCCTTTAACTTTTTTAAGAACCTCAATCGCTTCAACAAGACCACTAATCTGTCCTAATGGGAGATCAATCTGAGTTATATCACCTGTAACTACCATACGAGACCTTTCTCCTAAGCGAGTTAGCGCCATGCGCATTTGTGCAGAAGTTGTATTTTGAGCTTCATCAAGGATAACGAAAGCATCTTCTAAAGTCCTACCGCGCATATAGGCCAATGGAGCAACTTCAATAATCCCCTTCTCAAATAACGTTGTGGTTTTCTCCAAACCAAGCAACGAATGAAGTGCGTCATAAAGAGGTCGTAAATAAGGATCAACCTTCTGCTGGAGGTCTCCAGGCAAGAATCCCAAGTTCTCCCCAGCCTCCACTGCTGGTCTAGTGAGGATAATTCTTTCTATTTTTCGATCAGACAACATTTTTACGGCCAACACAGTTGCAAGAAAAGTTTTTCCCGTACCAGCTGGTCCAAGAGAAAAAGTCAAGTCATTGCTTTCCATTGCATCTAAATAAGCCTTTTGTCTTAGTGTTCTTGGCCTTAAAAGGTTTCCTCTTTGGCTTCGAGCGAAAACATGATCTCCCAAAGATGCATAGTCTCCTTTCCTCCCAGTATCAATTGAGGAAAGAGCTGCTTTAAGATCAACATCAGAGACTGCCTGTCCCTCTTCCCAAACTGGACGCATTAATTCAACCAATGCTGCTGCTCTTTCAATCTGGCTTGAACGACCACTGAGCTCCAGTTGTAGCCCTCTTAAAACAATTGATGCGCCTGTTAATTCTTCTAACCTATGAAGCGTTGAGAGCCCTGCACCTGCAAGAGCTATAGCAGCATCTGAATCAGGTAAATCAATTGCAAATCTTCCAGAAGACTCTGCTCCTGACATAAAATATTAATTTTCAGAAGAAGCTTCTTCTGAACTCGCTTCTTCTATCTTCTTGGACGACTCTTTTGCCGCTGATTTTCTAGTTTCTTCTTGTTTCAATTTACCAATCAATTGAGCTGGGCGAATGGTTTTTTCAAGAATACCTCCTTTTTCCAAGAGAGAGCGAACAGCATCAGTAGGTTGAGCACCTTGACTCAATCTCAATCTAAGAGCCTCAGTATCTAGCCTTGTTTCCTTAGTTCGAGGATTGTAAAAACCAAATTCCTGAAGAGGGCGGCCATCCCTTCGCGAAGTGCTATTGCAAGCAACTAAGCGGAAACTAGCCTCCCTCTTCTTACCGAACCGCTTCAGGCGGAGCTTGATCATCTTCGCTTTACTTCTTGGTTGTTTGTGTAAAAGCAGTGGAAAACCACCTACCAGTTACATACATTAGCTTGTCATGGCTCATAAGTCTCCAAACCCTTTCTTTTTCTTATGCGGACGCTGACGTTTTGGGGCTCTAACTGAGCCGCCGCCACCTTTAGGCATTCCAATTCCACCAGTCCCCCCAAGACCTGGCAAGCCTCCCATTCCAGGAAAACCGCCACCACTAGACATTTGTTTCATCAAACCACGCATTTTTTGGAAATCTGACAAAACTTTATCCATTTCTGCAGGCGTATGCCCACTGCCAAGAGCTACTCTTCTCCTTCTTGAAGGCTGAGCTGCAAGTAATTCTGGTTGTGTTCTTTCAGCATTTGTCATAGAACCAATCATTGCCTCAATCCGCTTGAGCTGTTCTTCACCACTCTTCAACATTCCATCATCAATTTTATTCATTCCAGGAATCATTTTCATTAATCCCCCTAACGACCCCATCCTTTTAATAAGTCTCATCTGCTTAACAAAATCAGAAAAATCAAAAGTTGCTTCTTGAAACTTCCTTTGCATTTGCTCAGCATCTGCAATTTCAACTTCCTTCTGAGCTTTTTCAACAAGAGTTAAAACATCACCCATTCCCAGAATCCTGCCCGCCATCCGTTCTGGATGAAAAGGCTGCAAAGCCTCAACCTTTTCTCCAGTACCAATAAACTTAATGGGCTGACCACTGACCTGGCGAATAGATAGGGCTGCACCACCTCTTGAATCACCATCGAGTTTTGTAAGAACAGCCCCTGTAATGCCAACTTTTTCATGAAAAGCTCGAGTTAGATCAGCGGCCTCCTGGCCAATCATCGAGTCAACTACTAATAAGACTTCATCAGGATTAACAGCAGTGCGGATTCGTACCATTTCATCCATCATGTCCTCATCTATCTGCAATCTCCCAGCTGTATCAACTATTAAAGTATCGAAATTTTCTTCTTTGGCCTTAGCTAAACCTGACGCAGCAATTTCTTCAGGCTTTAAATCTTGACCAAGACTAAAAACCTCTAATTCAATCTGTTTTCCCAAAGTATTCAACTGATCTATAGCAGCAGGCCTATATACATCTGCAGCAACTAATAAGGTCCTTTGTCCTTTTTCTTTTAAATGCAAACCTAGCTTCGCAGTGGCTGTTGTTTTACCTGCTCCCTGAAGACCTGCCATAAGAATGACAGACGGTTTCTTTGTTGAGTCTGCCAAAGGTGCATTACTGCCGCCCATTACTTCAACTAATTCTTTGTGAACAACCTCAATAAATTTCTCTCCTGGCTTAACTCCCCGAACCACCTCTGCTCCAATAGCTTTCTGACGAACTTGTTCTATAAACTCCTTAACGACAGAAAGACTAACGTCAGCTTCTAGAAGCGCACGACGAACCTGCTTAAGTGCAATGTCCACATTATCTTCATTAATCTGATTTTCGCCTCTAAGACCTTTTACAGCATCTTCAAAACGTGCAGAAAGCTCATCAAACATTTAATTAAGATTTTATTTCTATTCTTCCAGCCTACCTAAACAAAAAGCTGTAACACAAAAGTTCCTTTATTTTTCACTCCCAAAATCAATCAACTTCCACTGAGACTTATTTCTACCTAATACATATTTCACTGTCAAAGAAGGTATATTTGTCTCAGAAATGACCTCTCCAGATTGCTTGACCAGCTTCTCTAAATAAGCTATCTCAACCCTAACTGCAATTCTTTTGCTTGTTTGATCTAGAATTTTCAATGATTTAATTTCCGCATTAATGATTTGTTTCTGACCTAATGCCTCATCTTTCTTTCTCTGGTCGCTAACTATCTTTACAAGCTGATTCCTTGCTACTTTTGGTAAATTACTATTGGCTTTACCTTCAAGAATATCTGCTTTTGAACGCAGCCAAACTTCTATTAGTCTAAGGAGTTGATCTTGACTAGGACTTTCATTAGTTAGAGCTCTAAACTCCAACATAGTTGACTTAGACATTGTGTTTTTTGTATTAGCTTTATCCTTTTCGGCAGGCTTTTTAACAGCTGTTTTAGTCTTAGCAATTGATAATTCTGGAGCCTTAGTGTTTTCCCGAAGCTGACTCCTAATTGAAAGCCAGCTGATCAGAGATCCGGAAGAAAACATACTAATAAAAAGTAAGGGGACCCATATCACCCTTTGATTTATTAGCTTTACTCTTGTCGTAGATATATTAAAAGAAGGAACCTTGAGAGTAGCAATTCCCCTTTTATAGATTGCAAGAAGGTTTTCTATCAAGGTGTCTCTATTAACAACATCTTCGCTTAAAGTTTCATTCTCTAAAGAAAATTCATCAGATCCAGTTAAAGGCCTATCGGAAGATTCTTCAATTTCTTTCGTTGAAGCTAATGACTTTGAGCCTGATTTTTCGGAGGATAATCCAGAAATCAATGAAAAGCCTGCTTTAGCAATTCCTAAAGCTCCTCTTTTCTCAATCTTTTCAACATAATCTTGAACATCTCTATCTGCAAACCATGCCTCTAAATCAACAGTGTCAACTTCTATATCTCTAAAACCAGGAAGAACATCTCTTAATAGCCAATTTCTAGAATAGTCACATAATGCCGCTAGCTTTTCTCCTGGGTATGAATCAAACCATTCTTTTAATCCTATATCACTACTATTAGCAAAACATTCTTCCGCCTGTTTCAAATCAGCAAGCAAAAGATCTATGCATCCAAGTAATGGCATTGCATCAAAACCTTGCAAATTAAGCTTAGTAAGCTTCTTCCTAGCTTTTTGCAATGACTCAGGTTTTCTTCTATAGAAACCAGAAGCAACCAGAGAGATAGCACATAAAAAACCTGCATCAACAGAGCCATTTTTATTCCAATGCCAAAATAAATCTATCTGTTCTTGGACAGTCAAAAACTTTCTTATTTGCTGAAAAAATAACTCAAAGTCAGACTGTTTTAATTCCGTATTCGAATGATTAAGTTTCTTACCTTCTAATCCACCTCGCTTGAGAACGAACCCATCCAGTAAATTTAATCCCTCTTGATGAGCCTTTTGATCTGAAAGATCTCTGCTTAGTAAGTCAAGAATCCTATAAGGCAATAGTGTTTCAAGCTCCTTTTCAAGGGTTCTTCTATGTTCAGCGAGCTTCCCCATCCTTTGAAGCAAATGAATCCCTTCTTCTAATAGCTCCGCAGCAGATGAATAATGTCTTTGTTCTTGTTCTTGGAAGGCTGCATCTCGACAAGAAAGAGCTGCCAATAAAGTCAAATCAGATTCTCTACCACTTCCAAGTGCAGGCGCTTGAGGAGGCTGGAGTGCTTTCCTAGAAAGTTTAAAAGCCTCATAAGAAATGTTTGCTTCCCATAAAAGTATTAAGCCAGCAACATCCCGATTTGACGAAAATTCAAGTCCTTCAGCCCCTCCCAACAAAGCGGATTCATACTTCTCTCGTGACTCCTTATCACAAAGCAAATCAGCAGATCGGCGCAAAAGCTCCGATCGTTGTGAAATCACTTCAGGGGTAAAACCCTTATCAGGAGTACGATCTAAGCGCAACTGGAAAAATCTCAGTACTTCCTCAGGTCCAGAAGAAGGACTAACTCCAAGTAAACGAAAGTGATCGATCGGCAGTTCCAATCAAGAATCGAGCTATTAGCATTAAACTTTAGACAGAACAAAGATCTATGCAATGCTTATTACTTCCATAGACCTTTAAAGTCATACATGGATAAGCAGATGATTAAATGACACAATCAACAAACGTGACTAATCAACAAGCTAAAAATAATCTGAATTTGGAAGGCGCACATGCAGAGCGTCTAAAGAACATATCAGAACAAAAGCCAGCTCCTATAGATCGTGAAACAGGTCTAAGGCTCTTTAAGGACATGACATTAGGGAGAAGATTTGAAGATAAATGCGCAGAAATGTATTACAGGGGGAAGATGTTTGGCTTTGTTCATTTATACAACGGCCAAGAGGCCGTTAGCTCAGGTGTAATTGGAGCAATGAAACAAAAACATGACTGGTTTTGTAGTACCTATCGTGATCATGTTCATGCTTTAAGCGCTGGTGTACCAGCAAAAGAAGTGATGAGTGAATTATTTGGCAAGGAAACTGGTTGTAGCAAAGGGAGAGGAGGCTCAATGCATCTATTTTCCAAAGAGCACCACCTTCTAGGTGGGTATGCATTTATTGGAGAAGGTATCCCTGTAGCACTTGGATCTGCCTTTACTAGTCGTTACAAAAAAGAAGTTTTTAACGACAATTCAAGTGATGCAGTTACAGCTGCATTTTTTGGTGATGGGACCTGCAATATTGGTCAATTTTACGAATGTCTAAACATGGCTCAACTATGGAAACTACCGATTATTTTTGTTGTTGAGAACAATAAATGGGCAATCGGAATGGCTCATGATAGAGCAACTAGCGAACCTGAGATTTGGAGGAAGGCCAGTGCTTTTGGAATGAAAGGAGAAGAAGTAGACGGGATGGATATACTTGCAGTTCGTGGAGCAGCTCAAAGAGCGATTGAAAGAGCCAGATCAGGCCAAGGTCCAACCTTACTGGAGTGTCTTACGTATCGGTTCAGAGGACATTCCTTAGCTGATCCTGACGAACTTCGTTCATCAGAAGAAAAAGAGTTTTGGGCTAAAAGAGACCCAATAAAATCATTTAAAACAAACCTTTGCGAGACAGGTCTTGTTACAACCGATGAACTACTAACAATTGAAAAAGAAATTGATCAAGAAATCCAGGATTCAGTAGAGTTTGCTCTTGGAGCAGCCGATCCAGATCCTTCTGAGTTAACTAAATATATTTGGGCAGAACAAAAAGAATAGTCTCTTAATTAGTTAAATCTAAAGACTATTAATTAAATCCCACTAGGAAGTTTTCTAGTCAAGTTCCTTAATTTACGCAGAGACTTTAATTCAACTTGCCTTACACGTTCTCTAGAGACCTCTAGTAAGCGTCCTATCTCTGCAAGAGTATGTCTATCATTTCCTTCTAACCCAAATCTAAGCTTAAGAACATGTTGTTCCTGCTCGCTTAAATGAGTCAACCATCTGCCCAGTTGTTCTTGATGAATACTTTGTTCAACTTTGTCCAAAGGTTCCTCTGCAGAAGCATCTGCAATTAAATCACCAAGGAAGCTACGCCCATCATCTCCATTCACAGGTGCATCTAGGCTGCTAGTAGTAAGTGCTTGGCGCAATATTGAATCAAGCTCTTCAACTTCTATATCCATTTCTTCGGCTATCTCAATACGATTAGGAATAGCGCCTAATTTATGAGCCAAATCAAGGCTTACTTTTCTAATAGTTGCAAGTCTTTCACTTAAATGAACTGGTAATCGAATGGTGCGAGACTGACAAGCAATCGCTCTAGTCATGCTCTGACGAATCCACCAGAAAGCATAGGTAGAAAATTTATACCCACGAGTTGGATCAAACTTTTCTACTGCCCTTTCTAACCCAAGAGAACCTTCCTGAACTAAATCTAAAAGTTCTAGTCCCTTACCTTGATACTTCTTTGCAACACTGACTACAAGACGGAGGTTTGCTTTCATCATCCGTTCTTTGGCTCTTCTACCAATTCGAATCAACCTACGCTCATGAGAAGTGAATTTCTTCGTTTTTTCGTCAACCATTCCATCTTCAGTCAAATTCATCATTATCTGTACTTGATTACCTAATTCAATTTCTTCTGCAGGAGTCAACAAAGGTACTCTTCCTATAGTTGCTAAATACCAACTAATAGGATCGGTGCTACGCCTTTTTTGTGATTCAGCTGCCTTGGGTGCTGATGAAACCATTTTTTCTTTATCCCAAAACGTGTAGTAACTTTCCTACAGATTTTGTAAAAGAGGCCAATGCTTCAAAAACCCTACAGATTCTTGCTTTGAAACGTACACATTTCTACAAAAAAGCGTCAAAAAACACGCCAATATGTATAAAAGTAAACTTTTTAGCGTTGAAGTTTGTTCATAACCATTCCTAAATTTTTAGCAATCAAGCTCGCATTTGAACCTTCTTCGCATTTCTTTGCAGCATCTGCATGGATTAAAACTGCTAGTGCGAACAAATCATAATTGAGTTTGTTTTCCGAACAGCTTCCCATCGCCCCAATCCCTGCAACAAAACCTGCCAACAAATCTCCCAAACCCGTTCGAGCTACGACACTAGAGGTGTTCACCAATTGCCAAACAGAACCAGAAGGAGAAGCAATAACACTATGTGCTCCCTTAATTAAGACTCCAACCCCACTTGCCTTCGCAGCTAAAGCTGCTGCTCTCAAAGGGCAAGAAGGATCTAATTCTGGGAACAATCGAGAGAATTCATCTATGTGAGGGGTTATCCATGTAAGTCCTTTACGTTTTCTTAGCCATTTCCACCCTTCATTGGAGCTAGAGAGTCTATTTAAACCATCAGCATCAAGTACTAATAGCCCAGCAAATTCTTCAAGAGCTAAGGCAAAATGATCCCAATTTTCATTTGCAAGGCCTAACCCTGGTCCTATCAACAAAGAATCAATACGTGCAAAGTTAATTTTTTCGAAACATTTAGCAAGATAAATCTCTTCATTTTGAGAATAAGCATAATTATGAAAAATCACTTCAGGAACAATTCCAAACAAAGAGTTAGAGATATCTGAGGGCAAGACAGTTTGGATACTTCCCACACCACTTGCAATTGCTCCTTTTAAGGCAAGCAAAGAAGCACCTTTATATTTCTTACAACCAGCAATAACAAATAATCTTCCTCTCTGATATTTACTTGAATTAGGGCAAATTTCTGGAAAGTTAAAAGACGCAATATCATTTGAAGAAATTTTCAACGGTGGCTTATTAGGTAATGAATCAAAAAAAGCTTTTGGTATTCCGATATCAAGCCTGACCAAAGTTCCTACATAATGCAATGCACGATCCTGTATCAGGCCTGTCTTTATTAGGCCTACTGTTAACGTAAAGGCTGCTTTTGCAGCACCAGTCTCAAATATTCTTCCATCTTCTGAACATATCCCAGCAGGTACATCCAAGCTAATTAAATGGCCTGGTTTGAGTTCTTCTCTTGTTTTCAAAAGTCTCCCAATCTCTTTCGGTATTGACCTGGTTTGAGATAGGCCAAAAAGAGCCTCAATCCAAAGTGCCTGATCTGAAGCATCAGGTTCACTTTGTAATTGAGTTATCCCAATAGAAATACAATAGGAAAGATGTTTAGCAGTTAAAGGCTTTTTAATTTCCAGTGGGCACCATAAAGAGACTTCTACACCTGCTAAATGAAGCTCCCTTGCTAAGACAAGACCATCTCCACCATTGTGACCAGGTCCAACTAAAACAAGAACTCCTTTATTGAGAAGTTCTCGATTCTCCATGAACCAACCTTTAATCCTCAAGCCAACCTTTTCCATCAATGCTTCTTCAGGCATTCCATACGAAAAAAGTTTTTCTTCTAATCCTCTCATCTGTGAAGATGAGACAATTAAATGATCAGCATCAGAAGCAGGCCAGCTCAAAACTGTTCAACATTTACATCCACACTATTAAGAAATTAATAGGTCAATGACTATTACTCCAAAAAAAACATCATGTTTATCGATCAAACAAAACGCCAAAGCTACGCCTGAAGGGCAAGAAGTTTTGAAAAGACTAAAAGAAGTTAGCGGTTCTCATCAGATAGCAGTAGGACTTTCTGGGGGAGTCGATAGCTCTTTAACTGCTGCTCTTCTAGTAGAGGCAGGTTGGAAAGTTGAAGGGATAACTCTTTGGTTAATGAGTGGCAAAGGTTCATGTTGTACAGATGGGCTTATTGATGCAGCAGGGATATGTAAGCAACTTCAAATATCACATCATATTATTGATGCCAGAGAAAACTTTAAGAAAGAGATCATTGATTCTGTAGTTAGTGGATATGAAGAAGGTATTACTCCTTTACCCTGTTCAAAATGCAATCGCTTTGTAAAATTTTCACCAATGCTCGAATGGAGCCACAAAAACCTAGGGTTAGATCGCATTGCAACAGGTCATTATGCTCGAATAAGATATTTTCAAGAAGATAGAAGTCAAGAAAACAATTCAAAACAACTAATTAAACGTCATCAACTTCTGAGGGGTCTTGATGAAGAAAAAGACCAAAGCTATTTTCTTTACGACTTATCCCAAGAGGTTCTAGGAAAAGTGATTTTTCCTCTTGGAGAATTAAAAAAATCTGATACAAGAAAAGAAGCAAGTCGCTTGAATCTAAGAACTGCAACTAAGCCCGAAAGCCAGGACTTATGCCTAGCTGAGCATCATGGTTCAATGAAAGCATTCTTAGACAATTATCTACCATCGAAGAAAGGTGAAATTATTCTTAAAAATGGTCATGTTTTAGGACACCATGATGGAATTGAGCACTTCACAATTGGCCAAAGAAAAGGTCTAGGAATTGCCTGGAAAGAACCTCTTCATGTAATAGAAATAGAATCTTTAACTAATCGAGTAATAGTAGCTCCTAGGTCAGAAGCCAGCAAGATAGATTGTATTGTTGGTGAAATCAACTGGGTCTCAATTGAGCCACCTAAGAAGAAAATTAAAGTAGAAGTCCAGTTACGTTATAGAAGCAAACCTGTAATAGCCACTCTTACTCCTTTAGAACCATTGTTAAAAGATATTGAGAGCAAACGACCTTATCGTTGCAATTTAATTTTTCAATTAGATCAGTTTTCTATAACTCCAGGACAAGCTGCAGTTTTTTATGAAGGTGACGTTCTTCTTGGAGGAGGAATAATAGAAAAAAAATAATTTCAACTATGAGATCAGTTATCAATTGTTTTTTTTAGACGAGAAATTGCAATAAGAGTAATTATTAAACTAGTTATCAATGGAAGTTCTTTCCAACGAGCATAACCACTTATTTTATTAGATAAATGAACATCTATAGAAGCAACATCATTCTTAAAAGGAGGGATTAATGATACGACTTCCCCTGAGCTCAGGACTAAAGAGGTTGGGCCAGTATTGGCAACAGTAATTACATCTCTAGCTAATTCAATACTTCGCAATTGGGCCAAGGCAATAAATTGCTTTTGAAGAGATAAGGGGTAGGGATCTAAATTGGCAATAGAGAGGATCCATTCAGCTCCTCTGATGGTTGCTTTAGCTAAGGCATTCCCATCACTGAGTTCATAACAAATAGCAACTCCCACAGGTGGTCCATTCCAACTAAGAAACCTTGATGCTTTCCCTGGCTCAAGACCACCTACAAAAGAAAGGCCTTTAGGTGCAATCCCAGGCAGCCTTGGTAGCCATTCTCCTAATGGCACTAAGCGATATTTATCAATTGCTTCTTTAAACTTTGTTTCACCCTCTCTGAAAACAAGCAAAGAACTTCTTTGCTTACTATCACTCCAGCGAAATCCACCTGTTAGAAATGGAATAGGCGAGGGCGAGGCAAGTCTCTGACCTGCTTGCATTGTTCCTTCAGGGGCAACCAAAAAATCAGAATTCAGTTTTTCGGCCTGTTCTAATGCTTCTTGAATAGATTCAGGGAGTCTCTTTAATTGCAAAGTTGTAAATTTCTCTCTTGTCGGAATATTTGTTTGCCAAAGAGCTATTCGCTTAGTCAATGAAAACTGATCATTAGTAATGAGTTGCCAACCCAAATAATGAATTAGCAGTAACGCGAAGGCACCCCAAGCCAATAAACGCAAAAAAAGCTCCCCTCTTACCTTCGCAACTCCCAGCTGCCAAAGCCACCAACCCATTAATAATTGAACAGTAACGACTCCGCCTGATCCAATCCACCTAGCCAAACCAACTAACCATCTATCCTGAGGCAAAAAGCTTACGTTTAGTCCAACCCAAAATATTGGGCTTTTTGTAAGACATACTTCTATCAAAGCCCAGATCAATGCCAAAGCAAAAGCAACTAAAAGTTGCTGCTGAATTGAAGACTGAGCAGTCTTTTTAAAGAAAGATGTATTTCCCAAAAAGCACCAACATCCAACAAGCAAAGCCCCAAAGGTGCCACAAGACAACCAAATCAATACTGCAATTGGAAGACTTAACCACTCAGGGATACCTAACCAAGTCAAAGGGTGAAGAGCTAAAAGCCAACGATGACTTAACAAGGCGGCCCCCCCACCCCACAAACAACCTGCAGTTGGAAAACCTTTGGATGCCCAAAGAAAAGCTAATGCTAATAATGTAAACAAAAAACCACCTTGAGATAGTCCAATACCAGCAAGAAGGCCTCCAGATGTTCCAAAAAAGAATGCCAAATATTTTTTACGACTAATATTCATCTTTTATGGGATCAAGAAAAACTATTTGATTTTTACTCTTTCCAAAAACAAAAAGACTTAAAGACAATTCTTCTGCAAGAATCAATTTATATGAATTATAAATTTCCGTGAAAGAAATCTTCATTAGTTTTTCAGTTTTCCTGGCTTGCATAATTGTGGCCGTTGCCAGTCAGGTTATTTCCCCAACACTTGTTTCTGCAGAAACCAACTTATCAAAAGCTTTTGATTCTGGGATACAAACCCTAGAGAGTCAACCAACTATCAATAATCCAATGGAATTGGATCCAGACGACCCCAATCCTTATCTTTTTACCATGGCAAATGATTCTTCATCAGATGCAAGCCCTCTTGGAGGTTCCTTAAAGACAGAGACAACATCAACAGGTCTTAGAATTACTGAGCTTGTAATTGGAAATGGAGAAACAGCACTAGAAGGCAAAAATGTCTCAGTTAACTACAAAGGAACTCTAGAAAACGGAAAAGAATTCGACAGTAGCTATGGGAGAGCACCTTTCACATTCCCTCTTGGTGCCGGAAGAGTGATCAAAGGATGGGACGAAGGGGTAGCAGGTATGAAAGTTGGCGGGAAGAGAGAACTAACTATTCCACCATCATTAGGTTATGGAGAAAGAGGAGCTGGTGGGGTAATACCTCCAAATGCAACTTTGATTTTTGAAGTTGAATTATTAAGTGTTCAGTAGAAATCTTTCTACCACAAAAACAAAAAACACTCATTAATTCTCATATCCAAGTAATGTGTTACTAGGTTTTAATTAATGCCAAATGCTTCGTTCGGCAATTTCATCGATTTTAAAAAGGCTTCCTGCAAAGAAAGCCCTTGCTCATTGTGATGGGCCTTGTGGTGTATACGATCCTGCATCAGCTCGTATTGCGGCTGAAGCAGTACTTTCTATGACTAAGAAGTTAATTGCCTTAGCTCCTCCTGAAGGAAATGATCCAATCGCCTGGGCTACTTATAACAATACTTTCTCAAGATTTGTTGCTGTAAAAGAAGAACAAGCACAAGAAACAAAAAAAGAACTCTTAATTCTGTGGACAGATTATTTCAAGCCAGAGCATTTGGCCTCTTTCCCTGATCTGCATGACACTTTCTGGAAAGCAGCAAAGCTTTGCAGCGCTTGCAAGGTCAATATTGATCAAGGGAAAGCGGAGGAGTTAATGGCTGCTGTAGAAAAAATCCATAACATGTTCTGGACATCTAAAGGGCGTTCAGATTCTTGGACTACAGCCAGTTAAGAAATAATCTTTCTCGCAAGCGCATTCTCAGCTTTCTTGTTTCCTTATTAATTGGTTCCCTGAAGTACTGTCGTGTTTCAGGGGATTCGATGTATCCGACATTAAAAGAAGGTGATCTAATAATTTTTAAGCCTTTTAGGAATTTTGAGAATGAACTTTCAGAAGGACTGTTGGTAGTAGTGACACATCCTTTAAAAAAGAAAACCTTAATTGTTAAACGGATTTCAAAAATTTATTCTGAAACAATAGAAATTCTTGGGGATAATGAGTCAAGAAGTATTGATAGTCGTCAGTTTGGACAAATTCATATAAATCAACTTCAAGGAATTGTGGAAACCATAATTCCACTACAAACCTAAGTTAGAAAATATAATCAGATGTTTTCTGAATCCAAAAAAGGCCTGTAAGAACTGAGAGTACCCCTGTAAAAGCAAACACAAGTGGAATAGCTTTTTGTCCTACTCTCAATGTTGCTAAAGACATTGCAGAAATAACTGCTCCCATAGCAAAGACAGATCCTAAAAGGTAAAACAGCAAATATAGGGAAGCGCCAAAAGTAGGCAAAGCCAACGCAGGTATAACTGCCAACAAATGACTAGCTCCAGCAATTCCATGAAGCAAACCCAAGCTTGTTGAAGCATGAGAGTGGCTAGTATGTTTTTTCCTTCCTCTTATATGCAAATGAAAATGTTGGTGATTTGATCCATTACCATGATTGTGAGTATGAGTATGTATACGTAACCCGAAAGACGTTTTAATGGTCAGCGTACCCACAATCAAGAGAAAGACTCCTACGCATAGCTCCGCAAAATTAGACATCCTTTCAATTTGCACAAAATCTTTAACTAGAATCCCAGCGATAGACAAAAGAAGGACACCAGCAGAATGGCCTAATCCCCATGCGAATCCACTCCTTAAAGCCAATCTTGGTTGCCGAAAGGCTGTTGGTGCCATTGCAACCAAATGATCAGCGCCACTAACAACGTGCATCGCTCCAGCAGCAAAACCAGTTAAGATACTAAAAAGCATTTCATTCACACACTTCTTTAAGTCTGCCCAATAAGCAGCCAATATGTATATTGTTCTTATAAAGAAAAAAGGTAATTAATGAAGAGTTTTTCAAGCTGTTCTATCCCATAATTGTCTTCAAGGCTTTTAAAACATCATTTTGCCTCATCAACGACTCACCAACTAAAACGGCTTGAGCACCAAAAGAAGAAACATTGTCTAAATCCTGGCGAGTAAAAAGCCCAGACTCACTTACTACCAAAATATTCTGTTCTTTTAAAGTGTTGGCGCATGCTTTAGATAACTTCTCAGTAGTAGATATATCAGTTTTAAAAGTTTTAAGATCCCTATTGTTGATACCTATCAAAGGAAATCCACCAATAGAAAGGATCCTTTGCATTTCTTCAACGTTATGAACCTCAACCAAAACAGACAACGAAAGGTTAGATGCTATCTTTTTTAAATAGGTTAAATCTTGGTCAGACAATATTGCTGCTATTAGTAAAATGGCATCAGCACCTGCAGCTCTAGCTTGGTAGATTTGATAAGGGTGAAGAATAAAATCCTTGCAAAGTAAAGGCAATTCAATTCTTTGTCGAACATCATTAAGAACATCAAAACTTCCTTGAAAAAAAGTTTTATCCGTTAATACAGAGACACATGTAGCACCTCCTTTTTCATAAGCAAGGGCTATTTGAATTGGATCAAAATCTTCTCTAATGACTCCCCTGCTAGGGCTTGCTTTTTTAATCTCTGCAATCACAGATGGAGAATGAACAGAATTCTTTAAAGCTCCCAAAAAATCCTTAGGTTGTTTCAACTGTTCAATTTTTCCAATCAGTTTCGACAACGGCACACGTTCTCGCGCAAGAGTTACTTCACGTTCCTTCTTCCAAACAATCTTTTCAAGAATATTTCGAGGTTCAGAATCTTTATGCGGTATTGCATATTCTAGATTTTCTACCTGAACTTTAGGGTTTGGTGGACGTCGTCGAATCTCCATCTGAGAAATTAAGTAAAAGTAGTTAAGAACTCTTCAATTGGTTAGCTGCCTGTTTATAGGCAACTTCAACAACTTCACTCAAAGTAGGATGCGTATGAACTTCTCTAGATAAGTCGATTACAGTTTGCTTCCTTGACAAGGCATTAGCTACTTCTTGTATTAGGTCGGCAGCATGTAGGCCGTATATATGCGCACCTAGAATCTCACCGGTATCTTTTCTAAACAATAATTTCATTAACCCATCACTCTCCAACTCAGCCAAAGCCTTTGAATTTGCCTTGAAATAACTTCGGACAGTACCAAGATGAAAACCTTCATTAGCAGCAAATTCCTTAGCTTCTTCCTCAGAAAATCCAACCGAACTTATCTCTGGATGAGTAAAAGTCGCAGCAGGGATACTTCTATAGTCAATTGTTCTATTGTTTCCAAGAATGTTTTCAACAGCAACCGTTCCCTGTGCTGCTGCGGTGTGCGCCAACATCAACTTCCCAGTTACATCTCCAACAGCCCAAAGATGTGGCAATGGCTCACCATTGGAAAGAACCCTCATCGAATCATCAATAGGTATAAAGCCTTTATTAGTTTCAACAGACATAGAAGCCAAATTTAAATTCTTGCTACTTGGGACCCTTCCTGTAGCAACAAGAACTGCATCTACTTCTAATTCTTCAACTAACTTGCGCGTACCAACATCAGAAAGTTCTATTTTCACTGGACACCCTGGATAGACTTTGCTAGCTAGGACAGCTGACTTTGCATCTATATCTCTCCCTGCAATCAAATTACGAGCAGCAATCTTTGTTATATCGGGATCAAATGTAGGCATCACTCTATCCAACGCCTCAATCATGGTCACTTCACAACCTAAAGCTGTATATATATCTGCAAATTCCAATCCTATATATCCACTACCAATAATTGCGATCCATCTAGGGAGCCATTCTAAATTCACAGCCTCATCACTTGTAAAAACTGTTCGTCCATCAATCTCAATACCTGGAGGGACAAATGGATCCGAACCCGTTGCCAAAATAACGTCCTGCGCTGACAAAATACGATCAACACCATTAACTCCTCTCAACCCAACTTTCTGATCCCCCTCTAGGCGTCCTATTCCTCTAAGAATAGTCACACCAGCTCTCTCTAATGTCTTTGTCAAATTATTCCTAACATTAGAGACTAAATTATTTGCATGATCAGCAATCTTTCGTCGTTCAAAGCGTACAGGTGCTGCATGAATACCAAACTTAGATAAATGGTCAGCATCTGCAAGTTCTCGGACCTTGCCGCTAGCAGCCAGCAAAGCCTTTGAAGGGACACAACCTCTATTTACACAAGTTCCTCCCATCTCTCGAGATTCAATAATCCCTACCTTCATGCCATGATCAGCAGCATGTTTGGCAGCATCAAAGCCACCATATCCTGCCCCAATGACAATTAAATCAAAATCAGAATTCGTTTTACTCACCTTTCTTGTTTGATACTAAGAGGTCATTCTGGCCCGTAGCCTTTCTAACAGTAGAGGAACGGCAGCAGATGCAACATTTAGAGACTCAACAATTTTATTATGTGGCAAAGTTACTGCATGAGTACAGCAGGATTGAAGCTTTGGATGAACCCCACTACCTTCATTGCCTAAAACTAATACTGTTGGTTTTTGCCAATCTATCTCCCAATAAAGAGAAAGGTCTATATCAATTCTAGAGCTATAAGCTCCTACTACCTGAAACCCTCTATTTTTCGCATCCTTCAATTTGCACGAAAGCTTATCAACAGCATCCTCTTCATGCGACCCTAAACGCTCAAAAGGCAGGTGAATAATGGCTCCTGCAGAGGCTCTTATAACTTTTTGACCTAAGGGGTCAGCCCCCAAAGCAAGCCAAATCAGTTCAACATCAGCAGCTAAAGCAGTACGAAATAAAGTCCCTAAATTGCCTGGGTCCTGTAATCGATCAAGAGCCAAAATAAACGTGCTCTCCTTATTTTTTTTAGGAAGAGCCGAAAAGGGTAAAAGAGATGCAACTCCATCAGGTGTAACAGTTGATAGAGATTCCTCCAATACAGATTTTGTAACCATATGGATTTGAACTCCTTGAGAGATTTCTTGGAAAATCTCTTCATGATCTTCCAACCATTTTGGCGTCGCAACAATCTCAGAGGGCAAACAACACGCTTTCAAGGCTTCTTGTAGCAAATGGGTCCCTTCCAGCAGAAGCATAGAAGCCTGATTTCGTTCTTTAGGCCTTGAAAGTGCCTTTAAACGACGTACTAAAGGGTTACGTCGACTCGAAATCAAAGGCATATCTAATGTCTTAATTTTTCTTCTCCTTAATGATTCCAAGGAGCACAAGATCTGACTCCTTTCTTACAATTTAGCGTTATCAAGGAATCCATAATTGTTCAAGAACTTTTATGGACTCATTCTTCAAAAAAAAAGCAGCAGAAGATGAAATTTGAACTCCTACAGCAAAAAGTCACTTGTACCTGAAACCGTAGCTTCTAGCAATTCCAGAGTCCCCTCATAAGCGTCCTAAAGTCAATAATGAAACTACATAAAGTTTTAAGAAAAGCTTTCAAAAAAATATAGATTTTCTGGTAGTTAAGAAAATAAATTGCATAGTATTTCATTTATCTATAACTGATCTCATGTACTTGTCATCCTTGAGAATTGGTGATTTGATTTAGTGTATGCAAAGAATGGAAGCTTTAAAAAAAGAAATAAGTCTTTTACCATTTCTAAAGGTTGAAGGTAAAAGAAAGCTTTCAGGTCACATGAGAGTCAGTGGTGCAAAGAATTCCGCATTAGTTCTTATGGCTGCTTCTTTATTAACCAATGAAGTTGTATATCTAAGAAATGTTCCTCACCTTACAGACATTGATGTCATGTCAAGGCTTCTGAGGACCATCGGATCAAAACTAAGCCAAGATTCAAACACCTTAACGCTAAACACTAGTGAGCTAAAACCGTCATCAAGTCATCTTCCTTATGAACTTGTTCATGCACTTCGAGCTAGTTTTGTTTGTGTTGGTCCTCTTCTTGCAAGGCTTGGAGAAGTCAAAATCCCATTACCTGGTGGTTGCAGAATAGGTGCAAGGCCTATTGACGAGCATATCCAGGGGCTCAGAGCCTTGGGAGCAAAAATTGAAATTGAGAATGATTATGTTGTCGCAAAGGTGATTAGTCCCCAACAACGATTAACTGGTGCACGAATCAAATTCAATTGTAAAAGTGTTGGAGCGACGGAAACCATCTTGATGGCAGCGACTCTTGCTCAAGGAACGACAATTCTCGAGAATGCCGCACAAGAACCTGAGATTCAAGATCTCGCAACGATGTTGAACAAGATGGGTGCCAAGATTCAAGGTGCAGGAACTTCTCAGATCACGATTGAAGGAGTGGATCGTCTAAAGGGTTGTATGCACAGCGTAATTCCTGATCGCATAGAGGCTGGGACATTCCTTATCGCAGCAGCCATTACACGCTCTCCCTTAGCTATCTCTCCTGTTATTCCAGAGCACTTAGAATCAGTCATTTCCAAGCTTCAAAAATGTGGCTGTTTAATCGAATACTCAGATGACACTCTAAGCATCATGCCAAGAGAAAGTCTTCAAGCAGTAGATATCACAACAAGTCCATTCCCAGGATTCCCGACTGATTTACAAGCTCCTTTTATGGCACTGATGACTACGGTGAAGGGGACCTCAAAAATTAAAGAAACTGTTTTTGAGAACCGAATGCAGCATGTTGGAGAATTACAGAGAATGGGAGCAACGATTCTACTAAAGGGCAATACTGCCTTTGTTGTTGGAAGCAACATTTTAAAGGCAACTTCTATTACAGGAGGGGACTTAAGATCATGTGCTGCAATGGTAATAGCAAGCCTTGCTGCAAATGGAACAAGCATTGTTCAAGGTTTGGAGCACCTAGATAGAGGTTACGAAGACCTCTCACCAAAACTTAATGGAGTTGGAGCATCCATCACTAGGTCTCACAGTCAGGTTCAAAAAACATCGAGCCTAACCACAAAAACATATGAAGATACACAAAATCTTTATTCTGATACCGAAGTGGCTTAAAATCTGAACTTAGTACTGACCTAAAACACAACTAAGGGAGCGTGGTGGAATTGGTAGACGCACCGCACTCAAAATGCGGCACCTTCGGGTTTGTCGGTTCAAGTCCGACCGCTCCCATCTGTTTGATGAATACTTATCAACGACTTCCTCTCAAACTAGTAAGGGGAAAGGGATGCTGGGTTTGGGACCAGAAAGGGAATAAATATCTAGACGCTATTGCAGGAATTGCTGCATGCAGTCTTGGTCATAGTAATAAGGAATTAATCAATGTTCTAAATAAGCAGCTTAGAAGAATTCAGCATGTTTCAAATCTATTTTGCATACCTGAGCAGGAAGATTTGGCTCAATGGTTAGTTAATAAAAGTTGTGCTGATAGCGTTTTCTTCTGTAATAGTGGTGCAGAAGCAAATGAAGCAGCAATAAAGTTAGCTCGAAAATATGGTCATATTAAAAGAGGGATTGAAAATCCAATTATTCTTTCTGCTAAATCAAGTTTTCACGGAAGAACTCTCGCAGCATTAAGTGCTACGGGTCAAGAAAAATATCACAAAAACTTTGAGCCGTTAGTCCCAGGATTTGAATTCTTTTCTTTTAATAGCTCAAAATCATTCCAAGCTTTACAAGAAAAGTTAGAAAAGGACTTACCTAGAATTGCTGCTGTATTAATAGAGCCTATCCAAGGGGAAGGGGGTGTTTTTCCAGGAGACAAAGCTTTTTTCCATTTTCTTAGAGACTTTTGTACAAAGCATAAAGTTTTACTTATCTTTGACGAAGTCCAATCGGGGATGGGCCGGACTGGGAAGTTTTGGGCATACGAACACTTTCAAATAGAACCAGATGCCTTCACTCTTGCGAAAGGATTAGGCGGTGGGCATGCTATTGGAGCACTTCTTGTCAAAGAATGCGTAAATTTATTTGAGCCTGGTGATCATGCAAGCACATTTGGAGGGAATCCGTTTGCATGTAAAGCAGCCCTAACAGTTGCAAAAGAAATAGAAAATAAAAACCTTTTGGAAAATATCAATTCCAGAGGAGAACAAACAAGAAAGGGACTAGAAAGAATTGTAAATGATCATCCAAATCATTTTAACGAGGTAAGAGGAATTGGCTTAATGCAGGGGCTAGTTATCAAAGAAGAAAGTTATTTAAGCTCCCAAGATATCACCAGAGAAGCAATTAAAGAAGGTTTACTTACTATTGGTGCAGGGCCTAAAGTAATAAGGTTAGTACCACCTTTAATAATTACAAAGAGAGAAATAAATCAATTGCTTTATAGACTAGACAAGTCTATAAAGCAATTGATTGAATCATCTACATAGACTGAAATGTCTCGCCTATTGAGCCTTTATGAGCTAATTCCTTCTTTCCAATCCAAGGGAATAAATCTTAGTCTGAGTAGAATAGAAAGTACAATTCATAGAATGGGGAATCCCTGCAAGGCAATACCTGCAATTCAAGTTATAGGGACAAATGGTAAGGGTTCAATTGCTTCTTTCCTTGAAAGTTGCCTAACAAATGCTGGAATCAAAGTTGGTTGTACAGTTTCCCCTCATTTAATTAACTGGTGTGAAAGAATAAGAATTAATGGTAAGATGATTTGCCAGAAAGATTTTGAAGAATGTATAAACAACGTTAAAGATTATTCTCCTGAAGAACAATTAACTCCTTTTGAGCTTGTAATAGCCTCTGCTTTTAATTATTTTTCAATCAATCAAGTTGACTTGATGGTTTTAGAAGTAGGACTGGGAGGAAGGCTTGATGCTACAACAGCTCACCCTTATAGACCTTTAATAGCTATAGCAGGAATAGGCTTAGACCATTGCGAATATCTAGGGAAGGATTTGAAAAATATTGCAGCCGAAAAAGCAGCTGTTATAACACCAGGGAGCATAGTAATTAGCTCAAAGCAACATCCAGATGTTCAAGAAGTTCTTCTTAAAGCCACAAAAAAGCAAAATTCGAAATTGATTTGGGTTCCTCCTTTGTCAAATGATTGGGAACTGGGTATCCCAGGAGAAATACAAAAAGAAAATGCATCCGTAGCAAAAGGAATATTAGAAGAATTGCCAAGCATCGGATTCAAAGTCAGCACTCAAGATATTCAAAAAGGTCTTGCCTCTGCAAAATGGCCAGGAAGGCTACAAAGCACATCATGGAAGAACCTTCCTCTTATTTTGGATGGTGCACATAATCCACATGCAATAAGACAACTTTCTAAAGAGCGTTCAATTTGGAAGAAACAAAGTCAAGGTGTCCATTGGATTATTGGAATACAAGCTAATAAGGATGCACCGGAGATGCTGAGATGTTTATTAAAAAAAAATGATTTAGCATGGTTAGTTCCTATTCCCAAGCATCACAGTTGGGAATTAGAAGATCTAATAAAAGCTTGTCCAGAGATATCATCCCAATTACACAAAGCAAATTCTGTAGAACAAGTTTTAGAGACCTTAAGGTTAAAAGACAAATGGCCAATACCTTGTCCTGTCTTAACTGGCTCACTTTACCTAGTTGGAGACATGCTTCAAAGACTTAGGGCTAAAACTCAGTAGAAGTCATGACCATCCTTTTAACTTGCCAGGATTCAAAATACCTTTCGGATCAAAATCTCTTTTTGCCTGAACTTGGTCAGAGTCAATTACACCTAAACCACCATCCTCAACTGTAATGACATGTGGATTAAACAAAATCGCCCCAACCTTTCTAAAGTCATTCATTAAAATCTCCAACTGATTGCTACCTTCCCATTGAACTAAAGGCAAAGCCGCCATGCGTTGAACACCTTGCTGTCTAACAGCTTCAAAATGCCAAAGTATCTTGTTCCCCCATTTACTGTTGATGGCATCAATAGCATTGACTTCTGGCTGAGGCAAAAGCATCTGAAGGTATGTCCACTTAGGGTCAATTGATCTCATATGAAGAGTAGTGTGATTCCAAGTAAGTTCACGTAAGCCCCCTCCTCCTTGTTTCGCTTCTGGTCCTAGATGATAAAAGTCAACGCCATTTCTCATAGAAATTCTTTTTAAAGTGCTCACCCCGTCTGGAGCAACCAAAAGCAATAAACGATTCTTCCCTCTCCACTTTCCACTCCAAGAAGGAAGGCATTCAACAATCTTATTCTCTAAAAAACTGCAAAGGAATAAATCTACAGCTGCTTTAGTACAAGACTGGAAGATTTCAACTGCTTCAAAAAAATCATCACAATCAATTGCTACCTCATGCCAATCAACAGCATTACAAGTTGACAGGGTTAAAGAAGTAATAATTCCATTTGTCCCATAGGCATGATTAATTGCCTCAGAGGATCTTGCATCAAGTTGAATTTTTCTAGGGCACTCTTCTAGGGTTACAACTTCAAGTCCAAGCAAATGGCCAGGGTCACGAAGAAAGCCCCATCGAACAGAACCAATACCTCCAGAACCTCCAGCGATAAAGCCAGCAACAGAAGCAGTTCTCCAAGTACTAGGAAGCAATCGAAGCTGGCGTCCTTTTAAAAGCAAATATTTATTCAGATCTCCAAGCAAGCAACCTGCCTCAACAGTGACTTCAAAAGTTTCCGAATTGAAATTTCTTACTTTGGTTAAAGAGGTCATAATCATTACTACACCTCCTTCTATAGGGACACATTGACCATAGTTTCCTGTACCTGCACCTCTAATAGTCAAAGGGACCTCATGTTTTTGACAAGTAAATGCAACTGACAAAACTGCATCAACAGAAAGGGGTTTAACGACAAAGTCTGCGCAACACTCAGCAAGCTTCTCTCTAAGAATCGGTGAATAATCAAAAAAATCGCGAGAAAACCTTTTTTGTTCAGCAGGCCTAAGAAGGAGCTCTAAATCACTGATTCTCCTGATTTCCTCCAGAAATTCATCTAAGTTTGATGTATTAAGCATGTGTAGAAAAATGTTTGAATGAATTAACTAGTTATTCAACCCAAGCCCCATTAATCATTATCTTTCTATCTGGTGACATAGAAAGAGCGCTAGTCCAACTATCAGCGTCTAACAAAACAAAATCTGCTGGACTACCTACTTGAAAGCTTCCATCCCACTCAAGATCCATTATTCGAGCCGCTCCAGTTGTAAATGTAGCTAATCCTTCCCTCTGCCATGGAGCGACTTGAGCCATTGGGATAGAAGCTGCGATTAAAGATAACGGATCAAAATCCCCAATTGGATTCCAAGGATCTTGCACATTGTCCCCACCAATACCAACTGTGACACCTGCCTTTTGAAGCTGATTAATTGGTGCTAGAGGCCTTTTAACTGGTGTCTCCATGTAATGTCTGGAAAGCAACCAAAAGTTAGTAAGCGGCAATGCAACCACTTTTACGTTGTAATGAGCCAATCTTTCTGCAAAGAAACACAAGTTTTTATGAGAGAGCAAGCTCATGCTACTTAGGTGGCTACAGGTTATTGGTACATCAATGCTTATGCGATCAAGTACATAAAGCAATTCTCGCAGACCTCCTCCAGGATCCAAGTGTGACTCATCTATATGGAAGTCAACCCCACACCCCAAATCATTTGCCAAAGAGAAAACATTAAGCAACGATTCTCTCAATAGTTTTTTCTTGTAAGGCGGTCCTATGACTCCTCCAAGCAAGCCACCTTCTATTGACACTCTCTTCGCCAAAGTTTCCCCTTCATTGCTAATCCAGTATTCCAATGGGACCATCGCAACAAGTTGCAATTCAATTTTCTGCTCCCATTCACTTTTAATTTCCATCAAAACATCCCAAGTTTGGCCTCCTACAAGTCCGAAACTGTCTACATGACTTCTAACTGCTCTAATACCATTTTTTAGTCCTAATCCCAATAATTTCTCTGCTCTAGAACGGACTTGTGATTTATTACGATTTTTATGTTCTTCTAAATTTGCCTTCATCGCTCCTTCATATGTTCCAGACAAATTAGGGAAATCTTTCCAGGTGAAAGCCTTGTCTATATGTGCGTGAGGTTCTACAAGCCTTGGAAGCAATAAGCCAAAACATTTTTCTGAGCAATAACTAATTTTGTCAAAACCTCTAATAATGCCATCACCTAAAAATATTCTTAACGAGCAAAGGCCCTCACTCGTAACTGGTGCCTTTAAAAGATTTCTTCCACTTGTCACTAAGCCACGTGGAACAAGTACATCAAGGTAACGAATATCAGAAGATGTCTTTTTTTGCGCAAACATTTATATGAATGAGGAAGAATTGGTTAATTTGTATACATGCGGCGGGCGTCGCCAAGTGGTTAAGGCAGCGGCTTGTGGCGCCGCTATTCGGGGGTTCGACTCCCCTCGCTCGCCCTTTATAAATAGAATCTTATGAAATATCACATCAAAAAGTAGACCTCTATGAGAAAAATCAAAAAAGTCGTTTGTTCCATCACCAGAGAAACAATT
This sequence comes from Prochlorococcus sp. AG-412-P08, assembly GCA_003214695.1. Taxonomy (GTDB): domain Bacteria; phylum Cyanobacteriota; class Cyanobacteriia; order PCC-6307; family Cyanobiaceae; genus Prochlorococcus_E. Next base: position 41,981 of record QCLI01000003.1, read on the forward strand.
TCACTGTGATATCAACAAAATCACAATCAAGTTATAAAGGTTTAGATAACTCTCTAAACAATAGAGGAAGTTATTGGATTACAACCTTTGGATGTCAGATGAACAAGGCTGATTCAGAAAGAATGGCTGGGATATTACAAGAGATGGGATATCAAGAAGCGGATAATGAGCTTAATGCAGATCTTGTTTTATACAATACTTGTACTATCAGAGATAATGCTGAACAAAAAGTATATAGCTACCTAGGCAGACAAGTTTTAAGAAAGAAAACAACTCCCAACTTAAAACTTATAGTTGCAGGTTGTGTTGCACAACAAGAAGGGGAATCTCTATTAAGAAGGGTTCCTGAGCTTGACCTAGTCATGGGGCCTCAGCATGCAAATCGTCTTGAGACACTCCTCTCCCAAGTAGACAATGGTCAACAAGTTATAGCCACAGAAGAACATCAAATTCTCGAGGATTTGACTACTGCAAGAAGGGACAGTGAAATATGCGGTTGGGTCAATATAATCTATGGATGTAATGAGAGATGTACTTATTGTGTTGTTCCATCAGTAAGAGGAAAAGAGCAATCCAGAAAGCCCCTATCAATAAAAAAAGAGATAGAAGATCTCGCGAAAAAAGGTTTTAAAGAAATAACTTTGCTTGGTCAAAATATTGATGCATACGGGCGCGATTTACCTGGCATTTCTGCATCGGGAAGAAGGGAAAATACCTTGACTGATTTACTTTATTACATTCACGATATTCCTGGAATTGAACGAATTCGTTTTGCGACAAGTCATCCTCGTTATTTTACAAATCGTCTCATTGAAGCCTGCGCAACTCTTCCAAAAATTTGTGAGCACTTCCACATACCTTTTCAAAGTGGTAATAATGAAGTTCTTAAAAGAATGAGTAGAGGTTATACAATTGAAAAATATAAGAGAATTATTTATCAAATACGTACTTTAATTCCTGAAGCATCTGTTAGTTCTGATGTTATAGTTGCTTTTCCTGGCGAAACAGAGGCTCAATTCAAAAATACACTTGACGTTGTTAAAGAAATTGGGTTTGACCAAGTTAATACAGCTGCTTATTCACCAAGGCCTAATACACCTTCAGCAACATGGTCTAATCAAATACCTGAAGAAATAAAAGTAGCTCGCCTAAGAGAACTTAACTTACTTGTTGAGACAACAGCCAAGGAAAGGAATTCAAGGTATTTGAACAAAGTCGAAGAGGTTCTTGCAGAGAAACTTAACCCCAAGGATTCCAATCAATTAATGGGACGAACTAGAACAAATAGACTCACTTTTTTCCAAAAACAAAGTGCAAGAGATTATTCATATAAACCAGGTGATTTAGTAAAAGTAAGAATCAATCAGATTAGACCTTTTTCATTAACAGGTTTGCCTATTGAATAAATATAGCTCTTAACTAATATGAATAACATCGGGTAAAGCCATGCGGGATGAGATCACTACAGTCGGGGTTATTTTTGGTGGAATCTCAGGAGAGCATAATGTGTCAATCAAATCTGCAGCAACTGTTATCAATGCATTAAGAGATAATTCTAATAAGAAAAAATTTGAAGTAGTTAGCATTTATATCGACGAAAAGGGAGCTTGGTGGTCTGGTGATATTTCAGAAGAAGTTTTAAAAGAAGGTTCTAGTTTCTTAAGCAACCATATTGTCACTTCTTCACCCTCAAGAGAGTTCACTCGCTTACCAGCAGGGAGTGAAGCGGTAGATGTATGGTTTCCGGTTCTTCACGGTCCCAATGGTGAGGATGGAACCATTCAAGGGCTATTCAAACTTACAGGGAAGCCTTTTGTAGGAAGCGGTATCTTGGGATCTGCCTTAGGCATGGACAAGCTGGCAATGAAAGCGGCATTTGCTAAAGAACACTTACCTCAAGTGACTTATTGCAAAGCTTATGCAAAAGATTTATTAGACAAAGAAAGAAAATTCCATTTAATTAAACAAATTGAATCTGAATTGGGTTTTCCATGTTTTGTAAAACCAGCCAACCTTGGCTCATCTGTTGGAATCACTAAGGCGCAGACTCAAAAAGAGCTTATAGATGGATTGACACTTGCCGCCCAATTAGATCAACGCATAATTATTGAACAAAGTATTAAAGCAAGAGAACTCGAATGCGCCGTGCTTGGTAAAAAATATATTTCTGCATCTTGCGTTGGGGAGATCGATTGTAACTCTGATTGGTATGACTATGACTCGAAATACTCTGAAAACTCAGCAAAAATAATAATTCCTGCTCCAATAAAAGAACATATTGCTAAAAAAGTTCGCGATTTATCTCTACTTGCATGTAAGGCAATTGCAGTTGAAGGAATTGCAAGAGTAGATTTCTTTTATGAAGAAGACAAAGATTCTATTTTAATCAATGAAATAAATACTCTTCCTGGCTTCACATCCAAGAGTATGTATCCCTTGCTTTGGGCCGCCTCAGGAATCAATCTTTCACAACTTGTGGCAAGGTTGGTAGAAAGCGCTAAAGAATAAATTAGCTTCATATAAATAGTTCTTAAATAGCTTTGAAAAAATATGATTCATGGATTGCTTTGGTTCCCCTTACTCTTAGTATTCGTACTGTTAACCTCACTAGGATGGCTTGAGCGAAGACGACAGAACCTTTATCGAATATGGGCAGAAGGCTCAGAATTAGCCAAATTAGATGAATGCGGAGCTGCCAAGGTCAAAGGAGGTTTTATTAGCTGGAGCAGCTTTGAAGCAGGCAGCTTTCAAGAAAAAGACAAGTTTGAGATTAAATCCTTAGAACTAATTGAACTAATGGCTCTAAGTTCTGGAGAAGCACCTCTAACGAATGAGTCTCAAGGTCAATGCCGTTTACGCTTGATTGGCTGCGGGAAAGAGCTAGACGTTCCATTTTCAGATGCTGACAGAGCTCGTGAGTGGATGAATCAACTAATGAGGAAAGCACGCTGTGACCTATGAAAGGTTCCACATTTAAAAAGCCTTCAAATAATCCCTCTGTCCTTAAAATTGTACAAATCTGGCGAATCATTTGTTTTTTATCAATGTCCACCAGTCTGGGGTTACTCCTTGTGACTAAAGGATGGGAAGCAATTGATAAGAACCAAATCTATATAAAGGGTGCTACCCACACTCCAAGGGAAAAAATTCTAGCCGCAATGAAACTTAATTTACCCAAGGCTATATTAGAAATAAATCCAAAACAAATTGAAGAGAACATATATAGAGATCTATCAGTTCAGGCAGTTTCAGTAAATAGAAGGCTTGCACCTTTAAGTATTGAAGTAAAAGTTGTTGAGAGAATACCAAAAGCATTTGCCCTAAGAAGAGGCAATAATGGCCAAGAAAAAGGAATGATTGATGAAAAAGGGTATTGGATTCCTATCTTCAAATCTGCACAAAGCAAGGCTCCCTCACTTGAACTAATTATCGACGGTTGGTCAGAACAGAATCAAAAATTGATTTCAATCATTTTGAGAAATGAGCAAAAGCTTGGGAGCCAGTTAAAACGAATCATCTTCAAACCTAATGGGAACATTGTCTTACAAACTGCAGATTTTTTATTTATTTATCTAGGAAACAACCCTGCTGTTCTACAACAGCAGATCAAGTCAATAAAACAACTCTCGAAGTCTCTTCCGCATGAATTAATTCAAAGCTCATCGACCATTCTTGACTTGAAAAACCATTTAAAACCAAAATTGTTCCTCCCCGAGGAAATAGATTTATCAAAATAAATTCGGCCAAAAGACAAGAATCTTGACTTATGCATTTGGCAAAAGTCAGTGAATTCTGATTTATTTCTTTAAAGAAAAGAAGAGACTTTCTTGAAAAAGCAAATATGATCTATAACAAGTTAATAAAGCAGCAAAAATCATTATTTAAATTTTCAATATGGGTATGGGAAACAACTCAAATTCTCCTTCTAGGAGCGAAGGCATTCAACCAAGCCAGAGCGCCCGAATTGAAGTAATCGGTGTTGGCGGCGGTGGAAGTAATGCTGTGAATCGAATGATTCTTAGTGATCTTCAAGGAGTTTCCTACAGAGTTCTTAATACAGATGCTCAAGCTTTATTGCAATCTTCCGCTGAGAATAGAGTTCAACTTGGACAAACTCTTACGAGAGGGTTAGGTGCAGGGGGAAATCCTAATATAGGAGAGAAAGCTGCAGAAGAATCAAGAGCAGACCTTCAGCAAGCATTAGAAGGAGCAGACCTAGTATTTATAGCTGCAGGAATGGGAGGTGGAACAGGAACAGGAGCTGCACCAGTAGTTGCGGAAGTGGCTAAACAAAGTGGTGCCTTGACCGTAGCAATAGTTACAAAACCCTTTGGGTTTGAGGGTAGAAGAAGAATGCGTCAAGCCGATGAAGGGATAGCAAAGCTATCTCAAAGTGTAGACACACTGATTGTCATACCAAATGATCGACTTAAAGAAGCAATTGCTGGCGCACCTCTTCAAGAAGCTTTTAAAAACGCTGATGACGTTTTAAGAATGGGAGTTAAAGGTATAACTGACATAATCACTTGCCCAGGTCTTGTTAACGTTGATTTTGCTGATGTTCGTTCTGTAATGACTGAAGCAGGCACTTCATTGTTAGGAATAGGTATTGGTTCTGGTCGTTCCAGAGCAGCAGAAGCAGCTCAAACAGCTATAAATAGTCCTTTGCTCGAAGCTGGCCGCATAGATGGAGCAAAAGGGTGCGTGGTTAACATTACTGGAGGGAAAGACATGACATTAGAAGACATGACTTCTGCTTCTGAAGTTATTTATGATGTAGTTGATCCAGAAGCCAATATTATTGTTGGAGCTGTTATCGATGAAGCTCTTGAAGGAGAAGTTCAAGTTACTGTAATAGCAACAGGTTTCGAGGGCAATCAACCATATAGAAATCAAAAACCAGGCTCACAATTATCTTCTCAGTCACTTTATCGACAAGCAAAAAATAAAGAAGCTGGAGCTAGTATTCCTGAGTTTTTAAGACTTAGGCAACTAAAGCGTGATCCTGGGAACTAATTCTCACCGTTTAATTTAGGTGACCCGGAATCTACGCCTGCTTCGAGCATCCCTTTTGGCTGCTACCTTCCGGTCCTGACCAGATTTAGGCGTCGAGGCCGCATAGGTCCGAGTCTCCTAAAGTTTAGCAATTCAAATCTCTTAGCCAACAAGCTAAATGCTTCCTAAGGAATTAATTCGATTTAAAGAGCAGGGACGTGACATCACAATCCTTACTGCTTGGGACAGTCTTTCATCTGCAATTGTTGAGGCTGCAGGAGCAGATGTCGTCCTTGTAGGAGACTCACTAGCAATGTTTGTTCATGGGCATAGCACCACATTGCCTGTAACTTTGCAACAAATGCTCCATCACACTCAAGCAGTAGGGAGGGGTTTCTCTAGCTCTAAACAAAAACAACCTTTAGTTGTATGCGACTTGCCTTTCCTAAGTTACCAATGCGGGGAAGATAAAGCTGTAGAAGCCGCAGGGAGTCTTTTAAAAGAATCTTGTGCGGCAGCTGTCAAGATTGAAGGAGCTGAGCCTGAAGTAATAATGGTAATTGAAAGATTAATCCGTATGGGAATACCAGTCATGGGACATCTTGGGCTGACACCACAATCAGTACATAATCTTGGTTACCAGAAGCAAGCAGAAACTGAACTAGAGCAAGAAAAGCTAATTAGCCAAGCGGTTCAACTAGAAAAGGTAGGGTGTTTTGCTTTAGTCCTAGAACATATTCCTTCAACAGTCGCAAGAAGTGTAAGCCAGATCTTAAAAATTCCAGTAATAGGTATTGGTGCAGGTGATCAATGTGATGGACAAGTTCGAGTAACTGCCGATTTGCTTGGGCTAACTGATAAACAGCCCCCTTTTGCACAGCCATTAATCCACACAAGGCAACTTTGCATAAAAGCTCTTAAAGAATGGGTTAATCATAAGAACAGCCGTTCAAAGACTCCCACCACTCCAAAATCTGGACAAGTATCTGATTACTGATTTCCATTCCCTCTGGATCAGTCAAGTAAAACCTCCAACCTTTCTGCTTAATCCATCCCTTTTTCAAAGGATATTCCCAGACCATTTTCAATTCATTTGTATTTGTCTCTAACTGATTATTAGTCCAACCCAAACCTTTAGAAAGCTCCTGCATATTCACACCCTCTCTACGGCGTAATCCAACAATTAAAAGATCTTCAATAGGTATGGATTGGCTTTTTTTTATTGATTTAAGTGAACCTAGTTTTGAAGTTGTTTCTTCCTTTTCAAGCCATTCTTTATATAATTTCCTAGTTCTTGGTCGTGAGAACCTATTACCCCAAGGGCAGGCTGTAGCACCTTGACCAAAACCCCACCAACTGGCTCCACTCCAATAAACTCTATTGTGACGAGATGCGTGCCCTGGTAAGGCATAATTGGAAATTTCATAACGGGAAAAACCTGCTCTGTTTAAGATTTGACTAGTAATCTTCGAAATATCAAAAGAAAGATCATCATTCGGTAAAGATAATTGTCCTCTATTAACTCTCCAAGCAAAAACAGTCCCTTTCTCAATAGTCAAGTCATATATAGACAAATGAGGGGGCGCAATAGAAATCGCTTTTAATAATTGTCTCTTCCATGCAATTAAATTTTGTCCAGGTAAATTTCTTATAAGGTCAAGGTTCCAACTAGCAAGCCTACCTCTTTTAAAATTTTCTTCAATCCAATCACATGCTTCTAAAATGTCGTTAGAAGAATGACTTCTACCTAATTCTCTTAAGACATTATCATCAAAACTTTGTGCACCTAAACTTAAGCGATTAATTCCAGCATCTAAAAACCCTTCAAGTGAGCGTTTATCAAAACTTGCAGGATCGATTTCTAGTGTAATTTCTGCTCCATATTGAAATCCAAAATGTGACCGCAAATGGTCTAATAAACTTGCCACTTGAGAAGCACTTAGCAGCGATGGCGTTCCACCACCTATATAAATAGTTGCCAATGGAATTCCTTTTGGGGACAAAGAAATATCTCTAAAGAGCAGCTCTAAATATGACTTAATTGAATTACTGCCTGGGCCATGCTCCCCTCGAGCACTGTCTCCTAAAGGCACAACAGGAAAGTCACAATAAAAACATCGTCTATAACAAAAAGGAATATGCAAATAAGCACTTTGAGGATAATTCACAAGTTGACTTATAAATCAATACATAAAGGTATCCATCTACCACTAAAGCAATAGATTAAATAAGAACAATGCTCCATAAATCAAAGAGAAGGTCCCAAAATTAATGCCATGCTGGAGATCCTAATACTAATTTTATTTTGTATTGCTGGAGGTGCTAGTGGTTGGCTTGGAGTGAACTTATTTCCTCACAACATATTAGAAAAGTTCCAATCGCCAAACGAAGCCAAAATATTTGCAACAGTGGTGAGTACTTTTATAGCTTTACTCATCGGAGTTTTCTTTCAACAGTTACGAAAAAAGCTAACTCAACAAAATAGAACCACCCCTACTGATCTTCTAGTCAGTAGATCAGTAGGCTTAATACTAGGTTTACTCGTAGCAAACCTAGTATTAGCTCCGATACTTCTGATTCCTCTTCCAAAAGAAATATTTCTTGCAAAACCAATTTCGGCAGTACTTAGTAATGTGTTCTTTGGTCTTCTTGGTTACAATCTTGCCGAAATCCATGGAAGAACATTTCTTCGGCTTTTAAATCCAAATAGTACAGAAGCCTTACTTGTAGCTGAAGGCATCCTTACTCCTGCATGCGCAAAAATCTTGGACACAAGCGTAATTATTGATGGTCGCATTAAAGATCTTCTTAATTTCGGATTAATTGAAGGGAAAGTAATAGTCGCAGAAACAGTTATAGAAGAACTACAACAATTAGCTGATTCAAGTAATAATGATAAAAGAGCAAAAGGAAGAAGAGGTTTAAAGATGCTTACAGCATTACGTGAAAGTTTAAAAAAAAGGCTTGTTATAAACAGCACGAAGTATCAAGGAACTGGAACAGATGAAAAACTTCTAAAACTCACTTCTGATACTGGTGGGATGCTAATCACTGCTGACTATAATCTTGCCCAAGTTGGACAAGTAAAAGAATTAAAGATATTAAATTTAAGTGAATTAGTAATAGCGCTTAGACCAGAAGTTCAACCTGGTGAGAAATTATTATTAAAAATAGTTAGAGAAGGGAAAGAGAACAGTCAAGGAGTTGGTTATTTAGACGATGGCACTATGGTTGTAGTAGAGGGTGCAAAGAATTTATTAGGTCAAAGACTAGATGTAATTATCACAGGCGCATTGCAGACTCCAACAGGACGAATGGTTTTTGGAAAACTTGAGAAAAATCCTACTACCAACAAATCTGACAATAAGAATGTCTCTTCTAACTAGATATATCGCTAAGATTTAGGCCTGAACATTTTTGGTCAATATGACGGTTTCGGCCCCATACTACGGCGATTCAGCCGTAATGCGCACTCCACCTCCAGATTTGCCATCATTATTACTTAAGGAAAGGATTGTTTATCTTGGGCTTCCTTTGTTTTCTGACGATGATGCCAAAAGACAGCTAGGTATGGATGTTACCGAGCTAATTATTGCTCAACTATTATTCCTTGAATTTGATAATTCTGAAAAACCAATTTACTTCTATATAAATTCCACAGGAACTAGCTGGCATACAGGAGATGCAATAGGTTTTGAAACTGAAGCCTTTGCCATTTGTGACACAATCAGCTACATCAAACCACCTATTCATACTATTTGCATAGGCCAAGCTATGGGGACTGCTGCTGTAATACTCTCTGCAGGCTCCAAAGGTCACAGGGCTGCGCTACCTCATTCTTCAATAGTTCTTCATCAACCAAGAAGTGGTGCTAGTGGGCAAGCAACAGATATCCAAATACGTGCCAAAGAAGTAATTCACAATAAACAAGCCATGCTGAAAATTCTTTCTGCTAACACTGGTAAAAGCGTAGATCAGCTATCCAAGGATTCTGACAGAATGAGTTACTTGAACCCTCATGAAGCTGTTGAATATGGCCTAATTGACAGAGTCCTGAAAAGCCGAAAAGATTTACCAAGCACTGAAACCACAAGCTAATTTACTTGTCACTCATTCTTTTATCTCACCTTATTCCTAATCAATCATGCCCATCGGTACTCCAAGTGTCCCCTATAGACTTCCTGGCAGTCAATTTGAACGCTGGGTAGATATTTATACAAGGCTAGGTGCCGAAAGAATCTTATTTCTTGGACAAGAAGTAACTGATGGAGTTGCGAATAGTCTCGTTGCCCAAATGCTATACCTAGACTCAGAAGACAGTACTAAACCTATTTATTTGTATATCAATAGTCCTGGAGGATCAGTCACAGCTGGCTTAGCCATATATGACACTATGAAATATGTCAAAAGTGACGTTGTAACTATTTGTGTTGGTCTTGCAGCTTCAATGGGAGCATTTCTTTTATCAGCAGGTACTAAAAATAAACGTCTTGCCTTACCCCACAGTCGAATTATGATACACCAACCTCTTGGCGGTACTTCTCAAAGACAAGCTAGTGACATTGAAATTGAAGCGAAAGAAATTCTAAGAATCAAAGAAATGCTTAACCGTGCAATGTCTGAAATGACAGGCCAACCATTTGAAAAAATTGAAAAAGATACTGATAGAGATTATTTTCTAAGTGCAGCAGAGGCCAAGCAATATGGTCTTATTGACAGGGTTATTTCTCATCCCAATGAGGCCGACAATTAAAGGAAATCAGTAGCAAGGTAAATGTAAAGGGTTTTTCATATGCTTCAACACAAAACCTACCTAATTTTAAAAAAGTCCTTTTCGCAAAGCTTTCTTATTTATAATTTATTCTTTGTAAGCTTGGCCCTAAGAAAGCCCTGAACAACATCCGGATGGCTCAACTTTTTTACGACTCAGACGCAGACCTCAATCTTCTTAAAAACAAGACAGTTGCGATTATTGGTTATGGTTCTCAAGGCCATGCTCATGCTTTGAACCTTAAAGACAGCGGAATTGACGTTGTTGTAGGCCTCTATGAAGGAAGTCGATCCGCAAGCAAGGCTATTGCTGATGGATTAGAAGTCTTAAGCGTTTCAGAGGCATCTGCCAAAGCAGACTGGATCATGGTCTTAGTCCCAGATGAATTTCAGAAAGATATCTACAGCAAGGAAATATCTAGTCATCTTAAACCTGGAAAAATTCTTAGCTTTGCTCATGGTTTCAATATTCGTTTTGGATTAATAGAGCCTCCAGCCTTTGTTGATGTTGTAATGATTGCGCCTAAAGGACCTGGCCATACCGTGCGTTGGGAGTTTCAAAACGGTCAAGGGGTACCAGCACTTTTTGCAATAGAGCAAGATGCTTCCGGCAAAGCTCGTGATCTTGCGATGGCATACGCAAAGGGGATTGGAGGGACCCGAGCAGGAATACTTGAAACCAATTTCAAAGAAGAAACTGAGACAGATCTATTTGGAGAACAGGCTGTACTTTGCGGGGGGCTTTCTGCACTTGTAAAAGCTGGCTTTGAAACTCTTGTCGAAGCCGGTTATCAGCCTGAGTTGGCTTACTTCGAATGTCTTCATGAAGTCAAGCTAATCGTAGATCTGATGGTCAAAGGTGGGCTGACAGCCATGAGAGATTCAATCTCCAATACAGCTGAATATGGTGATTACGTCAGTGGTCCAAGGTTGATTACATCAGAAACCAAAAAGGAAATGAAGCGGATCTTATCTGACATACAAGATGGGACTTTTGCTAAAAACTTTGTTGATGAATGTGAAGCAGGGAAACCTGAGATGCAAAGGATTCGTTCTGAAGATGCCTCATTAGAAATAGAAAAAGTTGGGAAAAGCCTTAGGGCAATGTTTAGCTGGCTTAAAACAGACTGAAACTATATCTTTCGCTAATTATTGCCGCAACATTAGTAGATCTAGTGGTTGGGGACCCCAGATTTTTACCTCACCCAGTAGAAGCTATTGGACAATTAATTCAATTTCTCAGAAGAAAGATTGAATCCTTTGCTGGTGAGAATACTTTTTCTCTAAGACTTGGAGGTACATTTCTTACACTCTTTGTTATTAGTTTAAGTTGTGGGAGTGGTTGGATAATAGAACAATTCTTTTTTAAAGGACATTATTTATCAATCCCAAATCAGATAAGATATATTATTTTAGTTTTAGCATTAGCAAGCTCTCTTGCAGCAAGAAGTCTTTCTCAAGGTGTCTCAAATGTACTTATCTCATTAAATGATAATCTCCCTTATGAAGATCTTTCCCTTGCAAGGAAAGAGTTAAGTCATATTGTTGGGAGAGATGTTGAGAATCTCAGCAAAAAAGACATACTTCGGGCAACTGCTGAATCGGCAAGTGAGAATGCTGTTGATGGAATTTTCGCGCCTTTATTTTGGATGATCATTGGGACATTCTTATGGAGCAATTCGACAACGTTGCCTGGGCCCCTAGCAATGGCATGGCTATTTAAAGCAAGTAGCACTATTGATTCAATGCTCGGCTATAAGATTGGAAAACTTAGATGGTTAGGCGAGTCAGGAGCCAAGCTTGATGATGTTCTTACTCTTATTCCATGCAGGTTAGTGCTTCTCACTCTGCCTTTAATTAGTAAAAACTGGATTAAAGCTCCGTCAATAATAAGAGCAGCTTGGAAAGACGGAGTGAACGATATCTCTCCAAACTCAGGGCTTTCAGAAGCAATATTTGCCTATTGTGCTGATATTAGAATGGGAGGCATAAACAAATACAAAAGTCACTACATTTCAAAACCAATATTAGCCTTACAAGCACCTCCAGCAAGTAAAGAAAGTATAAAAAAAATTATTACATTATACCCTAGGTTAGAGATATTTTGGATCTCAATAATGATTTCAATTCACATGATAATTCAATAAGCTCCTCTATCTCTAGGAAAGATCAGCACACCAAAAGTTCTTAAAATTATCTTTAAATCAATTAGAAAGTTTCTCTTCCTTACATAAAGCAAGTCAAGGATAACTCTCCTTTTATAAGTTAGATTATTACGTCCACTAACTTGCCATAAGCCAGTAATACCAGGCCGAACAGATGCAACTTCCTTCATATGAACACCATAACGTTTCAACTCATCTTGAACAATAGGTCTAGGACCTACAATGCTCATATGTCCCCTGAGGACATTAAAGAATTGCGGAAGCTCATCTAAGCTGGACAACCTTAGAAATCTACCAATAGGAGTAATTCTAGGATCATTGCGCAACTTGAAATCTTTCTCAAACTCTGATTTTAAAGATAGATCTCTTTCAAGAAGTTTTTCTAGCATACTATCTGCCTCTGAATGCATAGTACGAAATTTAATACACCCAAAATAAATATAGTTACGTCCTAATCTTTGTTGAAGATAGAAAACTGGCCCTTGAGAACTAAGTTTAACAAGAACAGCTATGAAAAGGAAAAAAGGTGCTCCACATATTAGAACAAAAGCAGAAAAAATAATATCTGCTGTCCTCTTTATAGTTCGATCGTAGAGATTTTGATTCTTGAGTAATTCCTGAGTTGTAAGTTGATCTAGAACTAAAGGTAGGTCAACAAAGTCTTCTTTCTTAAAATCTGGCTTATTATTATTTTCCTGAGGGGACTTGCTTTTCATCAAATGTGTAACTCAAACATGTTCTTACCCAGCAGAGTCTAGTAAAAAACAGTCAATTTTTAAATGCCATAGGGTCGCTTGATGCAATATCTAACTTATGTAAATGCATTTGCCATGCTTCCATTAAAACTAACTCAAAATATCTATTGAACGACTTAATACTGAATTTTTGAGCCCATTTGTTTATTGATTCAGAACTCATCTTTTTCCATAATTCATTCTCTTCAAACCAAATTACCGCCTCCAACAAAGACTTAACTTTTTGATCTCTGAAAAGGACACCTGTAGCAGACTCTATTCCCTTAGTAGCACATTTAACCGTATCCAAAAGTCCGCCTTGACCAAGGGCAATAATTGGAGCCCCTGCCGCCATTGCTTCTACAGGGGCTATTCCAAAATCCTCCACTCCTGCATAGACATAAGCTCGGCATTCCTGCATCAATTTCTCAACAACATGCTTTTCTTGATATCCCAAAAGATTGACAGTTGGGCCCGCAATTCGCTCTAAGTAGAAACGCTCAGGCCCATCACCAACAACTAATAAGGGGAGTCCTAAGGCATTAAATGCTCTAATAACTAGATCAACTTTCTTATTAGGAACAAGGCGACAAAGGCATAAGTAATAATCACTTCTTTCTTCACTATATTTAAATCGATCCACATCAACTGGCGGATGAACAACTATTGATTCTCTTCCCCAATATTTCGAAATCCTTCTTGCTGTAAATCTAGAATTCGCCAATAAACAATCTACTCTTGCAGCACTAAGTTGGTCCCACTGTCTCAGCTGATGTAATTGCGCGCGAATAAGTGGTCCAAGACCAGATCTACTTAAAATTGATCTGGCTAAATATGTATTCATCTGATCCCAGGCATATCTCACAGGGGTGTGAATATAACTAAGGTGCAATTGATCTGGTGAAGTAAGAACTCCCTTTGCTACAAGATGGCTACTGCTAATAACCAACGGATAAGCACTTAAGTCAAATTGTTCGATTGCAAATGGGAGCAAGGGCAAAAAACTTTGAACATGCCTAATACCAAAGGGCAATCCTTGTATGAAACTCGTGTTAACGGATCTACCAAACAACCAACTCTTTCTATTTAAGCTTTCACCATCTACTAGTGCAGAAAGTTCTGCAGAACTTCCTAAAGATGAAATAAGCCCATCTATAATTCTTACAACTTGTTCGGCTCCACCTACAGAGCGAGGTGAGAACCATTCATGAACTAATGCTATTTTTTTAGGGATGTCATTCATAAATAAAAACAAGAATGTCAGCAATCTCCAAGAGTTCTCTTCTAAGAAGGAGTTCTCCTTCTTAGAAGATCAGTTCAAGCCGCTTTTAAAAGCTAAAAGAAATAAAGTCAGTTGAATAAGTACTAAGAACATAAAGAAATAAAAGGCCAAAGAAAGAACATACAGAAGTCAAGTACATTACATACCCTTTATTTCTAGGCAACTTAATATAGGATAATAACATTATTCCTAATGCTATTATGCCACTAATAATTAGCAATATTTCTGATGGTTCATCTAATCTGAAGCTAATTAGAAAGTCAGAATTAAATAATAAAAAAGGCTGTATATCAACTTTTCCACTAACATGCTTATAAAATAAATAAAAAGAATAAAGTGTTGAGGCTAGGATACTATTTATAAGCAAAAAGGACACAGGCTTTGATAGCCTGTTCATTGTTCTGTTAAAGCTAAAAACTAAAATAGCGACTAACAACGAAAATGATAGTGGTAAGAGAGGTATAAGAAGTGAATAGTTGATGAGTTTAGACATTGCATGCTTTGCTTATATCTCTTGACACTAACCTGCTTAAGACTAACTCAATAGTAATTAAGAATAAAACAAAACAATTGCAAGATAAAATTCATAGGCGAATATTGGCTAAGCTATAGCTTTTCCATAGGAATTTCAGAAAGGTCAGTTCTTAGGAAGAAACTAAATAGGTATAGGGTAAAAAAGAAGCCTGGTTTAAAAATATTTAAAGAGGTGTCAATTCAATTAAATTTACTTCTTTTCTGAAATAAGATAGGCAAAGAACTTCTTATAAGAAGTGAATAACTACTATCTATTGATCTTTCTAATTGTAGCGTTATTTTCAATCTTAAGCTTTATGCTTTACATGAGAGAAAAGCACAATTACTTGGGACAAGTCAAAAAGCTGGTCAAGAAAAGGAAAAAGAAATTGCTGAAACGTAAAAAAAATAATAGGATTCATAGATATCATTCCTAGCAGTTACAAATGGTTAAAAATCAAGAAAGAGTAGAGGAGTTCAATTCAAGCGATTCAAACATACAAGTTCCAGACTATGCTAATGCGAAGTGGCTAGACAACGAAGACAAAGCTGTAGAGAACGTTTTTGGATTTAATAAAAATGCAGAGTTAGTAAATGCCAGGGCGGCGATGGTTGGCTTCCTAATGCTTTTATTAACGGAATTAATTTTTGGTGGGAAGCCCGTCACCCTTGCAATTTTTGGCATCAACTAATCGGTCAAAGGAGAACATTTTTTTCTTTTCAGGTATTATAAGTAATTAGTTTCTGAATATTAGTATGAACAAGAAATACTCTATAGGTTTCATTTATGTATCTGTGTGTATCTTGATTTGGGGAACCATCGGATCTTTTGTTGATTACCCACTTCTACAAAAAGAAATTTATCAGCCTGGCTCCTTTGGGCAATTAAGCACTTTTCTAGTAGTCGGTTTACTGACTCTTTTCATTGCAGTTGTTTTATTTAAAAGAATTCCTAGAAATTTTGTTGAATAAAGTTAAGTCTTCAATATTTATACCTTTTTATTACTTCTGCTGGTTGATTGCCCCTTTCAGCATCAAAGAGCAACCACTGTCTAGTTTCAGTATCATGATCGCATCCTAAATTAGGCTTGTCAGCTTTTAAAGTTGACATCTCAAAGTGGCACTGTTGATCTGCCTCAAAAGCTGATTCATATTCAGGCCTAAAATAAGCAGTAGTAAAGATTGAAATGAGAACTAGAAACAAACAGCTTATAGCTGTAAATATATTCATAATAAATACTTTAGCCTTGCAATTCAATATTAGTACAATTATAAAACATTAATCAAGGCTTTATGTTTTCATTTCTTTTCAAAAAGGACTTGGAAGATTGAAAATAAGATCTTATAAAATGAATAGATCTTGTTAATCTATATACCCTATCCAGTTTAAGTTCTACCAATGTTATAAATAAAATCCTTAAATGCGGGAACATAAAAATAAAGAGCAGTCGCCAAAACAAGTAATACGTTCAGTCCTATGACAAGGGAACCCAATAAAACTCGGGTTCTCTTTGTAGGAGTTTTATATTCAAACCCACCAACCTTAATAAGCACCTCACGCTCTGAAGAGCCTGAGGTGGAGTTGTCAGTCGTATTTCTTTTTTTAGATTTAGAAGACTTCAAGAAGATTTCAGGATCTTTTGATTTGCTTGAATCTTCCGCAGGTGTCTTTCCCTTTCCCATTTGCTTGAGGTAGTTTTCTTCTATAAGAATTAGCAGCAAAAGCTATTGAAATTCCTACAAAAGGGTAAAACTCAATAATTGAAGATTATCTTTAGCCCATTTAACCTTGAGTTTAAATCAATACCATTAATCACAAAATGTCTGTACTTCCTTCAAAGTACTCTGACGAGAACGGTTTTTCTGTTTATTGAGAATAACCATTATTAACTTTGATTCTAAGCCAAGCAGTCGTGTTTGGCATGAGTAATTTTCTTGAGAACCACTAATCAATTGAAATTCCTCAATTTGCTCTATTGCATTTAAGCAGGTCTGCCTTTCTCTAGAGTTGAAACATTCATTAGACAAAGAAATCACTAATTGGAAATCCCTAGCTTGAACATGAGAGAATAATAACTGAATTAAACAAAGCAAAGCACCAGAGATAAGTAAAGACTCTGAGCTAAAAAACTTCTTTGAATTATTCTTAATCAATTTGCAGCTCATAGAGCGAATATAGAAATATTATCCTTTTTCATTATTAAATACATTTAACAACTTTCTTTTGTTATTTTTCAATTCGGAAAGCAACTCCAATAAAGATAACTCTGAATTTTTACTGACAAGATTAAGTCCTGCTGCTAATTTCCCGATCACTTGTGGAGGGTGAAGGCCCTGAGATTGATAGAAAGATAATGAATCATCATTATTTCTCTTTGAAAGCTTTTTTCCTAATGGATTTAATAAAATAGGAACATAGCGATAAGACACAGGTTTCTGTCCTAGAGCATCAAAGATTGCATTTTGGGAATACCTTTCTCCAACTAAATCATCTCCTCTTACTACTTCATTTATTCCTAGCATCAATTCATCTACAACAGTAGCCAAGGTATAAGAAACTATCCCATCTGATCTTCTTAAAATTATATCTCCGCAGAGAGAGGCAAAGTTTGCTCCGACTTTCAGTCTCAAGCTAGAAGCATTAGCAGTTTTATCAGGGAAAGGTTGATTAAGTTTTCTACATTTCCCTGAATAGATAAAAGACCGATTAGAAAACAACCTTTCTTTTAAGAGTATCTTCCTACTGCATGAGCAGGGGTATATCACTTTTCTATTTCTAAGAGCATCAATTACATCATCATAGATATGTTTTCTTTTGCTTTGAAAGATAATTGGTTCGTCCCAATTTAGCCCTAACCAAAGCAAATCACTTTTTATCTTTTCGACGGAACCTGATTTATTCCTTGGTGTGTCAAGATCATCTATTCTCAAAATAAATTGACCAGAAAAACATCTGGCTCTTAACCAAGCGATTAAGGCCGTTCTTAGATTGCCAAGGTGAAGGTCACCTGAGGGGGTAGGAGCAAAACGCCCTCTATATCCATCTTTCCTAAGGTGATCTCCATATTCAAAAGAATGAATAAGTTTGTCCGGAAAAGCTAGAAGGTCTTTCATTAAAATTAGAGACTCAGCAAAAGCTGAGCCTCTAAAAAAATTAAGAGTTCAAAGGAACTAATTCCTTAATGACTCCTTACTTACCGCTCTGAACGCGATCCTTGAAAAGCTTACCAGCTGTAAAAGCAGGTACTCGTTTCGCAGGAATAGCAATTTTTTCACCAGTTTTTGGATTGAGTCCTTGACGCGCTGAGCGGTCACGAGGCTCAAAAGAACCAAACCCAAGTATGGAGACTTTCTTATCATCCACAACTGAGTCAACAATTGTTTCTATGGCAGCATCGACAACAAGTGCCACGTCTGTCTTAGTTAGCTCAGTACGAGCTGCAACCAAATTAACTAAATCTGCTTTGTTCATTGGAAAAGTGTGTTGTAGCAGAGAGTGAATGAAAAAAGACTTTAAGAAGCCAATCAAACAAACACTCGATCCCGCTAATCGTATGGAGCTAAAGCAATTGAGGCAATAGAAAAGTAAGGTGGTGCAAAGCTTTATACCAAAAACTTAAGGATCATTCACTATTCTGCGCTAGGCTTCCAAGCAATCCAAGGCAGAAGCTTTTCATCATTCAGAAGATGGAGGTTTTGCCCAGAAGCCAATAGGGGAGATTGTTCTCGGGGAAGCCAATTACGCAACTTTAACAAACTTTCCTGGTACATAGTCCAATGAAAAGTGCTTCGAGTGCGTATCGGACTAATTTGATCATTTGAGCCTGGTGTTAACAAACGTCCGCAGAACAGAACATTCCAAGGTGGTGGTACATGCAAAACGCAACTGCCAGGCGTTGGGCCAGGGGTCCAAAGAATCCGAGCTCCTGAAGAAAGGATTAGTTCTTCTGAAAAAGTCACTAAGTTCTCAACAAGAGGCAACAAGTACGCCTCTTGTTCCTGAACAATCAAAGGCCAACCAAGCTTTCTATTGAGGATAGAGGCGTCATGATGCGCATCTCGATTGGTCAAGACAACATTTGGGCAAATCCCTCCTGAAAGCTCCTTCAAGTCATTAATAACTTCCTCTGTGACTTTGGGGCAATCAATTAAAATAGGTGCATTATCGAGACTTAAGAAC
Source organism: Prochlorococcus sp. AG-412-P08 (assembly GCA_003214695.1). GTDB lineage: Bacteria > Cyanobacteriota > Cyanobacteriia > PCC-6307 > Cyanobiaceae > Prochlorococcus_E. The sequence goes on from QCLI01000003.1 coordinate 60,620, forward strand.
CAGGAACTCATAAGTGATGAGCCCTTCTCAGATGGAAATAGCCAAAGCCAATCCCTAACCTTCTTCACGGAAATACTCAAGTTTACTGAAAAATAGAGCCATGAAGTTGCTAAAAACGACTATGGCATTAGTTTGGGGTCAATGCTTATTGTAAAAGAATAAAAATCATCAGTGCGAAAAATCAACATTGGCACTGCTTACCCTCTTGGGAGCTCAGCAACTGAGAGAGGTGTTAACTTCTCAGTTGCTGCCCCTGCAACAACTGAATTGGAACTTTTATTATTTGAAGAAGAAAATGATATTAACCCTAGTGAAGTAATCAAATTTAGCCATGAAAACAAGTCTGGAGATTATTGGCATATTGAGATCGAAGGGTTAAGTATAGGTTGTTTTTACGCATACAGACTTAATAATCATGGTGAGAAAGGAGAGATCAGCTCTATATGCAAAAAAGTATTATTAGACCCATGTGCACGATCAATTGTAGGTTGGGATATCTTCCAAAGGAATTCATCCAACAATAAAAATGCCTATCTAAAAGCTGTTGTTACAGAAAGAAAGTGTTTCAACTTTCAAGATCACCCTCGTCCCAGACATAGATGGAATAAAACAATTATTTATGAGCTTCATGTAGGCGGATTTACAAAAAGTCCAGCTTCAGGGTTAAGTGATGAACAAAAAGGAACATTTATTGGCCTTATTGAAAAAATACCTTACCTAAAGGATCTTGGCATAACAGCAATTGAATTGCTTCCTATCTTCTCATTTGATCCATCAGACTCACCCTTCGGCTTGGAAAATTACTGGGGTTATAGCCCATTAAATTGGTTTACCCCACATCAGAATTACATATCAACAGTGACTCCTCTCTCAGCAAGAGATCAGTTCAGAAAACTTGTTGAAGCCTGTCATGATAATGACATAGAATTAATTTTAGATGTTGTTTTCAACCACACAACTGAGGGGGATCAGAATGGTCCAATAATCAGTTGGAAAGGTTTTGGAGAATCTGTCTATTACCACAAAAATGAGCAGGGAGAATTCTTAGATGTAAGCGGGTGTGGCAATACAGTTGCAGCAAATCATCCGTTAGTAAGACAATTAATACTTGAATCTATGAGGTGCTGGTCCTACGAACTTGGTGTTGATGGATTTCGTTTTGACCTAGGAGTTGCATTAAGTAGGGGAGAAGATTTAGCACCTCTTGATTCACCACCAATTTTCGAAGAAATTGAATCAGATCCTTTATTAAGTGAACTAAAGCTTATAAGTGAGCCTTGGGACTGCGGGGGATTGTATAGGCTATCTGATTTCCCAGCCAAAAGAATAAGTACTTGGAACGGACACTTTAGAGATGATCTTCGACGTTTTTGGAAAGGGGATAAAAATACTACATGGCCTTTGAAAGATAGGCTTTTAGGAAGTCCACTTCTTTACAAAGACAACGCAAAGTCTGTTGAAAAATCTATTAATTTTATAACTTCACATGATGGCTTTACATTAATTGACCTACTAAGTTTTAATAAGAAACACAATCTTTCTAATGGAGAGAATAATCGCGATGGTGAGAATCACAATAACAGTTGGAACCATGGAGTCGAAGGCCCCAGTACAAAAGAGAGTTTAAATAATGTTAGGAAAAGGCAGCAAAGAAATCTATTGTCAAGCTTATTACTTTCACCAGGCATACCAATGCTTCTTATGGGTGATGAAGTAGGCAGAAGTCAAGGTGGAAATAATAACTCTTGGTGTCAAGACACATCTCTTGGATGGATGATCTGGGACATCAACAATTGTGATAATGAATTAAGAAGCTTCTTAAAGAAAATCATACAAATCAGGAAAGACTTATCAGGTATATTTAGTCCAGAAACCACACTATTTACTGAACCTAACCTAACTTATACTTCTCAAGAATTATGGATTCAATGGCATGGGGTAAAAGTTAATTCTCCCGATTGGAGCAGCTGGTCACACACAATTAGCTATAGCATTAACCAAGGTAAAAAAGGCTCTGTAATATGGCTTGGATTAAATGGATATAATCAATCAATGGAATTCGAATTACCAAAATCAACATCACGCTGGATGAAAATAATTGACACTTCTTTAATAAAAGAAAAAGAAGTTAGCCCGACGCAGATTTCTAATCAAGATGAAATACAAATAGAAAGTAGAAGTCTTGTATTAATCGTTTCAAAAGATTTCTACAATCCTTCCAAAGCTTAAAATAACTCACTAAGCGGGCGGCGGGAATCGAACCCGCATCATCAGCTTGGAAGGCTGAGGTTTTACCACTAAACTACGCCCGCGCTAAGCACTCAAGATAACCAGTCCAATAATAGGATCTGAAGTTTGTCTTAGCACTACTACATTATTACCTCGTGCAACCCAATTTAACGAGAGAATCCAAAACCAAGGCCTTAAGTAATGGTGGTCGAAGAAGGTTGATGCTTGCTTATGGCTTAGGTGATGCTGGGACTGGCCTTGCTGCTTCTCAGTTGGGGTTCTATTTATTTGCCTTTTTCACTAGTACCGCCGGCTTACCTGCCTTTATAGCAGGGTCTTTACTAATGGTAATAAAAATTTGGGACGCAATAAATGATCCTCTTATTGGATGGCTAAGTGATCATACAAAATCAAAGTGGGGGCCTAGGCTTCCCTGGATGATAGTAGGTTCTGTTCCACTTGGAATTAGTCTTGCAGCTATTTGGTGGGTTCCATCTGGGGGAACATCTGACAAAGTTCTTTATTACGTAGGAATAGCCCTTCTACTGATGACTGCTTACACAAGTGTAAACCTTCCATTTGCAGCCTTAGCAACTGAAATAACAGAAGAAACCTCTATTAGAACTCGCTTAAATGCGGCTAGGTTTACAGGTTCAATACTAGCCTCATTAAGTGGTCTTGTAGTTGCAGCATGGCTTTTGTCTTCAAGTAATAATGGCTTTGTTCAAATGGGTCGAATTACTGGGCTAATAGCAACTTTTGCGACTTTAGTTTCGTGCTGGGGATTAGCTCCATTTGCAAAGAAAGCAAGGAAGCCAAAGTTTCATGCAGAACCTCTCAATCTCCAAATAAAAAGAATCTTTAACAACAATCGTTTTATTAAAATAATCTGTCTTTATTTAATGCTTTGGTGTTCCCTTCAATTGATGCAAACTGTCTCTCTAATTTATTTAGAGCAAGTTATAAATGTGCCCAATCAAATTTCAAAATGGATTCCAATACCTTTTCAAATTAATGCTCTTATTGGTCTTCAATATTGGAGTTTTTTTTCAAATAGACATGGAAGGATAAAAGCCCTTTCAAAAGGTGTGTTTATATGGATTATCGCATGTCTAATATTAACTTTTTTCCCTCCATTAAAGGCAGGAATGAGTATGGACATCTTATTAAATTTTAGTACCTTAGAATCATTTAAGATAGCTTTCCTTATAATAATTATTATGCTCCTAGGGTTTGGAGCATCAACCGCTTATCTAATCCCTTGGTCATTGCTTCCAGATGCTATAGATGCTGATCCAGACAAGCCAGCAGGAATATACACAGCATGGATGGTTTTAGTGCAAAAGATAGGCATTGGTCTCAGCATCCAATTACTTGGTCTTCTACTAAGTTTTGCTGGTTATAAGTCATCAAACAATTGCATTGATCTTGTTAACTGTTCAGAACAGTCAGCAAGTGCGTTAATAACTATTCGTATATGCATGGGAATAATCCCTTCATTATTAACTGCTTTAGGCTTATTAATAATGAAGAACTGGGTTGGTACTAAACCTAACAATCAGATCAAAACTACATGAAGACTCCTCGCTGGATCAAAAGACTTGGTAGCAGCTTGATTATCGGTGGCCAAGCTGTTACTGCTGCTGCAAAGGGACACTTCAATGCTTCAGATCTAACTGATCAGCTGATGGAAGCAGGTCCAGCAAGTTTTCTTATTGTTCTAATTACAGGGGTCTCAGCAGGGACTGTCTTCAATATCCAGGTCGCCGCAGAATTAAGCAGACAAGGACTTGGTTCGGAAGTAGGAGGTTTACTTGCAATCGGTTTAGCAAGAGAAATTGCACCCCTGCTAACTGCAACACTTCTTACAGGGAAAGTAGCAACCGCATACGCAGCTCAACTTGGCACCATGAAAGTTACTGAACAAATTGATGCAATTACAATGTTAAAAACCGATCCTGTGGAATACCTTGTAGTCCCTAGACTAATAGCAATGATTGTAATGGCACCTTTACAGTGCTTACTCTTTTTTTCAGTAGCCTTATGGAGTGGTCAAGTTAGCAGTACTGCTTTCTACAGTATTCCTCCAAATATTTTTTGGAATTCTGTTAAAAGCTGGATTGCTATAAGCGACCTACCTTTCATGCTTATCAAGGCTATTGTATTTGGTCTCCAAATTGCAGTAATAGCATGTGGCTGGGGGCTTACTACTAGAGGTGGAGCAAAAGAAGTGGGCACTAGCACTACTGGGGCTGTAGTAATGACACTCCTAACTGTTTCCCTCATGGATGTTGTTTTAACTAAAGTTTTATTTAGCTAATTACTATGACTTCTTCATCAAACAAAGGCGCCTCTGAGGAGGTAATATTAAAACCAATGTATAGGTTACCTGTACTAATCATATTAACTGGTCTGATTATTTTATTAACACCTGCAGCCAAATGGATCGCACTAACTATAAGTATATTTGGCCTATTTCTACTAATTCAGTCCTTAACTCTTAAATTAAAGTTCACATCAAAGGATCTAATTGTTTTACAGTTAGATAAAGAAATAAGGCGTTTTCCCTATGATCAATGGCTAGCTTGGAGAATCTTCTTTCCTAAATTACCCGGCATACTTTACTTTAGAGAAACAGCAAGCCCTCACTTATTACCAATTTTATTTGACGAGGAAATGCTTGAAAGCCAATTAAGGGAACGTCTTGGCTCTCTAGAAATAAAAAACGAATAAATTTAGATTTTAGCAACCTTAACTTTTTACTGAAATTGAATTAATGACTGAAGCTGATCTCCCCAAGAACCATGAATCCCAAGCAGAGCCAAATAATCAAGACTCAAGAGCCATAAAAGAAGACGATAATAAAGTGTCAACCTTGTTATCTCAAGAAAATAACAAAGTTACTAATCAAAGTTCCAGTGTAGATCCATCTAAGGAGATCTTGCGACTTGCTTTAAAAGATCTGCAAGAAAAACGGTGCTGCTTAGAGCAAGAAATAGAAATTCTAGAGAAGAGAAAACAGACGGTAGAGAAAGAGGTTTCAACAACTTTCTCAGGACAATCAGATTCAATTGCAAGAAGAGTTAAAGGTTTTCAAGAATATTTAGCTGGTGCACTTCAAGATTTAAGCAACTCAGTAGAACAACTTGACCTAATAGCAAAACCGGTAATAGTCACGCCATCTCCTCTTGATCAAACTAAAGCCAAAGAATCTGAAGAAGAAAATAAAGAAGAAGTAATTGTCGCTAGTTCGGCAATAGCAGATACCTTTAAACCCGACAAGGAATTAATTCTTCAGCTACTTGGTCAATACTTACAAGGTCCAGATTACTATGCAGATCCATGGAAATTCAGGAGAAGTTTAGAACCTCAAGATGCAGAAATTTTGGAAGATTGGTTTTTTAATATGGGAGGGAGAGGAGCCCAACCTAGTAGAGGGAATAGGCCACGAAATGTTCTCGTATCAGCTGCATTAATTGCAATTCTAGGTGAATTATATGGAGACCGATTTCAAGCACTTGTCCTAGCCAGCCAACCAGAACGATTAGGAGAGTGGCGACGAGGCCTTCAAGATGCTTTAGGTCTAAATAGAGAAGACTTCGGACCTAACAGCGGGGTTGTTCTTTTTGAAAGATCAGAACCTCTAATTGAAAGAGCAGATCGCTTAGAAGCAGCAAATGAGGTGCCATTAATTCTTATAGATGCTTCAGAACAAAGCATTGAAATACCTATCCTTCAATTCCCTATATGGCTTACGTTTGCAGCAACTCCTGATGAACTTTATATTGAAGAAGAATTGATTTAATGAGGCAGAAACAATTACTATCAAACTTTTTTTATTATTCATTAGTTATTTTCTTGGATCTATTCCAAGTGGATATCTTGCTGGGAAATGGATATCTGGAATAGACCTTAGAGAAAAAGGTTCTGGGTCTACTGGTGCGACAAATGTCTTAAGACATGTGGGCAAGATCCCTGCATTAATTGTTTTCTTATTAGATGTTGGCAAAGGTACCTCTGCAATAATGTTATCCAAAGCATTTCTCTTAGATCAGAACTGGCAAGTAATTGCAGGTCTTGCTGCTATAACAGGGCATATCTGGCCAATTTGGTTAAAAGGGAAAGGTGGGAAAGCTGTAGCTACTGGACTTGGAATATTTCTTGGAATCTCTTGGAAAGTTGGGCTTGGTTCTTTAGGTATATTTCTTATGATTTTAAGTATTTGGAAAATAGTTTCTTTATCAAGTATCTGTGCTGCGATAAGTCTCCCAATAATAATGGCTTTTGCCTTAGGGGATAACTTGTCAATTTCTTATATGCTAATTAGTCTAATTGCAATGACACTTGTTCTATGGAGACATCGAACAAATTTTATTAGATTAATTAAAGGAGAAGAGCCAAAGATAGGCAATAGAAGTTAGTTAGCGAGCATTTCAGAGCATATTCGCTTAAAGGCCTTATCAGGCTCACTTGCTCTGGTTATTTCTCTTCCTATTACTAGTTTTGATGATCCCGCATTTAAAGCTTTATATGGAGTCATGACTCTTACTTGATCATCTAAGTTCACACCTAAAGAACGTATACCTGGTGTGATTAATTGAAAAGGTTCTGGGAAAGAATTACGTAATTGATTTACTTCCATTGGAGAGCAAATACATCCTCCAATACCTGCGTCAAAAGCTAGTTGAGCAAAAAAACTAACTCTTTCACTTAATGTTTGGTTAATAGCGAGTTCTTGAGCAAATCCTTCTTGATCCCAGCTAGTCAAGACAGTAACTGCCAGAAGCGTCGGTGGAGGGAGTCCTGCATCATTTGCACCTTTAATCGCTGATTGATTTGATTCTCGCAATCCTTTAATACCAGCGGAGGCATGAACAGTGATCAATTCCGCACCTGTTTGTGCTGCTTGATAGCAAGCTTTTGCCATTGTCATAGGAATATCATGAAACTTAAGATCTAAAAAGACCTTTTTATCTAAGTCCCTTAATTTATAGATAACTTCAGGTCCCAAAAGCGTAAAAAGTTCCAGTCCTACTTTGACCCAGACTAAATCTGGGAGTCTGTCAAGAAGGCAGAACATCTCAATCTCACTCATCTGATCAAGAGCAAGAATTAGTTTTTCTTCAGGCTTAAATGAAAAGATCATTGAATTAATCAACTAATGGTTAATTACTTAGATAATCTTCGGAAAATCTTCTTCCCTAATTGCAATACCTTCCCAATAAGCTCTTTATTCTCTAAAAATTCAAAATTCGGATCAATAATTTTTTCTCCATTTAAGCGAACTCCTCCACCTTGTATTTTTCTTCTTGCTTCACTACTGCTAGGACATAATCCCAAAGAACTCAACAAATAAAAAGCTTTGACTGGGAATTTAATTTTGGCAAGAGAAAGTTCAGGGACAGCCTCGGCTTTATTTTGAACACCTGCGACAAGATTTGATGAATCTGCTTGAGCAATCTTCGCTAAAGATAAGCCATGAAATTTTGCTGTGACATTCAAAGCCATGAACTTCTGAAGTTCTCTAGGGTTATCGCTAAGATTACTTAAATCACAATCAGTTAGCAGAGTCAGGTAATTAAGAATTTGATTGTCTGGAACTTTTTCTAATTTTGAATACATTGAAAGAGCATCTTCATAAAGGCCAACAGTATTACCTATACTTTTGCTCATTTTTTGAATACCATCTACCCCAACAAGAATCGGAAGCAATAATCCAAACTGAGGGCTTTGATCAAAATGACGCTGCATATCTCTTCCCATAGCTACATTAAACTTTTGATCTACTCCTCCAAGCTCAATATCTGCCTCAACCGCAACAGAGTCATAGCCTTGAAATAATGGATATAAAAACTCATGCAAAGCTATAGACGTGCCAGAGGAGTAACGATTAGCGAATTCTTCTTTGGCAAGCATTTGACCAACAGTTGACTTACTTAAAAGATTAATAATTTTTGCCATATCAAAATCTTCCAGCCATTCACTATTTTTTCTAATTTCAAGTCGCCCTTTAGTCTCAAAATCTAAGAGGGAAAGATCCTTTGACTTGCCATAACCCAATTGTTCAAGATATGTCTTTGCATTAGCCTCAACCAACTCAGAAGATAATTGAACACGTGTTTTATTTTTTCCAGTTGGGTCGCCAATTCTCGCTGTAAAGTCACCGATAATTAATACAGCTGTATGTCCTGCATCTTGAAAGGCTCTCAATTTTCGAAAAATGATGCTATGGCCCAAATGAATATCAGAGCCAGTTGGATCAATTCCAAGCTTCACCCTAAGTGGCCTATTAAGTCTAGAAGCCTCAGAAAGTTTCAACACTAGGTTCTGGTTTGGATCTAGGCTTGAAGTTCCAGCCAATGGGAATAAGTCTTCTATCCCTCGTGAAAGCCAATCTGGCAAAGAAGAAAGTAGCTCAGACATAAGAATCTTCTCTAACCAAATGAGCTGTTATTGATAAAAACACTATTTAAGGTTGAGATGCATCAAGTTCAGATCTCATTCTATCTAACGTAAAATTCATCTGATCAAACATTTGATCTGGAGTCATACCAAACTGACCTAATTGTGTCTTTAATTGTTCTACCGTCATCTTTGCCTGAAAATCTTCGGAAAGCTCAAATCTTTTCATGAAAACCTTATATCGCTCCATCAAAGACTCCATTTTAGAAATAAACATTTTTTTACCTTCTCGGTCGAATTTTCCATAATCACCTCCTAACTTCATTAGGTTCTGATAGTCCAGGAAGAGACTTCTTGCCTCTTCCTGGACTATCTCGGATTCAAAAAACGCCATATGTCTATACCTCAACAATTAAAAACTTTCTCAATGAGCTTAGAATTGACATTACTAATAATTCCTCCAAGTCTGAAACGATTTAATGAAAAAAGCAAATCATATTGCATCCCAATTATAATTAATTCTATACAGCTAATTCTTCTTGAAAAGTAGGGAACACCAAACCACTCATTGAAATGAACGGATCAAAAGGTCAAAAGGAATTATTTACTCAAGAGGATTTCAATAAAAACCCAATCTCATTAAACGACGAGCTGAGCTTTTCTAAAGATCTAATAAGAGCATGGCAACAAAGAATTCACACTTATCAGGAACCTCATTTTGCAAAAGCAGAAACAACTCCTATCCAACAATCTATTTTTCAAACCGTAGGGGTTGAAGCAATCGAGACCAGTCCTAGTCCACAAGACCTAGTTCCTTTACCACTTAATTTCTGGAGATGGCCTCAAAACCCTCACAATGGTCCAGCTATATACCTAGTAATGGATAAGCCCAAAAACTTAGAATTTCATATTCTTCTATACATAGGTGAAACTATTGCATCTGATAAGCGCTGGAAAGGCGATCACGATTGCAAACAATATCTTCAAGCATATTCTGAAGCTTGTAATAAGGCTGACTTAAAAACCCAACTAAGCATTCGTTTTTGGAAAGATGTACCTCATGAAACGACATGCAGAAGAAATTTAGAAAAACAACTTATTCATAAATGGCTCCCAGCATTTAACAAAGAAACCAGAAGTTTTTGGAACACACCTTTTACTAACTAGGTTCCTTAAGCCAAACAGTTAGCATTATTAAAAACCAAAAAACACATGCAAATCACAGTACAAACTAACAATCTTCGCAATTGGTCAGGGTCCGTTCTTGTAATAGGGCTATTTGAAGAGAAGGTTCAATTGCAGCTTGAGGTTTTAAATGGAATATCCGACCCTACTTCAATAGCAAAGCATCTAGATGACAAAGATTTTTCTGGCAAAACTGGCGAGAGAGTCCATATCCAAATCTTGGGAGATTCACCCAAAAAACTAGTATTCATAGGTCTAGGGGACCCTGAGAAGCTCCTGTTAAATGATCTTCGTGAAGGTGCTGCCCTTGCCGCTAGGGAAAGTCTGGATTCAGATGGTGCGATGGGTGTTGTTTTCCCTTGGGGGCGATTTGAATCAAGCATTGCTGCAAAAGCAGTAGCTGAATCTATTCGTCTGTCTTTTTTTAAGGATCAACGATTCCAAAGTGATCCAAAGACTAGGAAACACCCAGTCAAGATTGATTTAATTGGAATCTCGGAAAATATTGAAGAAACCTTCAAGAAAGTAAATTCGATTTGTGCAGGAGTAGAACTTGCTAGAGAGCTTGTAGGCGCTCCACCTAATGAATTGACTCCAGGAGGCCTGGCGAACAAAGCAATTGAAATAGCAAAAGAGTTTAAATTAGAATGCACAATCCTTGAGAGAAAGGATTGTGCAAAGGAAGGCATGGGAGCTTACTTAGCAGTTGCTAAAGGTTCTGACTTAGATCCCAAATTTATTCACCTCATCTACAAACCCTCAGGACAAGTCTTGCGAAGAATTGCACTCGTAGGGAAGGGGCTAACCTTTGATTCTGGTGGATATAACTTAAAAGTTGGTGCGTCTAAAATAGAAATGATGAAATACGATATGGGTGGAAGTGCTTCTGTACTTGGTGCTGCCCGTTCAATTGGAGAGATTGCACCAAAAGGAACTGAAATTCACTTTATAATTGCTTCTTGTGAAAACATGGTTAACGGATCTGCCGTTCACCCAGGAGACATAGTTCAAGCTTCTAATGGCAAAACAATTGAAATAAACAACACTGACGCAGAAGGAAGATTGACGCTCGCAGATGCACTCACCTATGCTTGCAAGCTTAAACCTGATGTCATAATTGACTTAGCAACACTTACAGGCGCTTGCGTAGTTGCTCTAGGTGAGCAAATTGCAGGTCTATGGGCTAACAACGATGAACTTGCTGAGGAATTAAAAGAAGCGTCAAGTTCTTGTGGAGAAAATCTTTGGAGAATGCCTCTGCAATCAAGTTACAAAGAAGGTCTAAAGTCGATGCTCGCTGATATTAAAAATACTGGTCCTCGAGCAGGTGGGTCAATCACTGCTGCTCTATTCCTCAGAGAATTTGTTGAGAAAGATATAGCTTGGGCACATATTGACATTGCGGGCACATGTTGGACAGATAAAGGTTTTGGGGTAAATCCTGCAGGAGCAACTGGTTATGGCGTACAAACCCTCGTCAACTGGGCATGCAATCAGAATAACTAACTTAGATTCCTTCTATAAGTCTTTCTTTAAGAAGCTTTAGCCAAAATGTTTCTTCTAAAAATAGAATCTCTTCTTTCTAGAAGTAAATTACTTTCCGGTTTTTCTAAGCAATGAATCTGCCAATTGGCTTTCTTAGAGCAAGTCAATAAGATCCTCTGAAGATCATCAGATGCATTCTTTGTAGTCAAATATGGTCCAATGAATCTTTTCGAGAAACCATCTTGAATAATTACTAAGTACATTTCACCTCAATAAACTCATGAGGGATGATATTTTCAAGAAAAGGAATAACAAAAGAAATCACCAAGATCTTAATCACAGAACATAATTTTTTATTATTTTCTTAAGATTCAGGGCAAGTATTATTTCGTCCATTCTCTACCCTTTCGAGCATTTTCGCCCCAGACTTCTTCCAAGCGTTTGTCTCGTTGACAACTATAACGATAAAATTTATATTTTATGCTATTTCTTTCTGCATAATCTTGATGATAATCTTCTGCTTTCCAAAATGTACTTTTAGGTTTAATTTCAACTCCTATTTTGTTCAAAGGAATTGATAATTCTTGTGCGACTTTTTCTAAACTTAAATTAGCAGAACTCATCTGTGATTTATCACTAAAATAAATCACTGGCCTGTATGAGTCTCCTCTATCACAAAACTGACCGAAGGAATCATAAGGGTCTATATTTCTCCAATAGCTTTTCAATAAATCCTCGTAACTTATTTCTAAAGAGTTAAAAGAAACCCTCACAACCTCTTGATGGCCTTTATGATTCCTATAAGAAGGGTTCTCAATTTCCCCTCCTGAATATCCACTTTCTACAGATATAACCCCTTGTAAGTCCTCAAAATCATGTTCTAAGCACCAAAAGCATCCTCCTGCAAAAATAGCGTTTTCTTCCAATGCATTTACAGAGGTACTTAGAGAAATTAAAACCAAGCAACTTAATAAAGAAGCAACGCAAATCATACTGATTCTTCTTAAAAAATTCATTTTTCAACTAAATTCATGATTTCTTGGGCCGCCCTTTCAGTAACCCCAGGCGCGCCCAAATCACTCCTTAGTCTTTCATATCCTTCTAACATTCTTGTACGCTCAGACTCATTCTCTAATAGAGACTTAGCCAAAGTAAAGATTCCATGAGCTGTAAATTCCTTTTGCACAAGTTCTGGGACCAACCTTTCATTCAGCAAAAGATTTACAGGCGATATATGGTCAACATCAAAATTAAGTAATTTCTTGGCTACAAATGCAGTAATTCTACTTACTTTGTAAGCTACAATTTGAGGAACTGAGTGAATAGCTAGCTCCATATTAATTGTCCCAGACTTAGCAATCGCAAGTTCAGCAACTTTAAATAAGCTAGGCTTAAACTTATCTACATCTTTTGCAGACAGAACCTTACCAATTACGCAAGAATCTACCAATGCTTTTTTAAGATAATCCTCGAAACTTTCCTGCCCAGCAGGCAAAAGAACAAAAACCGAGGGATCTTCTTCTTGCAGTAACGAAGCTGCTTTAAGAAATGTAGGCAATAAATATCTTAACTCTTGAGTCCTCGAGGCTGGCAAAACTAACAAGAATTTTCGCGAAGAATCTACTCCTAAGTTTATACATGCTTCAGACCTATCAGGTAACTTCTTTAGATTATCAATCATTGGGTGTCCAACCCACTTAACATTTCCTCCTCTTGAAGAATAAAAATCAGCTTCTTTACGGAAAATTGCCAAAATTTTATCAGTAAAGCTAATTAAATCTGTTGAGCCTCCTTCTCCTATTCTCCAAGCCCATTCTTGAGGGGCAATGTAATAAATAATTGGAGTCGTTGGAAGTAACTTACGGACCTTATTCCCAAGTCTTATATTTGGGCCCATATAATCAATCAAAACAACAGCATCTGGTGGGCAATGAACTAAAAAACGATCAACTTTCTTTTGAGCTTGAAGAGTAGGTATTAAATAAGGCAAAGTCTCCCAAAACCCAATCGCTCCTATAGACGCTGTATTTGTAATGAGTTCCGCTCCAGCTTTTTCCATACGCTGGCCACCAAGAGCAACTACTTCCAAAGATATCAAACGTCTTTGAGACTCTTGAACTAGAGCCTCAACTAAAAAACTTCCTTGTAAATCTCCTGAGACTTCTCCAGTACTTATCAGCAAGCGCATAACTTAGGTTTTCTGTGAGTTCAAATAAGGCATAGGTCCTCTCCGTCCTTGTTCTATTGAAGCTTCAAGAAACAAGCAGAAATCTTGGGCTGCTTTAAAAAGCTTTTTCTCCTGTGCTAATTCCAAGCCTTTCGTATAAATGTGCCCTGATTTATAAATTAAATTCCAAGTTTCTTGTAATTGCTTAAACTCATCTGGATTCTGATTATCCAAGCCTCTTCGCCGAATTCCAACACGGTTTAATCCACGTACTCTCCCAGGATGACCTTCCACTAAGCAATAAGGTGGAACATCCCTATCTACTCTTGTCATGCCACCCACCATCGCAAGAGATCCAATATGAACAAACTGGTGAATTCCTAAGGAACCTCCGATAACAGCCTTGTCCTCAATAACAACTTCTCCGGCAACCTGAACACTATTTGAAATAACTACTTCATTACCAATATCACAACCATGCGCGATATGGGTATAAGCCATCAAAAGACTGTTATTGCCAATTCTTGTCTGCTCTCCATCATTAGTTGCTCTATTTACTGTTACACACTCACGCAGAGTATTGTTATCTCCAATCACAACTTCAGTAGGAGCTCCTTTGTATTTCAAGTCTTGAGGTTCAAGTCCTATACAGGCTCCAGGGAAAATTTTATTACATGAACCAATCTTTAGATTTCCATCCAGCACAGCATTAGGACCAATAACAGTCTTTGTTCCTATTTTTACGTCTGGTCCTATTACAGCACCAGCGCCTACAATCACGCCTTTGGCCAGTTCGGCCTTAGGATGAACAACTGCTAACGGGTGAATTCCCACTTCTGAGTTATTACTCGTCTCAGATAAGAATTTAATATTTTCCATTGTTTAATTAGTCCACCAAGGAAAACATCAACTCACCTGAGCAGGCCAATTTTCCTTCCACTCTTGCTTCTCCTTTTACTTTACCGAAGCGCTGCCTCTTTATACTCATTAATTCGCAATTAATGAGTAACTGATCTCCAGGGACTACAGGACGACGAAAACGCACACTATCTATACCTGCAAAAACAAACAGGCCCTTAGGTATATCTGGCATCTGAGTCACAATTAAACCTCCAACCTGTGCCATTGCCTCAACAATTAAAACACCTGGCATTAATGGTCTCCCAGGGAAATGGCCTTGAAAATGAGGCTCGTTGATAGTCACATTTTTAATAGCAGTTGCGCTTTTCCCTGCCTCATACTCAACAACACGGTCAACCAATGCAAAAGGGTATCGGTGAGGCAGAAGACCCATTATCTCCTCATTAGATAGGACAACAGGGTTATCAGAAGAATTAGTCAAGGCAAGTTTCTGTTAAGGGACATTCAGTTGAAAGAGTTTCTGCAAGTTCAGCATGCAGGGCATGAGAACCTCTGTAAACCAAAACTTGAGCTTTAGGCAACCCAACAAGCGCCAAGTCGCCTACCAAATCCAATAGCTTATGTCGAACAGGTTCATCATCGAATCTCAAAGGAGGATTCAACCAAGTTTTACCATCACAAACTAAGGAATTTTTTAAATTACCTCCTTTAATTAACCCTTCATCTATTAAATGATCTATTTGATCTTTAAAACCAAAAGTTCTTGCAGGTGCAAGATGTTTTACAAAAGATCTTGGCGTTAATTCCAAAGAAAACTGCTGCCTGCCAATAGCGAGGTAAGGGAAATCAATCATACCAATCAAATAGCAACTTTCAGATGGTATGGCTGTTATTAGACTAGTGCCTTTATGAATTACCAAAGGCTTTTTAACAACAGGCAAACAATTTTTAGAAGTGTCCAAATGAACAATTCCCACTTCTTCTATAGCCTCAACCCATCCCATTGACGACCCATCTAAAAGCGGGATTTCATTACCTGAAACCACAATGTGAACATGGGTCAAGCCACATCCAGCGATAGCTGCCAAAAGATGTTCAACAGTTGACAGACTGTTCTTTCCTAAAACAAGTGTTGTACATAGTTGACTATTTACTACTTGAGCTGGATTAAGACGTATAGGGGGATCAGATCTATTCGCCCAAGATATGTAGAAGCCAACTTTTTCAAACGGACGAAGAATTACCTCTGATTCTTCCCCGCTATGCAAACAAATACCCTTGCGAGTTACAACTCCTCCCAAGGTCCAACAATCATCGTAATTGTCAGGCAACCACTCCACATTAAAACTTCCAACCGAAACCAACGTTATATCGCCAATCGCCTTCCAAGTCTTTGCTTGCAGCCTCTATTCGTAAAGGTCCAACAGGAGTATTAAAAGATAAACCCGAGCCAACAGAAAATCCAGAGCCCTGTTTCCCTAAAATCTCCCCTGGGTTTCCTGGAACATTCTTCTGAGAACCAAAATCAGTTCCTGCATCAACAAATGCATTTGCAGAAATCATTCTCCAGACAGGGACTCGATATTCAACAGAAGCCTCTCCAAAACGTCTGGCAACAGCTAAGTCACAGGAACTCCATCCTCTAATTGATTTAGAACCGCCTAAGCAAAATGCCTCATAGGGAGGCAACTCCCCCAATATTGATCCTGCTTTCAATTGAAAAGCAATGGTTTGAAAACAAGAAGAGTTCTTTCCTCCCTTTGCTCTGCAATCTTTATGAAACTTCAACCAATTAAGAGGGATAAAATAAGAGTAATTAATCTTAGTTCGGTTAAACGTTGGAGAGTCCTTCCCAATAGAGATATATTGTTCAGAACCTAAACTTAAAAAGCTGCCCGATGTGGGATTCCCTCGATTATTTAGTTTGTTATATGTCATTGCTCCTCTAACTCCAATAAGAGTATTTTCCTTTGCACAATTAAATGCTATGCAAATAACATCACTATTTAAAGCAGAGTTGTTTGAATAACTAGAACTTGATGCTCCATAAGGCCTATCATTTGAAGAGTAATCAATAGGTTTAACTTGTTGAAAGTCCATTCCCAAAAGCACGCTCCAAGGCGCTCTTTTAAAAGGATCTCCTCCATTTAGAGGCCTAGAAATAGAGAAATTTCCACCAGTCCTTTGAAGAAGAACTGAATCCCCTTCATAATCAAACCAACTAGTATTTGGCTTGCTAGCTTTGGCTAATGGAACGGAACTAAAGGCTTCTGAATTTATTCCAGAGTGAGCAAAATCAATATCATAAACCGTTGAAGAAGAACTTGATCCTGGGACCTGATAGTAATCACTTACCCCTAAAATATTCTTCTTAGAGCCTCTAAATTCCTGAGGAACATCTCTACTAATGAATACAGAAGTCCGCAAAGAAGTCCTATATTTATCTCCTCTTAACCATGGATCAGCTAAAGAAAAGCTAATAAGAGCACCGTATTCACCATAGGTAAAATTTAAATCACTCGACCAAGATCTTCCAAATAAATTCTTTTCCTGCAATCCTGCTGATCCAAAAAAACCTTGCGATCCACTGTAACCAAGTCCACCAGTAAGAGAGCCTGTTCGCTGTTCTGTAATTCCTAGGACTATGCTTATCTTTCCAGGTTCACCAGCAACTGGCTTTAAAGTAACTTTAATATCGCTAAAAAGAGAGAGACCATACAATCTTTTGATATCAGATTCAAGATCTTTCCTATTAAATATTACGCCAGGCTTACTAATAAGTTCCCTATCGATAACCCATCTTTTTGTCTTTCCCTTAACTGGCTTTCCATTATCCCTAACTGTATTTCCTTCTTCATCAAGAAAGACTATCTGAATATCTTCAATACTTCCTTCTTGAACGCGTAATCTTACTTTACCTCCAGCTGTAATTCTATTGGGTCCAGAAATTCTGGCCAAAGAATATCCCTTATCTGAGTACCATGCCTTTAACTTATTCATTCGCAATTTTAAAACATTGAGATTCAAAGTCTTTCCGTAATCACTTCTAAAAATTTCCTGAATAACCTTTTCCGAAAGAATCGAATTGGAAGGATCAATTATTACCTCAGTAAATACAGGGTTAGGTTTTACATCTACTTTCAGTTTGACGCCTAATGAGGTATCAACTGGATCAATTGCTAAACCAGAAAACCAACCAGTAGCATATATTGAATTTAAGTCTCTCTTCACTTCCAATCTACTTACTCTACTCCCAGGCCTAATACTCATTGCATCATAAGCAGCATATTCTAAACGAACCTTGTCTGGATGATCTTCAAGGCCAGTAATAACAATCTCAGAAATTAGAATTAATTCATCTTCAGGACTTTCCTTTAAAGAACCATCTTCAGAATTTGAATCAGCAATTTCAAATTTATTGTCATTTAAATAGAAGTTCTCAAGACTCTTTCTATTGTTAAAGAAGCCTGCATTAGCCGTTCCTCCTATAAAAGGAATCGTGAATGCTAATAAATATGCCCCTCTGCAAAATAGTCTCATTGACTTTCTGGTAGTAATTCCTTTCATTTTTTTCTAGGGTAAGCCTAAAGAGATGAAACCAAATAAGTTTGTTTGCATGCTTTCTAAGAAGAAAATTCCTGTATCCGTCTAAGCACTTCACTGTACCCCTCTAAGACTCCCCCAAGATCCCTTCGGAAGCGATCTTTGTCAAGAATTCGATCTTCTTGATCATAAGTATTTAAATCCCATATTCGACAGCTATCAGGGCTTATTTCATCAGCAACTACAAGTTGGCCATTTTTTGTAAGGCCCATTTCTAACTTGAAATCCACTAATAAAAGATTGAGCTTTTTAAAAAATTCCTGCAAATGTCCATTGACCGTTAAAGCAAGTGTTTTTATCTCCAACAATTTAGTAGATGAAACTAGGGCTAATAAACTTATTCTTTCATCCGTCAAAAGCGGATCGCCCAAATCATCATCTTTGTAATACAAATCCAAAAGGGGGTTGCAAAGCTTTGTTCCTGGTTCTATAGGTGTCTCTTTACATAATGAGCCACTCGCAACATTGCGAATAACAATTTCCAATGGGAAGACTTCTACCTTCTGAACTAACATCCAACTATCTCCATTTATATCTAAATAGTGAGTAGGGACTCCTTTGCTTTCCAAAAACTTAAATATAAAAGCTGAGATTTGACAGTTCAAGCTCCCTTTTCCCTCAAGCTGAGCGTGTTTCTTAGCATTAAAAGCAGTGGCATCATTCTTAAAGTGAACCAAAAACTCATCTGGATGATCAGTCTCAAAGACTTGCTTTGCTTTGCCTTCATAAAGAAGTGAACCATGAGTTGATGCCATTAAATTCCTTTTTACCTCAACTAAACGCTAGTAAGTTAAATCCTAGAAAAACAATAAAATTGAAGGAAGCAATCACAATGTTTTTTTAGAAGAAGCACCATCTCTAAACATCACGCTAATTGCATCCTAAATTTTTGCCAATACACGAGAAGTCTTATGGAAAAAGCCGCATCTTCTATTTCAGAGCTCCCACAACTAAAAAAAGTTCTTGTAGTTGGAAGTGGCGGTCGCGAGAATGCTTTAGCATGGGCTATTTCAAAATTTCAAGAAGTTGAAAAAGTTTATGTTGCACCAGGCAATGGAGGGACCAAAGATCAACTAGGTTGTCATCGTCTTGATATCCAAGAATCAAACAACGAAGAGATCATACAAGCTTGTAAATCTCTTGAAATTGATTTAGTAGTTGTAGGCGGCGAAAAGCCTCTTGCTTCAGGGCTAGCAGATGAATTAAGAAGCGTGGGATTAGTTGTATTTGGACCAGGGAAAGAAGGGGCTCAATTGGAATCAAGTAAAAATTGGTCAAAAAATTTAATGAATGAAGCCAAAATCCCTACAGCACAACATTGGTCAGCTAGTACTGAAAACGAAGCGCAAGATCTAGTTTCTGAAATAGATAGACCGTTAGTCGTCAAAGCTGATGGTCTGGCATCAGGTAAAGGAGTAACAGTATGCAATTCTATAAAAGAAACCAGAGCAGCTATAAAAGAATCTTTTGAGGGAAAATTTGGCGAAGCAGGAGCAACATTAATTCTTGAAGAATGCATTCAAGGTCCAGAGGTATCCATTTTTGCAATAAGCGATGGAGAGACGCTCGAAATTCTTCCGCCAGCTCAAGATCACAAAAGACTTTTAGAAGGTGACAAAGGTCCTAATACTGGCGGAATGGGAGCATATGCTCCAACGAAAATATTAAGCAAGAAAGATCTTGAAAAAATCAAGGAGGAAATATTACTGCCTACCTTATATACACTCAGAAAAAGAAATATTAATTATAGAGGCGTAATTTATGCAGGTCTAATGCTAACCAAAGATGGTCCTCAAGTTATAGAGTTCAATTGCCGTTTTGGAGATCCAGAGTGCCAGGCATTAATGCCATTGATGCCCTCAAATTTTGCGAAAGTACTTCAAGCTGCAGCTCTGGGATGTCTGAAAAATGCGCCAAAATTAAAGACAAGTCCATTAAAGAGTGCATGTATTGTTGCAACAGCATCTGGTTATCCAGAAAACTCCAGGAAAGGGGATTTGATTTCTATTAAATTTAAGCAGTCTCAAGAGAATCCAATTCAATTATTCCACTCTGGCACTAAGATCAGTAAAGAAGGAACACTGCTTACATCAGGTGGGAGAGTCCTATCCATTGTTTCTCAAGGAGATAGTTACAATGAAGCCTTCGACATTGCATACAAAGCAATCAAAGAAATTAACTTCCATGGTATTAATTACCGCCAAGATATTGGCTACCAAGTCAGAAGTAAGGGTAATTAATATTAATGTCAGTTAAAGATTTGAAGCCAAAAGATCAATCAATTTCCGAAAAAATCATTAATGATGTGGAAGAAGAGAGTAAACAAAAGAATTTCATTTACCAATGGTGGGATGAGTTTAGTCTAAGAGCAAAGTTACTTGCAATAGCAACATTAGCAGTAAGTCTATTAATGACAGGAGTTACATTTTTTGCATTAAGCAGTATTCAGAAAGACGCCGGAATGAATGATACGAGATATGCAAGAGACCTTGGGTTACTTCTCTCTGGAAATGTCACAGAACTAGTAGCTAGGGATCAAGAAAGAGAACTTTTTAATGTTGCTGAGAAATTCTGGCGTTCAAGCAGAAATATAAGATATATATTCTTCACAGATCCTGACGGTGTCGTCAAATTAGGAATTCCAATAAGTGC
Organism: Prochlorococcus sp. AG-412-P08; assembly: GCA_003214695.1. Lineage (GTDB taxonomy): Bacteria > Cyanobacteriota > Cyanobacteriia > PCC-6307 > Cyanobiaceae > Prochlorococcus_E. Next base: position 81,204 of record QCLI01000003.1, read on the forward strand.
AACTCCTAATGATGCGGAAACTGAATTACAACTAAAAAGAAAACTTCAATTACCCCAAGAATTAAAAAAACGTCCTCAATTTCCATTAGTAAGACAACATTTAACCCCTCAAGGTCAAGTCACAGATGTATTTGTTGCTCTTCTCTATAAAGGTAATTATGTAGGGAACCTTGCTTTAGGAGTAACACCTAACAAAACAGCACTAGAGAGTGCTGCTTTAACTAGAGAAATAACCATAGCCGTTTTTATATCTATCTGGATACTTGTAATTATAGGGGCTGTTTTTAATGCTCTTACTATAACAAGACCAATTAGAGCACTTGTTAGTGGTGTAAGAGATATTGCAAAAGGTAATTTTAAATCAAGAATTACTCTTCCTATGAGTGGGGAGCTAGGAGAACTTCTTAATGGTTTTAATAATATGGCATCTCAACTTGAGAACTATGATGCGGCAAATATTGAGGAACTTAAAGCTGCACAAGGCAAACAACAATCTCTAATTGCCACAATGGCTGATGGTGCTATTTTGCTAGACGAAGAAGGTAAAATTGTACTAGTTAATCCCACTGCAAGGAGATTATTTCGCTGGGAAGGTCGTAATTTAGAATCTCAAAATTTAATTGATGAGTTACCAGAGCTAATAGCTAATGATCTTCATCCTCATATAACATCTTTACTAAAAAATATTTATGATACTGACGAGTTAAGGTGTAGCACAGGTGAACCAACTCGAACCCTCCGCATAGTACTGCAGTCAGTAAGAGACTCAAGTGGTTCAATCCTTAAAGGAATAGCTATAACAGTTCAAGATTTAACGAGAGAAGTAGAACTAAATGCTGCCCAAAGACGCTTTATAAGTAATGTTTCCCATGAATTAAGGACGCCTTTATTTAATATAAAAAGTTATGTTGAGACTCTTTATGATCTTGATGATAAGCTTGAGCACAAAGAGAAAATGGAATTCTTGGAGGTTGCTAATTCAGAGACAGATCGGCTTACAAGATTAGTTAATGATGTTCTAGATCTATCGAAAATTGAAACTTCAACTAATGTAAAATTTGAAGAAATAAATATCCAATCTGCAATAGAACAAACATTAAGGAATTACAAGTTAAATGCAGATGAGAAGAAGGTTGAGATTATTCAGAAATTCGAGGATAACATGCCATTAATACGTGGGAATTGGGATCTAATCCTGCAAGTTATTGATAACCTAGTAGGCAATGCTCTGAAATTTAATAAGAACAATGGGAAAATTATATTAAGGGCTTATACATGGCCAGATATATGTATAGCCTCTTCCATCAACGAAACGAACAATGCACCTACCTGCGATATTATTTCACCATTGCCAAGAATAAGAGTTGAAGTTGGGGATACAGGATGTGGCATATCTGAAGAAGGTCAAGCAAGGATTTTTGAAAGGTTCTACAGAGTAGAGGATGCCGTTCATACAGAAGTAGGTACAGGCCTTGGTCTATCAATAGTTAGAGAAATAGTAGAGAAGCACGCGAGTCAAGTAAGGATGGTAAGTGCTCCCGGGATTGGGACAACATTCTGGTTTGACTTACCCTTAGCAAATAATGATGCAGATGAATTATTAATTGAATCTGAAAGAGTTGGTCGACAATGGGATCTACTAGAGTTAGAGAAGGAATTAACTTAAATAAATAATCTTTCTTAACCCTAGTATCTATGTTTTTTTAAATACTCCAGATATGTTTTCATCGTAGCCTATCCGATGTGGTGCCCCACTAAATATCTGCTCAAAGTTAGTGAATGCATCTTTAATCTCAGGTCCTTCACTGGTAATAATAAACTCTCTAATTCGTTTATCATGCCAAGAACCCCTCATCTTAAAGACATTTACAGCTCTTGCCATTTCTCCTCTAATCTCTACATATTGAAGCATTAAGATTGTATCTGTAATTGTTGAGATATGAGAGTCTGTGATCGAATGACTTCCCATAAACTCTTCAGCAGTATTCGTAAAGAATCCCGCAATTTCTTCTTGTTTTGCATAACCAGTAACACCAATAACAAATTGTCTAAATGCACTCTGACTCACACCACGAGCAAGTGCAGAGAGAGAATCTATTGCCATTCTTGATGGCTTGAAGTCACTGATTTGTGTTTTAATAATTTGCAAGTGATCCTCTAGCCCTGTTGACTCTGGGTAGGCACAAATAATCTTCAACAAGCCATCGCTTTCCATTTTCTCGAAGTCTATTCCCCAGCTTGTAGCGTTCCTTAAAAGCTGAGCTCTTGATTCTTCGTAGGCAAATAAAATTGCTTTCTCTTTATTGGAATATGCATCCTCTATGAATTTAGAAACAAGCATCGTTTTCCCTGTTCCCGTGGCACCTGTTGCAAGAATTATTGAATCTTGGAAATAACCACCACCACACATTTCATCAAGAGCAGGCACTCCCGAACTAATTCGAATATTCGAAGACCTTTGCGTTAAGCGCATAGCACCTAAGGCGAACACACTTACTCCTTGGACGCCCATAGTGAAAGGGAACTCTCCTTTCATATGAGTAGTTCCACGAAGCTTTAAAACCTCTACTGTTCGTCTTCTCTTCTCTGATTCAAGAACATTTCGCAATATCACAACATTATCTGAGACAAATTCTTCGACCCCATATCTAGCTATAGCTCCATAGTCATCTACTCTCTCAGCCGTCATAACAGTAGTGACGCCTATTTTTTTAAGCCTTGCACTTAAGCGAAAAATTTCTCTTCTAACAACATATATCGCATCATATTGCTGAAAGACTGCTGTCATTGAATCTATTGCGACTCTCTTTGCTTTGTATTTCTTTATCGCATAACTGATACGTTCAATTAATCCTGACAAATCAAAATCACCTGCAACATCCTGGCCATCAGGATCAGGAGATGCATCAAGAATGAACAATTTATCTTGATCAATTAATTCTTGAAGATCCCATCCAAAACTTGCAGCATTCCTAATGATGTCAAATGGCGACTCTTCAAAAGTTACAAAAATCCCAGGTTCATCAAAATGACAAATCCCATGATGCAAATACTGAAGAGAAAAAACAGTTTTTCCTGTTCCAGAGGTGCCACTAACCAATGTACTTCTTGCTATTGGCAAGCCTCCCTGGCAAACATCATCAAAACCTTCTATACCTGTTGGTAATTTTTGAACCTGCATTTTGGAATAGGGCAAAGGCTAGAGGAATGCTTACATGATCAATCCAGAGTTAAAATTTAGGGACAAATCACACGTTGGTCTTCACTTTTAAAGTGATATTTAAGATTTGCCCCCATTGGGCAAATCTTTATCAACTTCTAAAAAGAAATCATTGTCAGTTAATTCTTCGAAAAGCAAGTCCAATCCAATCAAGACCTTTTCTCTATCTGACAGGTCTCCAATTATTCGCCTAACAGGAGGAGGAAGAATTTTAGCCAATGTTGGAGTGGCTAGAATTTTATCTTCTTCAGCTAGCTGAGGACTCTTAAGAACATCAATCACTTTTAAGGCATAAACTCCCTGAAAATCTGTTTTGAGAATGTCTCTAAGTGTGTTCAGCGCCCGCATGGAATTTGGAGTATTCCCAGCGACATATAACTTGAGTATGTATGTTTTGCGAGCGGGCATTTTTCAAACTCCTAAAAAAGAAATTGATTTACATATATAAATCTTGACGGAATTAACCTCTAAGAGTGAGGATGTTATCTTGTCTTACGATTGTGTTGCAGGCTTAATCGGAAACTATAAGGAATAAAATTATCATTCCTCCAGTGCCGAGCCTGTTCATGTCCATTGATTTAAATGACTCCAAAAAAGAAAGCTACCCCAAAAGATGCTTCACATAGTGGAACCTATGCAATTGTTGAAGCATCAGGAACTCAAGTTTGGCTAGAGGCCAATCGCTACTATGACTTGGATAGAATCCATTCAGATGTAGATGAAACAATTACTCTTAAAAAAGTTCTATTAATAAATGATGAGCAAGGGCTCTCAATAGGAAAGCCTTATATCAAAAATGCAAGTATTGAGCTTAGGGTAATGGCTCATAAGCGAGGTCCCAAGATAATCGTTTACAAGATGCGTCCTAAGAAAAAAACACGTACGAAGAATGGACATAGACAAGAACTGACAAGAGTAATGGTTACAGCCATTACAAAAGATGGCTCAGCAAAGAATTCTACTTCTTCTTCCAAAAAAGCAAAGCCTAAAGGCAGCAATGTAGAATCAAAGGCTAGTAAAATAGAGAATAGTTCTAACTAAATTCTCCAGCAAATTTAATTCTGTTAATTTTCTAATTTTCAATGGCACATAAAAAAGGAACTGGCTCTACTAGAAACGGTAGGGATTCAAACTCTAAAAGGCTTGGAGTAAAGGCCTATGGAGGTGAAATAGTTCATGCAGGTTCTATTCTTATTAGGCAACGTGGGACGTCAATCTTGCCTGGGATTAATGTAGGGAAAGGGAAGGATGACTCATTGTTTGCTCTTGTTGATGGAGTAGTGACCTTTGAGACTATTAAACGCAGTCTTAAAACGCGTAAGCGAGTTAATGTTGCGATTCAAAGCTAAATCCAATTAGCTCTTTATTAAATTTGAGGGTTTATAAGAACGAGCTGTTATTAAAAAAGGATGGAAAATTTCAATAAAATTTCTTTGTAAAGTTACGAAGAAATTCTCAATCATTTTTTTGTCATCAAAATGGAATGGGTATTCCCCATGGTTTCCCTTAAAAAAATACCAATTCAATAAAGCAATAGAATCCTTTGACAATCTTTCATGGAATATTGACAATTGTTCTGCAGGATTCGGCAAATGCTCTAGAACATCAAAGCAAATAATTGTATCGAACTGAACATTACCTGTGCTAGCTATATCTCTATGCACAGATATCAATTCACTAACTCCTAATCTATTTGCTCTCTCAATTAAAAATTCTCTATTTTGAGGGTTTAGGTCTACAAAATATACATGCTCAACTCCATCCATCCCTGCGGCAGCAAGAGCATGAGTACCAATGCCCCCACCAAAATCTAGGACATTACCATTAGCAAACATTTTCATAAGGCGAATTGTGTCGGCTATGTATTGAGCACTTCCTAAATGCCAAGATGCGAGATCAAAAAGATGCGCACTACTAATTTCATTCTCATAAAAAGCTGTGATATCGCTTTCATTAAAAGATCCTGGATGTAACTTAGACATATTGTCTTGTCCCCTTGCAAGATTTTCTTCTAATTTCTGTTGATTCAAATTAAGATAGTGAGATAAATGCTCCTTAAGATCAAATCCTGATTTTAAAAAATCTTCTATCTCTAAGTTATTCATGTTTAGTTATGCTTAAGAATCTATCCTTGATCAACTTATCTCTTTTCAATTAACTAAATCTAAAAATAAATATAAAACTGAAATTAACCGAGGAACTTTTCAAAATTACTATGCTTGGGTTTTTAGCTATAGACAAACCATTTGGTCTAACTTCTCATGATTGCGTAAGCAGACTCAGGAAAGTCTATGGCATAAGAAGAATAGGTCATGGTGGAACTCTTGACCCTGCCGTAACTGGTGTTCTTCCAATTGCTATTGGCAAAGCAACTAGGTTCCTTTCATTCCTACCATCTACAAAAAGATATGAAGGCACAATTCAACTTGGTCTAAGAACAGCCACTGATGACTTGGAAGGGGAAGTACTCTCAAAAGAAAAATGGCCCCAATTAACAAGAGAGATTATTTGTAATTATCTAAATGAATTCAAAGGCAATCTCAAACAACGTCCTCCTAATTTCTCTAGTGTTCACATTGATGGTGAAAGAGCTCACCGAAAAGCCCGAAGAGGAGAAATTTTTGACTTACCGTCTAAGCAAGTCACTATTCATGACATTGAGCTTTTAAAATGGGATATATCCTCAGGACAAATAGATCTACATGTTCATTGTTCTTCTGGAACATATATTAGGGCCCTTGCCAGAGATATTGGAAATAAAATTGGTTGCGGTGGCTGTTTAGCAAAGCTGCGGCGGACAGAAGCTCTAGGTTTCAACATTAATCAAGTAATACCTCTACCAAAATCTGAGGAATGCATTAAGGGGAAAAGGCCTCCACTTATAAGCCCTCTAGAAGTACTCACTGATTTTTCCACAATAAAACTCTCCAAAGAAGAAGAATCATTTTGGTCTAAAGGCCAATCATTAACAATTAACGAAGCCAGGTTCAAATTAAACTCAATTAAGAAGAAAAAAAATATAAGAGAAGAATATATTTTAGTCCTCGATTGCGAATGCGAGCTAATGGGACTAGGAGAATGGAATTCACAGCTATTAAAGCTACAACCCAAAATAGTTATAAATGCTGCAGGCTAGAAATTGAAAAAGTTTTAATTTTCCCTAAAAGCAGTAATTTTGACCCCTCTATAGAAATGTCGGAGAATCTTCCTAAAGCTAGCGCCTCTATCAGCCATATTTTTAGCACCCCACTGACTAAGTCCAGCACCATGTCCAGAACCTGAACCTTTAACCAAGAGAAAATTATTATCTTTTATTTGAGGAAGCTGATCGATCAATGTATTTCCTCGACTTGATTCAAAAAGGAATTTTTTATCAGCTGAGTTAATATCCTCTTTATAACTATAGGCTCTATTCTTACCTAAATTTCTCTCAATAGGATCGGTTATAAGCTGAAAACTAACCAAAGTACTCTTTAAGTCAAGAAGACTTCTCAACTCCTTTCCAGAAATAGTTTTTACTCCTTTAGGGCCATAAACTTTTGCGCTAGAAACCCTATTAGTATTTGTTTTTTGGGTTATACGAATAGTATTAAAGCCACCGATTTGTTTAAAGATCTGAGCTAACTTTCTCTGCTCAATTTTCTTCTCCCATTTATAAGAAGGACTTATCTGATCATAATCACGAACACTAATTAAATAAGGCCTATATTTACCCCAAACTTCATCGCTGGACTCAGTTTGCCCACCAGAGCTACTATGAAAAACAGCATCAATTAAACGACCCTTATGAAGCATGACGAGGGATCTTGTACTATTAACTGCTTGTACTGTTCTATTCGTCTCAGCTTCAACGCCTAAATAAACCTGACTTGAGACACTTGAATCGACATCATAATCAGATCGTTTCTTTAACTGATGCAATGCGTATGTTCTCGCTGCTACTGCCTGAGCCTTTAATGCCTCTAGGGGCCAATCTTTTGGCATTTCACTTCCAACTACACTCTTTAAATACTTCTCGATTTTCAAATAATTAATTACATAGATACTGTTATTTCTTTCCAGCAATCGCAATTCACCCCCAAATCTTCTCTGCCCTAGCCAGACCCCTCTAGAGTCTCTGGTGGTAATTCTTATTTGTCTATTTTTGGAAAGGTAACGCCACTTTGAGAAATCCTTGTTAGTTGAATATCTTAATTGCCCATTTACAATATTAACTTTTAAAGATTTTATGCTCTTACCCGTAGAGTTAATTCCTCTTACAATAAGGGGTTTTGATTTATCGGCCCTAAATTGGAGTTCCTTACCTTGAGAAACTAAGACACGGATTCTTGGCTCTGAAGCAGCAAAACCTTCACCTCTTACAAATATAACAATGCAAGAGATTGTTGCTATCAATGGCAATACGCACTTCTTCAAAGAATCAACTTAATTTCCTTATCCAGAATCTAATTTGACTTGAAGACAGTTTTCAAAAAAGTCACCAGAATCAATAACATGCATAAATTTATTTAAAAGCCCAAACCTTTGCAGATTACATTTCTAGGAACAAGTTCAGGCGTGCCTACCAGAGGCCGCAATGTCTCTGCTGTAGCCTTAAGACTTCCTCAACGTTCAGAATTATGGTTGTTTGACTGCGGAGAAGGAACTCAGCACCAATTTCTACGCAGCGAACTAAGAACCTCTCAGATTAGAAGAGTTTTCATTACTCACATGCATGGTGATCATGTTTATGGTTTACCTGGCCTTCTAGCTAGTTTGGGACTAGCTGGGAACAGTTCTGGTATAGATCTTTACGGACCTAACCCTTTAAAAGATTTTCTAAATGGGATTTTGCAAACCACCTCAAGTAGGATTTCATATCCTTTGAAGATCAATTCAATCGAAAGGCTTGCACATGAAAATAAAATAATTTTTGAAGACAAAGACTTTAAAGTTAGAGCAACCCCGCTAATTCATAGAATTCCAGCATTTGGCTATAGGGTTGACGAAAAAGAAAAGCCAGGTCGGTTCAATATTGAAAAAGCAAAGGCTTTGAAGATTCCTCCAGGACCTATTTACTCCCAACTGCAAAAAGGTGAGACAGTTAAATTAATAGATGGGAGGGTTTTTCATGGAAATGATTTTTGTGGCCCCAAAAGACCAGGTTCAAGCTTTGTTTACTGCACAGATACAGTTTTCTCTGAGTCAGCTATAAAACTTGCAAATGGTGCTGATTTGTTGATCCATGAAGCAACTTTTGCTCATAAGGATTCCCAATTGGCTTATCAAAGGCAGCATTCAACCTCCACAATGGCAGCTCAAATTGCTATTGAAGCCAATGTTAAACAGCTTATTCTCACGCATCTAAGCCCTAGATACGCTCCAGGGAACAGTCTCACAGCACATAATCTTTTATCTGAAGCAAAGGCCATTTTTCCTAACACCTTGCTAGCAAAGGATTTCCTACAAATTGATATACAAAAGCCTGCAACAGTTCGTGATACCTGAGGACACTAAACCCACATCATGAAAGAATATGTTGCATCGGTTGTTTCCGAAAGTCTTTGGTGTCCTCAATGGCCTCTCTTATTTCTTCCCTGAAAAGATCACTCTCAAAATTACTGATTCTATTTCCAGTAATTATCGGTCTCACTGTGAGTCCTCTTGCAGTAGATGCTTTGTATCCAAGCGACCCATCTTCAGTTGATGCGCTCGATACAAGTCTTCACGGCCAAAACCTACAGAATACTGAATATGTCAAATACGACCTTTCAGGTAGAGATCTCGGTGACGCAGACTTAAGTGGTTCATATTTCAGCGTCTCTAATCTTCAAGAAGCTGATCTTCGTGGAGCAAATATGCAAAATGTAATTGCATATGCAACAAGATTCGACAATGCTGATCTTTCAAATGCAAACTTTAGTGGTGCAGAGCTATTAAAAAGTCGTTTTGATGGAGCAGTAATTGATGGTACAAATTTCACTAATGCTGTTCTAGACTTACCTCAAGTGAAATCACTATGTGATAGAGCTACTGGTCAAACTGCAGAAAGTCTCGAATGCGGAGGTCTAAACCAAAGTTACGTCCCTGCATCTAAAGAGCAAAATAAGTTCAATCCTGGGATTAGCTAAACTTAAAGTAAAGGCTAATCACATAAAAAAAGGGGAGCTTAAAATTAAGCGCCCCTTTTTTATGTGATGTATTAGGAAAAGAACCTATTTAAAAGCTAAAAGTTATGGAGCTGTGATGTAATAAAAAGCAGCAGCAGCAGCACCAATAGCAAACATTGGCACACCTACAAGCAAATGTGCAGAAGCAAAACCTTGTCCTTTAGATCGCAAAATGTAATATCCAACTCCAGCGGCTCCTGCAGCTAAAGGAATAGCAGTATGTAGAAGTGCAGCAACTGCGTGATAGTCGAAGTTCATTCTTAAATTTGAGCTTATCTGAAGAGTATCTCAGCAATCGATGTTGAGAATTACTCCAAACCTCAATGATGCTTTATTTCTTCATCTTCATTTATTTTCCAAAACGAAGCTTCAAAGCCCAAAAAGCTTTCCCAGACTAGTTTTTATCATAAAATCATTCAATTCTAGTCTCAGAAAGAAAGTTCCAATTTATACTCATAAATTAGGGAATAGGTTTGAAGGCTCCTTAGAACGCGAATGTTTGCTATACCACCACTCTTGCATAGGAGGTTGAAAACGACTTGAAAAAAAAGTCAAAATTGTATTAATAGGCTTAGATCCTGGCTGAAGAATATCAACTGAATAAGAAGGGCACCTCCTAGCCGCAATATCAGGCACGAAGCGTCTTCCGATTCTTCTCCAGCTTGGCTCTTTGCTCCTCCAAGCAAGCCTAGAACAAGGCCATGGGAGTTCCTCTCTATCAAAAAGTCTGCAGCATGGTCCAACAACACGAAAACTAAAATGTCCGCCTTCACTAGGATGCACGCTTCCATGTTCCATCAAGTGATCTTCTTTATTCACTGCCAATTGTTGGGAATTCACGAGTCAAAAATAAATTTAAATAAAAAAACAGCCACCCATTGAGGGTGGCTGATGAAAGCTTTATTGGCAAGTATAAAAATAACTTTCTGATAGAAACAGATGGTTTCTTAGTACAACTCTTCCTCTGCATGAGTTGTAATGCTCACATCAGAAGTTGGGTAAGCTACACAAGTAAGAACAAAGCCTGCTTCAAGCTGATCATCATCCAAGAAACTTTGATCTGATTGATCAACACTCCCCGAGGTTATTTTTCCTGCACAAGTTGAGCAAGCACCCGCTCTACATGAGTATGGAAGGTCAATGCCTTGCTCTTCAGCAGCATCAAGAATGTATTGATCATCTGGGACCTCAATGGTCTGGTTCAAACCCTCACTTTCGCTAACGAGGGTGACTTTATAGGAAGCCATGGGATATAAAGAGGGGGGACGTTTTGGAATTGGAGGTAAAAATTATCACCTCAAGATGAACCCTTTTTACACTGTATTGGGTCAAATGTGGCTTAAAATTGTTATAAATAACAATCAAGCAATGTAAAAGCTAGCACTGATAAGCTGAGCTTATTAAAGCTAGCGTCTATGCACTGGCTTTGCATAGGTGAATTAAGCACCAATTATCACGGTTATAGGAAGCTATAAGCTTCCAATTCAATCTAGAGAGAAAGCTTGTCATATCAATAACCTGCTCCTCTAAAAGACCGCTCAAGAGAATTTGGCTTTCCTTAGAGGTCACATGATCAAAGTGAGGAGACAATTTTTTAATAACAGGAGCCAGGATATTACAAACAACCAAATCCAACTTGGTTCCATTTAATTGGTTTTCCAAGGAATCAATAGAACCTTGAGAAACTGACAATTGATCCTGGTGAAAGTTGTTCAGTAGAGCATTTTTATAGGTTGCTTTTACGGCAAGCGAGTCAAGGTCAACCGCTCTAACGTTTTTTGCACCCAATTTTAAAGCTGCTAATCCTAGTATTCCACTGCCACATCCAACATCACCAACCATTTTCCCTGAAGGAGGAGTGCGCTCCAAGGCTTCTAAGCATAAACGAGTAGTTGGATGAGCGCCTGTTCCAAATGCGCTCCCTGGGTCCAATTTGAGGATGATTCGATTGGAATAAATGCTGGGCAATGCAATCCAAGATGGCAAAATTAGAAAATTTTTTCCGACTGGGTCGGGTCGCCAATATTTTTTCCAACTTGTACTCCAATCTTCATGCACAATTTTCTTCCATTTAACATCTAAAGATTCTTTGTCAAAAGCTTTTTCTAAAATCACCAAAGATCTAACAAGCTCTTCTCGATCCTTATCTAACCATTCATATGAAGGCAACCAAACCATAAGCGTTTGCCTTTGTACATTTTCCAGGGGTCGATTAATTGCATAACTCTGGATACCCATATCATCCAATCTCCATGTCAAGCTTTCTTCAACCTCTTGGAAGTAAGATACGTCAAGTCTCCACCAAAAGAATTTCAAAGAATCATTCACTTTTAAAATATAAAGTCGTAACTCACAAGGTAATTGAGTGAGCTTGGTTAATACCCTCTACAGAAAGGATAGAAGTCAATAATTGAGCCGGGATTGGATCATCAACGCTTAAAACCATTACAGCCTCACCTCGAACTATTTTTCTACCCACCTGCATTGCAGCAATATTGACATTATGCGTCCCAAGCAATGATCCTAATTTCCCAATAATTCCTGGCATATCTCTATGCCTTGTGAAAAGCATGTATCTACTTGGAGAAACATTTATAGGAAATTCATCAATGCTAGAAATACGTAATGCCCCTTCAGCTAAAACTGTTCCTACAAGACTATGAGAACCACCATCAGCAACTGCAGTTAGTTGCAGAGAGCCTCCAGGGAAGTCAGGGCTTACTTCATCTTTTACTTCGTCAATACTTATGCCACGACCTTGCGCTTCTAAAGAAGCATTTACATAGTTAATCCTGTCTCCCAAGGCACAAGAAAGCAACCCTTTTAAAGTAGCCACTACTAAAGGTTGCGAAGGGTGATGAGCAAATTCTCCTTGAAGACGCACTTCTATTTTCTGGATTTGTCCTCCTGAAACCTGACTAAGTAATAAACCAAGTGTTTCTGCAAGTTGCAAATGAGGTTTTAAACTATCCATAATTTCGGCAGAAAGTCCTGGAATATTTACAGCACTCCTTGCAGGAAGACCTAATAGAACATCTCTAATTTGCTCTGCAACATCAAGAGCTACATTTTCTTGGGCTTCTTCAGTAGAGGCTCCTAAATGAGGAGTAAGAATCAATCCGTTTTCTACCTTTAAAAGAGGCGAGTTAGTATTTAAAGGTTCTTCTGCATATACATCTAGAGCAGCACCGGTAATAACACCAGTGTTCAATGCTTCTGCAAGGTCAGACTCATTAATGATTCCGCCTCTAGCGCAATTTACCAACCTTGCATTCTTTTTCATGGTTGATAATAGTTTCAGATCAACCAGATTCTCTGTTTCAGGAGTCCTAGGCAAATGCAGAGTTATGAAATCTGCCTGTTGAAAAAGATCTTCTATAGAGCCAAGACGAACCTGCATTTGGAGAGCCCTCTCTGAGGAAACAAAAGGGTCAAATGCCATAACATCCATCCCCATTGCATTGGCAACTTTTGCGACATGAGAACCTATTTTCCCAAGACCCACTACGCCCAAAGTTTTCTTATAGAGCTCATTTCCAACAAATTTTTTTCTATCCCAGGCACCTGAAATAGTACTTGCATGTGCCTTAGGTATATGCCTTGAAAGTGATAGAAGCAAGGCCAGAGCATGCTCAGCAGCAGCAATAGTATTTCCCCCTGGTGAATTAACAACTATCACTCCGCGCTTAGTAGCAGCTTTGACATCAACGTTGTCAACACCTACGCCTGCTCTTCCAATAATGCGAAGTTTTTCTCCAGCTTCTATCACTTCGGATGTAACTTGAGTACCTGAACGAATCATCAAGGCGTCATAACCCCCTATGATCGCTTTAAGCTTTTCAGGGGAGAGACCTACCCTCTGATCAACTTGAGAAACCTGACTAAGGATCTCAATACCTGATTGGTCAACAGTGTCTGAAACAAGAACTTTTGTCATTTAAGGCGAAACTATGCCTAAATAAACTCTAATGAGCAAAATGTCTCTGATCAATTTTCGATAAGACAGGTCAGAATTCAAACAATTGAGGATTGCTTTTATGGCTATTTGCATACTGGTTCTAGAAAAAGAGGAAACCGTCTTTGAGTTATGGGAAAGCATTAAAATTTTCCCAACTCAAATCAGCAGATACCAAGTAATAGAACCAATTTCCAAGAGATCTCAAGATTCAATGAGATCCGAAAGACAGACAAAATCTGACATCTTTGAAATCGTCAAATTTGAAAATGTGGAATTATTGAATCCCAAGCTGTCTCGAAAAGAACGACAAAAGCAAATGGCCTTATGGCTAATGCCTTTTGGTTTTATAGCTGGCTTAACTTTTTCAGGCATGACCAATCTTCAAACTTTTTCCAATCTTGGTTTTAGTCAATCAGGTGAAACGGTCATAGGTGGTCTACTAGGGATGGCATCTGGATGGATAGGGAGTTTCTTTGGAGCAAGGAGTGTGAATTCATCTCAAGAAGATATAAAAAGCCTTCTAAAATTTAACGAGAAAGGCTTATGGCTGATTCTTATAGAAACTCCATATGAGACTGAACCTCCCTGGAAATTAATTCGAGAGATCAAGCCCGTAGAAATAATTAATTTGAATTTAGATTGAAACTCTCTAGAAGAAAGCTTCTTAAAGGCTGCATTTACCCAATTGAAGCCAATCAAATTTTAGTCCAAGCAGAAGAAGTTCTTAAAACATGGGAACCAATTTGGACTCCATTTGTCTCAGCTCCAATCCGAGAAGAGATAATTAAAATTTTGCAGGGGATTGCAGACATAAGTTGCTCCTCAAATGGTGGTTATCAAAATGCCGAGCGACAAAGAATTCTCATCCAGAGAACTGATCGAGAAGGGATTCGGAATCGAACCATCATTCCTTTTAAGGGTATTCAAATAAAAGGAAACTTTTTATTCGATAGAACAGAACCTCAAGATTTTTGGGAATCCTTGATGCAAGCTGGTCTCCAGGAAGATGCTATTGGAGATATATGGATCACTGGAGACAAAGGAGCAAATGCTATTTGCACTCCCGAAGCTTCAAAGTTTCTTGAAGATCAACAAGGCTTGATTAGGGATGTAAAAATCATATATAAATCAATTGAACTAGCTGAACTTCACCTACCTCCACAAAGGAATCCTAGAAAAATAAGTACAGTAGAAGCTTCTCGAAGACTAGATGCTATTAGTTCGGCAGGTTTTGGATTATCAAGAGCAAAGGTAATCAACCAAATCAAGCAAGGTAAATTGAGGTTCAATTGGCATACAACAAATAATGCTAGTCGCTCACTTTCAATAGGTGACAGACTACAGCTAGAAGGCAAAGGAAGCTTAGAAGTAATTAATCTTGAACTCACCAAGAGAGGTCGATGGAGAGTTGAATTACTAAAAAAATGAAATTGCTTTAGGGTTTACTGCTAGCTTGTTTAAACAAGAGCCTAAAGTAAAACCAACATTCAAATGGTTTTCTCCGGGCGATTAGCTCAGAGGTAGAGCACTACCTTGACACGGTAGGAGTCACTGGTTCGATTCCAGTATCGCCCATTAAATGTGAAAGAACTTTCTAGTCCCAACCAAATAGTGATTGTTATTGGCCTGGGTAGTTCAGGTATTGGTGCTGCAAGATTTCTAAACTATAACCACAAAAATGTAATCGTCTTTGAAAAATCTCAAGAAGATTCCTTCAATGAAATCACTCAAAGCTTAAGAGCCGAAGGGATTCAAATTGAATTTAATAAGCCTTTAACATTTGCAAGCTTTAAATCATACTTAAGCAATCTTTCGGCAATTGTAATTAGCCCAGGTATACCTTGGGATCACAAAACTATTAATCAATTAAGAGAAAAAAATATAACAGTAACCTCAGAAGTTGCAATCGCTTGGGAAAAATTACACTCAATTCCTTGGGTAGGAGTAACAGGAACAAATGGAAAAACAACGGTAACAAGAATGCTTGATCATGTGTTAAATAATAGTGGTGTGACCTCTAATGCTGGAGCAAATGTAGGCAAGGCTGCCAGTGAACTTGCTTTAGCCTTTCAAAAAGATCCGGAACAAAAGCCTCAATGGTTAATAATGGAATTAAGTAGCTATCAAATAGAAAGTGCCCCAAAAGTATCTCCTAAAATAGGTATCTGGACAACTCTCACACCAGATCATCTAGAGAGGCATGGTTCAATGGAAAATTATATAAATATAAAGCGTGGACTTCTAGAGAAATCTTCAACTCGTATTTATAACGCTGATGATCAATATTTAGCAAAGCATCGGGCAGATTTACCAGGAGGGAAATGGGTAAGCACAAAAGGGCCAGGCTCTTTAACATTCCCTAACGACTTGTGGTTATCATCTGAAGGGGTTTTGATGGAAGCTAATGGAGCATTGTTTAATTCAAGTATTTTACATTTAAAAGGAGATCACAATCTACAAAATCTACTCTTAGTCACAGCAGCGGCTAGAGAAATTGGTCTTTCAAAAGAACAAATAAGATCTGGAATCAAGACTTTCAAAGCTATCCCACATAGACTCGAGAGAATTTATAATGATAAGCAACTGGAAATCTTAAATGATAGCAAGGCAACAAATTTTGATTCAGCTAATATAGGGTTAAAGGCAACTTCAAAGCCGACAATACTTATAGCTGGTGGAAGACTAAAGAAAGGTAATTCAAGTCATTGGTTAACGAGTATAAAAGAAAGAGCATCTGTAGTTATTCTGTTCGGAGAAAGTAGAATGCAGCTAAAGTCACTCATAGAGAGAAGCGGTTTTAATGGACAAATACATTCCTATTCATCCCTCAATCTAGCTGTTTCTAAAGCAGTTAAAGTCTCTCAAAGTTTGAATGCAAAGAGTATATTATTTTCTCCTGCTTGTGCAAGTTTTGATTTATATAAAAATTTCGAAGAGAGAGGAAATCACTTCAGGGAGTTAATTAAAGAGGCTGTTAATTAGTGGTCGGTGATCACTCCAACCCACTAGTACTATCCTGAATCGTTAAAAGTTATATTGAAACGAGAAGTGGATTTATCGTGCAAGAGATTCCTCCAGCCCCCGAATCTATAAGTCACAAAAAGCTGAAAGAGCTTTTTTCTCATGCAAAAAAAGACTTGACTGGGACTGCTGCTGATTACAGTCCATCTACAGTAGAGAAAGAAAGGCTTGAGAAATTATTGTTCACTTGGGCAACTGCAAGCAAGGATCTGCTAGAAGCCCTCAGAGAGGAAAACTCTTCCCTGTCTGAGCTTAAAGGAGCAAACTCTTTACTGGCACTTGGAGCTATGGAAGCTCATATCAACATGGCATTGCAGGCCTTGAAAGCATCTGGCAAAGATGATAAGCCCTTTAGCAAAGGTTGAAATAAAGAACAAAAGACTACATTTCTTCAGTTAATTGCATATATAAATCATCTACTCTTTTCTGGTTAACACCAAGGTCACTTAATCCTATTCTGGAAGCTGATCTAACTTGAATTACGTTTCTTGAATCAATCCTAAGTATTTCCAGGTCATCTGGGAACCTGAAAATTAAGCTTCTAACGATTCCATGCCAATAGTTCTGACTACTTTCGACTTCATTTACTCTTGGCAAAGAAGAAGCAATACCTACAAGTTCTTTATAGGCATTTTTTAAATTTGGGAAAGACCACTCAACAAGGACACAATTAGAGGGAATCAAGCATTCCGAAAGATTGTCAGAACTATTTAAAGCCATCCCAGGGTTAACTCCTATTAAAAGCAATATAATCAATGGAGAGAGCGCAATGATCAAATTCATAAAAAGGTTTTTATCTTTAGAGTTATATTATCTTTAAAAAAAAATAGACTGGTTGACAAATTTCACACTATTAAGTATAAGGATATTATGTCTAATATCAAGAAAAGGCCTGCTAAAAGGTTTATCAATCAAATTAATTTTGAAGAAATAGATCATAGGCTTTCATGTGGTTGGCATGTTGAAGTCGAAGAAAGTGGACAAAGAAAAAGGTACTTAAGGCAGATAAAAAGTGCCTCTCAAGTGGAATCTGAGGAAAAAATTATAACTTAGCCGTCTTAAGAACAGACCTAGGGAAAGAAAACTATAAAGAATTCACACTCATTACATACGAAGCTTAATAAAAAGAACTTATACTAAAAAGCCATTAGCATTGTTTTGGGTATTCAAGAAGCATTTAATCTCTATGGAGAATATTTCATGAGAACAAATCTTTTCTCAAATATTGTCTACTTATTTAATTTCCATGGACCCATTTGATCCTGCCCTTCATTATGGGCCCAATGATGCTGGAGTTTCGGCATTTTCAATAGCAGTTGTGGTAATAGGCCTTTTAGTAGGTTCATGGGCATTTGGTGCACTATATGGACTAATTAGCAATTCCCTAAAAGAAAACAAGCAAAACGACGACTGAGACTAATTAACACAATTTATACAGGTCAATCCTTGAAACGGGTTACCAAAGTGCACTAGATAATTCTTTTTTCTTTTCTCAGCAAAGGAAAAGAGTTTAATCTAAGTTAGATTTAAGATGCACTTCTATGCACCTTGTTATGCAATCACTGCCTTCTGCATCAAGGCCGCAAGAAGTAATGCATTCAAAATATGAGTCTATTGAGTCGATTTCATCCACAAGAGCAATCTGATCATTCAAAATAGGCATTCTATAAATTTTCCAAAGAATATATATCCTGGTTTTAGCATGAAAAAAGCTTGACCAAGCAGCATAGTTAATAAGAATAAAGTACCTAAGTAATAATCACTAGAAATAGCTTGTAGTTCTTGCGCTTCTAGGCCAGTTGATCTTTTTAGAGAATTATTCCAATAAGAAGAGGCTTCGCAAACTTTTGGGCTTATTCCATAGCATCTAAATACTATTACTATAATAATGATTTGTTAATTGCTTAATGAAAAATCTTTCCAAGATCTTCTAAAAAGTATCCTTAGTATAAAAATGAATCAGAAGAAAATTTAAGTAGCTAAAATTCCTAAAACATTTACTTTATTATTATAAAAACTTCTTAGAATTAAAGTAATGAGTCTAAGTAAACTAGCAAAGATCAAACAAGTTTCTAATTGTTAGAGGCCAAAATAGAGAAAAAAGGGTCCCCTCTTAATCCTAAAAATGATATAGCCCCAGGTTTATAAGTTTGCTCAGCAATAAACTTAGGTTCTGACCAGCCTTGAGAAATCAGAACATCCTTTACATAATTCAAATGGTCAAGATCAGATCCTTCAGCCCAAACTCTAGGTGCCTTTGTCCAAAAAGCCCTATTAGAGAATGAAATTAGAAGTTGCCCTCCTGTTCTTATAATACGTTTAAGTTCTGCTGCTACATTCTCTGGATATTGCAGGTACTGCCAAGCAGCGACCATCAAACAAGCATCAATAGATGAATCTTCTAAAGGTAAGTTTTGATTCTTGTTCAAATCCTGCACCCAATGGGCATCTAGACGTTGATTTTTCTCCAACTCAGCAGAATTCATCCCATGACCAATAACTCTTCTATAACTGATCTCCTCAGGAAGATGACTAGTCCAGCTAGACATCAAGTCAAGTACTATTAAATCTTTAGTTAATCTTTCTCTATAAAGCTTTGTCAACCTGCCTCGAAAAGCATCATCTAAGTGATAAACAAACCTGGGTTGAGCGTAGAATATAAAATCATCAGAATTATCTTCTTTACTCCTTTGATAAGTATTTAGGAGGCTACCATTCATGGATTTTATTTAAAGTAAAAAGTCTAGACTAATAATAAGTCTGGATTTACAAGTAAGCCTTGCTAAGAGTTATATATAACTGGCTAAGCAAAAGTGGGGAAAGTCTTTAATACTCAAATGAAGGAACTTACTTTTTGTCGTAAAGAATTAATTATAAAACCAGTAACCTCATAAGAGTGATTCTTTCTTCGCTTAATAACGATTCCATATGGATTAGTAAAGATTATCAATAAGATACTTAAGAATCTAACAAGATTTGATTTAGTAGGTCGCCCCAAAGTATCAATCGCAGATAGTTCTTCTATAATTTTCTTCGAAAAAATTCCCTCTTTAAAAAAAAGTTCAAGGACTTTAGTTCTATGAGAAGCGGTAATTGTGCTTAACAAAACTTTCATTCCTCGAATTGAGTCTAAGTCCCCATTAATAATCTGACGAGAAATCGCCTGAAACAAATTCTCCCACTTATAAGGCTCGTTCTTGAATAAGGAAACCGCTTTACTATCCAAATTTGCTATAAGAAGCCTATCCTTCTCATCTTCATCGGTCTGATTTGAGATCCAATAAGAATATAGAGGTGAGATTTTTTTTATATTCGACAAATTCATAAAGAAAGCTTCACCTACTAAACTAATCCCTATATTAAATTAAGCATTCGACTTATTCGCAAAAACAGCAGAGGCTTCCTTAAGTATTTCACGAGTTCCAAGGATAACAAACCAAGCTAGTGCTAACCCAATAAGAATAGGGGCATATTCACTTACATAAGACATAGCATCCTCCTTGAGATGATAAAGAATGAGGGACAAATGCGATTCATAAATAACCCCCAAGCCATAGGTAGATTCATTTTAAGTGAGCTATGAAAAAACCTTGAGACTCTTCTTATTTCTAGGACAACAGAAGTTTTCTGTCTATAAGAGTAAAAACTCAGGCATTTATACATAGCCAGTAAATGACAAAACCAAACAAAAATCTTCTAGGCATTTATTGTTCTATTAAATAATTTTCAGAAGACAAGAAAAAGCCCCATCTTAAAAAGATGAGGCTTAATAGGTTCAATCGTTTAGATAAAGCTAGAAAAAGATTTAGCTTTTAAAACGTTATTCAGGATCTGCCTGATAATTTTTGTCTTTCGGTTCCTTCAAACTTTTCAGGATCATTACAGTCTCTTGCATACCAATGGAATTGAGAGACTTGGATTATTGCAATGAATCCAAAGATTGTTGGTAGTAGTTGAAAGCCACCTGATGGCTTTACTAAACCTAAGTCTGATGGATGAGGTAGCTGAGTTGCGAAATCCAGCAAATGAGAGAAATCAATCATATCGAGTAGTAAATAGTTTTAGTCAGCCAAGGTAACCTTTGAGTTATCCAAGTTTGAGACTGCACTTGTAATTCTTCTGAAGTCGAAGCCCATTGCACGAATTGCGTGCCATAGGTGACCTTGAATAAAGAAGAATCCAAGATAGTAATGGACATTGCTTAACCAAGCACGAGAAGTGTGCCCAGTAACAACACCATCCATATTGCCTGTATCTATCCAATAAGGAGAGATACCAAACTTAAGCTGTAAAGTCTCTCCATACCAAGCTTCTGGATAAACAGTTGTATTGGTTGCACACCAGAAGGCTGCAATAATTGCCATCCAACCGATACCTGCTAAAGACCAAGAGAGAACTGCTTCTGCTGAAAGTAATCCAGCACCTTTGAACTTGGTATAAGTTCCAATTTGCTTAGTTGCAATATGGAATGCACCACCTCCAATTTGGAAGAAAGCTAAGAAAGCATGGCCACCCATGACATCCTCAAGGCTATCTATTTGAATGAAATCAAACTGATGATTCCAAATCTGGGTAAGATCAAGGTTGTAATTAACCTGACGTATAGCCTCTATAGCAGGGTCATAGATACCGTGAACTCTGGCCCATTCAACAAACCATATATTGGCAACACCAAAAAAGACAAGGTGATGACCAAGAATAAAGGTCTGGTTGTCTGGATTGTCCCATTCAAGCTTAAACCTTGCTGCTTGACGGTGCTCAGGACGATCATCAGCAAATAAGCCTGAAGAATTCTGAGTATCTTCACTAAAGACAACTGAGTGCAAAAGTCCAGCAAGTGCATAAACAAATGAACAAATCAGATGAAAAATGCCAATGAATGCAACATCTTGTCCTGTCCAAGCGCCTGCTTGGTCAAAACCAATACCCAAAGATGCCAAATGAGGAATACTAACCATACCTTGATGTCCCATTGGGATATCTGGGTTGAAGCGAGCAAGCTCCCAAAGGGTGTTAGCACCAGCTGTAAAAGCAATTAATCCTGTATGCGCAACATGCGAGCCTATAAATCGACTTGACTTGTTGGTTACTACAGAGTTACCAACCCACCACCCGTAGGTGACGTCTGGATTTCCATAGGTCTGCATAGGTTAAAAAAAGTATTTTAAAAACTCGTCCGAGCTTACAGGTATTTTGCTATTGAAGGAACATGACGTTAAACATCCGTAAAAAAGATGAATAATTAAATGAGCCCAAGTGAAAAAAGTAAAGCTTTTAGCCAGGAAAAGATTGGATATATATCTAGTCAAAATTGCCTTATTTTTTCATTAAATTGAAATAGGCATTTTTCTTCCTAGAGTTTGCGGCGGATTTAAAAAGTTCACATAAGATTCTTTGGGTCTGATAGCAGTCTTAGCTTCGATCTTTTAATTGACCTTGCAATCAAATTGCCACATTGTGCTTCGTAGTTAGCCAGCCAGTGATCAGCACAAATTGTTCTTATAAGAGATTTCTCATTACTTTGATTGCCATTGGAACAAAGTTCAACACTTGAATAAATCTCAACTTGGGCAATTTTTAGAAATGCCGGATTCAAGAAAAGCTGTAATCCAATCTCATCAGACTAGAAAGTTGATCTGGTCTAATCAACTTGGATTCTACTTATGCTTTATTTCTCTTAAAATTTGGTTACCAAAGAATTGAGCAAAATGACGATTCTTAGATGCAGGGACATCTTTTAAAAATAAGAAGCTTTTCTCCTAAAAATGCTGAAAAGCTTAGCAAAGTTAAAACTAAGATCTCCAACAAAGGGGTCTCTTAGATTTTTGGCAAGTCTCACCTCACAATTGAATGGCTTTTCTGTGAGTTTATCCCTTCCTAAGCCCTCAACAATTCAGGTAAAATAAAATGATTAATTTTAATAAATTGATTATTCTTTTTCTAATATTTCAAAAGTTATAGAGTAATTATAATTTAGTCAAAATTAATTCTTGAGCTAAGGCTTTCAACTAATAAGGGTGGATCATGAGGAATTAATAAATGCAAGCTAAAAAATTAATAGTCTAATCTGAATAAAATAGACTAATTTATAAATTCACTGATCTATATAAATAATTCTTAAAGAGTGCTAAATAGAAAAGATTGGGATTTTATGTACGTAATTTTTATAAATTTAGTAAGAGTGATTTTAAGAAAGCAGGTCAAATACTTTATTAATAAATTTAAGACGGTTTGACAAAGTTTCTTTTCCAAAATCTGCTTGTTGTTTTCGCAAAATACTAGAAGCATTATCACCTAAAGCATCATGAATGAATTTATTATCTTCGGATATCCATCTCAGAGCCATATCGTCTTCGATCTCAACATGAAACTGAATTCCATAAGCAAGGTTATTTATACAGAATAACTGCTCTGAGCATAGTTTACTGCTTGCAATTATCTCAGCACTAGGAGGCAATATAGCTCTATCTCCATGCCAGTGAAGAACGTCAAACTTAGAGTCTTCGAACAAATTTAATGGATCATTTTCATTATGAAAGTTAACTGGTGCCCAACCCACTTCTAACTTTTTAGTTTTTTTATAACCAACCGTCATAGGTTCAACAGTACCCCCCGCTGCGTATGCCAAAAGCTGGGCTCCTAAGCAAACACCAATAACTCTAATGTTGTTTTCTAAAGCAAATTTTAAGATCTCAACTTCCTTTTTAAGCCAGGGATAATTAGGGTTTTTTAAATCTCCAACACCCATAGGTCCTCCCATCACAAGTAACAGATCTGTATAACGTAAATTAGGAATAGATTCTCCTAAATCTAATCTAGATATAATTACATCTTTTTGATGCTCTATAGCAATTTTAGAGAAGAGGCCTGGCCCTTCTCTATCAATATGTTGAAGAACTATTAACCTTGACATTTAACAACGATAAACTTAATACTTTCAAAAGAAATCAAGATGAAAATTAATTTAATCACTCAACACTTAGAACTTTAAGAAAGTTTATCTTTGAAAGTTTTTGCCTGACTAATTCTAGAGAAGATCTATCAAACTAACAATTAAACCAAAAGCAATCACTGGTGGAGAAACCCAACGAAGCATGAATTTCAAATAACGTCTACCTCGGAAACTAGAATTACATCCTGCTAAATCTTCGTCAAAAACTCTAGAGGCAAACCAACCAATTAGAATCGCTATTAAGAAACCTCCCAAAAGAAGTAGAAGATCTAGAAAACTGGCCATATTTCCTAAGACCTTGTCAGATAATGCAGCAGGGATACCAATTAGAAAAATAAACACCGAAGAAAAAATAACGGCTTTGTCTCTTGTCCAGCCAAATCGATCAATCAAAGAAGAAACCGGTACTTCTAAAAGAGAAATAGAAGAAGTCAATGCCGCAATGAAAGCAAGTCCAAAGAAAAGTACGGCCACTAATTGGCCAAGAAGACCTAATGAACTTAAACCGGTTGGTAAAGCTACAAACAATGTTTTAACAAAGCTCTCGCCTAAAGCATCTTTGGCAACTGGAAAACTCATCAATATAGGGAAAGTAACCATCCCTGCAAGAATCCCTACTGAAGTATCCAAGCTAGAAATCAGAACAGCTTCTTTAGGCAATGGGCTCCTTTTATCTAAATAAGAAGCATATGCAACCATAATTCCTATTCCAAGACTTAAAGAAAAGAACGCTTGTCCAAAAGCAAGTCTTATTGTTTTTAGATTTGAAAATTGGCTGAAATCAACTTTAAATAAAAATTCTTGATAGCCAGCAATAGCCCCTGGCAAAGTAGCAGCCCAAATTGCGAGAATTATCACTAAAGCAAAAAGCAAAGGCATGCTCCAACGGGCTAGCCGTTCGATTCCGCCTCGAACCCCTGCAACGACAACTGAAGCTGTCAAAAATAAACTAACCAATTGGCCCAAAAAAACACTACTGCCAGTGCTCACAGAACCTACAAACTCATTAGCTTCAGCCAAAGTCCCTGGGAGACCAAAGAAAAGAGAGTGAAAAAATGTATCAGCCGTCCAACCCATTAAGACAGCATAAAAAGCAAGAATGCCGCAAGATGCAATCACAAAAACCCCTCCCATTGGCTTCCATGCAGATCCAGCGGCCGCAATAGGAGCAAGAAGTGGGCTCTTACCAGTACTTCTTCCAAGAACCATTTCAGCAACTAAGACAGGAAGGCAAACCAATAAAACAATAAGGACGTACAACAGCAAAAAAGCAGCTCCTCCTCCTTGAGAGGCTTTATAAGCAAAACCCCAAAGATTACCTAACCCAACGGCACTTCCTGCAGCTGCTAAAACAAATCCCCATCGAGACCGCCATTGTTCACGCATTTCCATAAAACCAAATTTCTATCTAATATTCAATTATGAAAACGACAGGAAGTGTCAGCAAAAATAGTTAGCTCCTGTAGGAATTTCTCACAGGTTAATTAGTACGGTAGGAATGAATTTCTCAGCAGAAAAGACTAGCCCCAAATTGAAAGAGTCAAATCGTTATCTAATCCTCGCAAGTCAATATATTCTTGAAAAACATTTGATTCAAATGCCTTCTTAGCGGCTGACTTAGATTCAAATTCCACAACAACTCCTAATTGTCCACCATCCCACTCGTTCAAATCTGACTTCTGACTAATATCCTTAGCTATTACAATTCCTCCAACGGAAAGAAGCCAAGGGATTACAGTTTGAATATATTCGATAAATAGATCCGTACTTTCAATGCTGATCTGCTTGATCCAATAACCTTTAGACACGGAATGCAAAGAAGATTTGAAGGACTATCGCATATCTTGGGGCAGGTGATCCAACTAGGCAAGATTTTTCAAGGCATTGATACTTCGTCTTTTAATAAATTTATTTTTTGAATCTTTCGACTTGGCCAATAAAAGGAATTCATTGCCTTAATTCGAAACCATAAGAGAAAAAAACCATGCGTTGTATTAAAGCAAGTTGAGACGGTGCCTTCGGAGTAGTTAACCGAGGGTGTTTTTCTAAAGAATTAAGATGAAAACATCTTCAAACCTTATTGTTCAAATTCTTCTCTTCGTCTTAATGCCTGACTAAGCTTTCCAGCAAGAAATGGGATGTGAGTAGAGTATTTATTAAGCTGGATTCGTTCTTCAAGCGTTACGGAATGTCCACTTGCAAGACGTTCAATTATTCCTTCGATTCTTCGACGAGTTTCAGTAGTTAGCATGCGAAGCGTCATTGCCTTACCCTTTATGCACTAATGATAATTAATTTAATGAGGATCGGCCCATCTGAAATATTTTCCTGAATACCGGCAATTGAGTTTGGATCATAAGTAATTAAGAAAAATCAAAACCTTCCATCAACCTTCCTTGTATTAGATTTAGGATCAAATCTCAACGAATTCATTCAATGTCAGAAAAAAAAGGGAAGGAATTGGCAACAGTTTCTGTTTACCTCAATACAGGTATAGTTGCAGGCCTTTTTGCGGTCGGATTTATAGCAGCAGCACTTATATTTGGAATACTAACTTTGGTTATAAGCTAGGTGGTCAGTATCAATCTTCAAGACCAGATCTTCATAAAAAGGCTTGATGTCTCCAGTAATCAAAATAATCTTATTCCCATATTTGAAAAGTCCTTAAATACGACGAGTTAGCCATATATAAAGGATGTCGAGGATGTCCTGCTTTTGTTAGACCAAGAGCCAGTGGCATTTGTGCCTTAGGGAAATTCTGCATTTTCTTCTCAGAATATTTTTTTATTTCTTTCAAAATATTTCTGTCTCTTTTCATAAAACTTCCATTAACACCCCAGCCAAGCCACAAATCACAAAATTCATCCTCAGACCAATCTTTTATTTTAGTTTTCAACTCAAAATTATTGAACGGACCAATTGGATTAGAATAAGACTTAAGAAGTCTAGGACTAGTAGAAATTCTTGCAAATAAGTTAAGCACGACTAAGGAACCATAACCCCAGGAGTTTGAAAAATTAAGCACTCTTATCAGAGTTGAATCATTATCTTCTTCGTCTGCAGTTGATGGATTTAATCCAATAAATATTATTTCTTTTCTTGATTGATTAATCCTTCTGTTCAATCTGTATCTATATTTCCTAGAAATACTAAATACTGCATTTGAATTCATACTTGGCATTAAAGAAAATCAACAACAATAAATAATTTTATTTTAATGAGCATTGTTAGTTCAACTTTCATTTAACACTAAGTTTTTCTAAAGTAACTGCCTACAAACAAGGGAAGGTCTACGTCGGGTCAATGCTCTTATTCTATAGCATAATGAATTTATTATCATTCAAGAAATCCATTTCTAAAAAAGTTTTTTCTTTTCTATTATAGAAAAGAGCTTTTTTCAGATCTATAAATAAAAATGATACATCAGTTAAAAATCATGATTGATTCGGAAATCACTTCACTAAATGACCTAAGAATGAATAGAACCGCACCTAAGCTTGATTCTAACCAAGAGCAAATTCTAAAAAAAGAACTTTTTAAATACATGGAGAATGCTGACTGGTTTACGGTTGGGATAATGTCTCCTAGCTATGAGCTGGCAATTAATGTTTTAAAAGAAATGGAAAGTCAATTTAATTGGCCTACTATGAAAGTTGCATCTCACCCCAATGATGAAGGGCCAGTTTTCCTTAAGGCCAATCAAAGAACAGGTATCTTTCATGCACGAATTGAATATGGATTAGGTGAGGGTATTCTCTTAAGTTGTCAATATAATGTAGAAGAAAAAGATGCCCAAACTCTTGGGCCCTTACCATTAGATTTCTTTAGTATTAGAGATTGATAGTTGATATTTTTTCTCCATATCTATGAACATAATGGTCCAAAATAGCTCTGTTTAATTTACCTTTATAGAGTTCTATAAGGAATTTATTTTGCTATTAATAAATTCCAATCACTTGAAATGAGATTCTAATAATCACAGAAGTAATTCCTTCTAAATATTAAGCAAAATCTTCAAAACATTTTAAAAATTAGCTCATTTTCACTAGAGTCTGTAAAGAATTTGCATTTACAATGGATTTACTCGCTTCTGCAGGCCCTTTTGGAATATCTCCTAGTACTGATCAACTCATAGTTATCAACTTAGCCGCCATACTTGTAGGAACTACATTTAACTCACCACAGAAAGTGATTAAATGGGGAGGTGTGCTAATTGCTGTAGTTACATCCACTTGTGCAATTTGGTGTCAGCATTAAAGGCTCAAAGAATGCTTCTCAAAACTAGACGCAGAAGTAAATATATAAAATTTATTTTTAACTTTTGAAAACTTTTTGAGTATTTCTTCTGTTGGTTTTATGTCCAGCTATTAGGGATCATAAAAGCATGGCATATCACTTTCCCTACATTGTTTTTACCACACTAAAAACTTGGATACCGACTGAAGGTTTTATTTTTGGCTTGCTAGTAATTGGGGCTTTTCTTATAGCTGGGGTTTCTCTTTCAATTTTCACCTTCTACGAGGATTGTTACTGGGGAGACAAAGCATACAGAAAGTTCCTAAAAGAAGGTAAGAAGTCATCCGCAAAAGTGTAATTGGCTTATCAAGCTTTTGAAGCATTAAAGGATAGGAATTTTTTATTGAATTCCTCAGAAAATTTGAAAAGTAGGGTCGAGATTTTAAAACCAAGCTTTGATCCTTGTGAAAAGGTAATCTGGCTATTAGGAATCATTAGCTAATGAGCATAAGCAACATTTCTTGGGAAGCCCAGTTAGATCTAACCATCGTAAATTCTTCTGTACAGGAAGCTTTAAAAAGCAAAAAACTTTTTAGGTATCAATTCAAAGACTCAAGTAGTTTCGTCAATATTCTTGAAAAGGCAATCAGCGAGTACGTAGGGAGTGATTTTGCTTTAGGAGTTTCCTCCGCGACTAATGCTATCTTCCTGGCCCTGAAAGCATTAGGAGTTGATTCAAACTCAAAGGTGCTTATACCAGCTTTTACCTTTACAGCAGTCCCCAGCGCTGTTATTCAATGTGGTGCAGAGCCTGTCCTTGTAGACATTACTGAAAGTTACGTCATTGACCTAGAGGACTTAAAACGAAAGATTCTCTCTTCCAAAGCGCAATACCTTCTCTTATCTCATATGCGGGGACATTTATGTGATATGGATGAAGTTGTGAAAATATGTGAGAAGAGCTCGATTGTTCTAATAGAAGATGCTGCTCATGCATTAGGGGTTACTTGGAAGGGGAAACAAGCTGGGACATTTGGAATCGCAGGAATTTATTCTCTTCAGTCTTACAAAATTATTAATGCTGGAGAAGGTGGCGTATTAGTGACGAATAACCCAGATGTTTTTTGGAAATCTGTATTTATGTCAGGTTCATACGAGAATAATTACAAATTACATTCTTCCAAAAACAACGATATTGCAAAGAGGTATAAAAATCATCTTCCAGTTTTTAACGTACGGATGAACAACATAACGGCTGCAATAGCTATTCCACAGATCAAGAATATAGAGACGACTATTCATAATACAAACAAAAATTATAATAAATTGAGCAAGTATTTATTAGAGCGTAAAGAAATTGAATTTCCCAAAGAAAACCTAACTATCAGGTCAGTTAGAGATTCAGCTCAGATGCGCATTAAGCTTAATCAGAATTCTCTTGAGAATTTAAAATCTGAATTAAATGATATAAATATTCCAATTAGTTATTTTGGTGGTCTAAATAATAGCAATGCAAGGCTATACCAAAATTGGGCTTTTTTAGAGAATAAAAATCATATTTTGCCGAATACGAAGAAAAATTTATCAGAGGTTTTCGATCTTCGGTTGCCGATTCACTTTCAATCGAAGGATATTGATATTATCGCAAAGAGCTTCTTGCAAGTATTTGATAAAGTTAAGGGGCAGAAGAATTCCTTTAGTTAAGAACTAAGCCTCCTTTAAAAAAGTAGGTTTCACTAAATCTCTATAAAGAACAAAATAAATTTAATTTATTATATTGGTTATCAGACAAAAAAGAAGTTATCTTTAAGTAGTTCAAATCTGGAGTAGAGATTTATGCCTGAATCAATTACAACGAAATTTAAAAAGTGGGTAAAAAAAGCATTGAGTGCTATGGGAGATGCTCTCCTTTCTGAAAAAAGCAAGACAGTTCCTCCTGATAGTGGTGAGCAGCCATATAAAGACACTCCTAAAAAAGGACTATTCTAAATCAATTAATGATTAAATTCTAAATCTTAATCACGTTTATATAAAGTTAAATCGCCCCATTTCTTTTACGCTGGAATGGTTTAATCAAAACATTGGGGATAAATAAATAAAGTTCAGCAAGGTTGATTAAACGGTAGCTATATCAACTATATTTTGAGAAATGTGAGGAAATATTTAATATCTTCAACCATGCCGTGATTGAAATAGATCAGTAGCAGTAACTAATTTTTTCTTTGCAACTGATGCTACTGGAGCAGACTTCTCTACCTTCTTCTGTACAGCTGATGTTACTGGAGCAGACTTGCCTACCTTCTTCTGTAATAAAACTATTTCCTGTTTAAAGTTAAATGCTTGCACTATGTTGTGGAGCCTCCCAGAAGATAGGGAAATAGGAGCAAAGGCAAATATTGAAGAAAGAAAAATAACCACAAAAAGAATCGAAGCCAGTTGAATTATTGGTTGCCACAAAAATGAAACTTTTACAAATTGATCGAACTGTGATGCAGATTTCTCTTCAGAAGGTCCTAAGTTCAGAAAGACATCATTTGTGATCCATCCTTTGTTTGCAGAGCGATAGGGAGATTCCGATTTAGCAAAATCGATGATCTCTTTGATTCTTTCACCTAACACTGATAAATCCTTAACAAATAGGACACCATTCAAGCACCAAAAGCCTTTCTATAAACTTACCAACGAATCATCTAAAGAAACAAGAAGATATTGATGTAATTCTCTTTCTCTCAACTTACGAAAAAAGCCAATGCTGTAATCAACACAGCAGAAGCAAAAACACCTAAAGAAACAATCCCAAGGATTTTACCTGTATCGACATAAACGGAAATCTTTACAAACTCTTGGCGGTCTTCTCTTCTTTTTTCTGAAACTGTCTTAATTTTTTTTGTTGCTAACTGTCGATTAGCAGGAACCAACTTCTTATCAGCCGCTGCTTTCCTATCTGCCGCTGCTTTCTTATCTGCCGCTAACTTCCTTTCTGCCGCTGCTTTCTTATCTGCCGCTGCTTTCTTTTCAGCCGCTGCTTTCTTTTCTGCCACTTGTTAATCCAAAACAGAACATTTATTCAAGCATTCTTACCCTTTACTACAAGACTTTTTTTGCAAAGATCAATCAAATGCATTAATGAAAATAATTTCCAAAACATATGAAATAAAGAAAAACCGTCTTTTTGAATGATCGACTCAGGAAACGTAGCTTTAGTCGAAATGAAGTTCAGGCTTTTATTAACTAATCAATAAAAAAAGACCTCTTAAATAGATCAAGAGGTCTTTAAAAATCCCTAAGGGACTATTTAGAGTACTTACTTCCTCTATAAGAAAGAGAAGGACTTGATTCCGATTTCAACGAAGCTCGACAGGTGTTGTAATGCTCACGTCGATAAGTTAGCTCTGTGCAGAATCTTTGCACAGGTTTTTTATTTTGAACATAGCCATGTCCACGATAAAGAAGAGTAGTCATCATTCAGGCTCCGAAATTGACTCAAGTCCCCGTTCCATGGCTTAAGTCGTTGTGCGGCTCACTTTGTAGCGAGTTGAACGTTTTGTAGCTGTTGCTACAAAATAATCTTATCTCTAACAAAAATCAGATGCTGTTCATTCTGATACATATAACTTTATTAATTCAAAAGCCTTGTTTAACACAAAAAAACTCAAAGTATTCTTACCTATTCAAGAGCATTTCTTGTGAATAAAGCAACCTAAGAGGAAGTAAGTTCGTTCTCTAAACTAAGCAAGGAGCTAAAGGAAGTTTTCTTAGATACAACTCGAATCATATAGCAGGCCTAGATAGGAGGTGAGAACATTATTTTACATAATTATTTTTATTCATCTTTTGATTTCCTAAGCTGCTTAAGAATTCAGATTTTCCATGCAAAGAATAAACAAGCTATAAGAGATTGAATCTATTTAACTTCAGTCTGCATGCCTTCAATGATTGGTTTAGCGCATCTATTTCCGGACTCGAAAGGTGATTTAGAAGAAACGATTGAAACTGAAAAGCAATTACAGAAGTCTGGAGCAGCTTCTTTTCCATATAATTCTGTGGCCTCTGAATCCATGCATTTCTCATATTGAGACTTATACTTTGACTGGCACCCCAAGAGAAAGAATATTATAAAAGGTAGCAATAACAAAGTTCTCATAGCTATGTTTTAATAATTCCAAGAGGTTCTCTTCAATCTTATCAAGGAATACTTTAGTAAAAGATGGAATAATGCCTGAAAAAATATTTTAACTTAAGAGATTTAATACCGTACATTAAAAGCTTAGAAAAGAACTTAGTAAAAAGTATTTACTAATATTCATCAATTATTAAATCTTAGCGAAGTTTTAAACATAGTATGAAATAATTGTGATCTGCAAATCATCTACTACTCTTAAATTTATAGTGCTATCAGGATGAAAGACATTAAAGATCAAAGAACATATTTAGATCAGAGGAACCCATCTCCATTTGGGAAACTTCTCGAATTTTTCAAATTTAAAAAGTCAACCCTTTACTCACAAGAACAAGGAGGATCCAAAGGAAAAGAATTGAAAATCGAATGGGAAGATAAGGTTCTTCAAAAGAAACTCGAAATAGATGAAGCTAAAAAAGCCTGGGATGAGAAAAGAAAGGAGACTTTAAATCAAATAGAGCCTGTCGACTCAAGCCAATTAAATACAGAGCAATCCCAGGCAGAAGTCCTCGACTCAAGCCAATCAAATACAGAGCAATCCCAGGCAGAAGTCCTCGATCCAATAGCTCAGGATTCAGAACTCAGCAATCAAATTTCTGGCAACGCATTGAGTCCTTCTATATTCAAACAATCCTCTAACCAAGCTGATCAAAAGGAAGAATAGGACTATTGAAATCCTTTGATTGATAAGGAGAATTATCAATCAAAGGATTTCAAATCAAAATTTACCTGGAACTATTTCCTTAAGATCTCCAGATTCAACCTCCCGCAATAATCCCTTAACAACTCCCCACATTGGGATACCTGTTGAAAAAGATAATACTAGCGAAGAAATTAAAGAGTTAATAGGTGAAAAAGTAAATGTTTCCAAGACTCCAGTAAACATGATGGTTAATCCTATAAGTGCGGAAATATAACTCGAAATGGACAAAAAGCTTTCCAAAGGCAGTGGACTTATACTTTCATCATTCCACTTTTTAATTCTTACTTGGATGACATATACAAAAACAAACAAGAAGAATGCAAGTAAGCCTCCACCGATCCAGGCTATCATTTTAGTATCAATCATTTGTATATAAGAGGTAAAATTAGTAGAAACATGATTTGTTCAGAATAACTAGAAAGGACATTATTTTTGTAATCATATCCTGTTTAGGCTCAATGTATACAATTAACGCTAGGTCTTCACTAGTGTGCTTTAAAAAAAGTTATTAGGAATAATTATAAATTAATGACTCACAGTGATAGCTATACTTGTTATCTTGTCTATAACAATAACGTATAAAATGACACTTCTTTTTCTGATTGCCTTTGTTTACATACTATTTGCGTATCAAAACCATTTGAATAAAAAAGCTATACAAGGTGAATCGAGCGAATCAAAAGTTCCTTTAGCTCAACCAAGTAACGAGTCGAATGTGCCAACTCAAGTAAGAGCTGAGTCTTTCGAACCTACTATCTTTCTAGATTCAGAAGTCAAGGCTAAGCCTCTCGACAGTGTCACGACAAATGAAGAGCAGCAATCACTAAATGGTCTTTCTTCATCTAATCAAGAAATTTCATCTCCCGGCAAAGAAAATTCGACAATTAAAAATTTGGGAGAGAGTAAATCGATTCACGGAGAGGACAGAAACGTCTCTGCCCTTAACGAGGTTCTGGCACCTCAGTTTGAAAGAGAAGGGGGTGGAAATTATTCTCAAATTCCCGAGTCAAGACAGGAGGAACTAGTAGACCTTAGTTCTGGAGAAACAGAAACGCTACAAGAAGAAGAAAACGAAGAAATTAGTTCTGGAGAAGCAGAAACGCTACAAGAAGAAGAAAACGAAGAAATTAATTCCAATGCAGAATTATTGGAAAAAGAATCCAATGACGATCGCTTCAAATAGCTAACAACATAAGTAGAAGCATCAACAAAGAATCAAAGGCTGTAAGATTTACAAATTAGAGACTCCTTGAGAAAATACTAAAGCATATCTAAGGATTGCGAGTTAGCTATACTCTTTTTATTTGGTTGATATAGGCAACAGGTTAATTAATAGCTCTATATAGGCAGTCAACTTAGAAGTTAAATTGTAGTAAGTTAATTAGAGGTCCGCTCAAATAGGTGTTAAAAAAGATTATTCCAATCAAACAAGAGCTGATGTAAAAACTAATGACTCTAGTACTAGCAATCTTCCGTTAATCTATTATTCTTAAATAGAAAGTCCTGTGCGGTTCATGTAATGGGGAAAAGTGAATATAAAAAAACTGCCGAAGAGAATGCGATTGGTTCTTCCTTAGGAATTCTAAAGTCATCGGGAGATGCGATATTCGGTAAAATTTACAAAATACAAATGCCTAAGTCAGACAATGCATTTGGCTCATCTCTTGGAAGTTTAAAAGCTTCAGGGATACAAATGACCGAAAGGATATCGAAAACCTCTCATGAAATAATTAATTCTATAAAAGCGTTAACTGCTTCAGGGAGACAAATATTAAGTAAGCTGCCAAGATTGTCTAAGTCAGATAATGCTATAGGTTCCTCTTTAGAAGCTATAAATGCTTCTGGTAGTAAAATAATTAAAAAGATTTACCAGTCACCCAGCACAAGAAACTGAGCGTAAATAGATATTAAGTAGGTAATCTAAACTCCATTACTTTTTCTATTTAATAAACATGGCAATACCTTATAGATGTTCCAACCAGTGTCATCAATAATTTTCACTGAATCTTTTTTATCATCTAACGAAAGAAGCCATTCAAGCTCTTCTAAAGCAATACAGAAATAAATAAAAATGAGGATAAAAGTAGATATAACATTATCTACAACTGCAGAGAAGCTTTGATACTTATTGAATCCATCCGATAGAGCCGTATAAGAAACTATTTTATTTGAAGAAATACTTGAAGTAGCTTCTGATGAAAAAGCTATCTGATCTAGATCAGATAGCTTTTTTTTCGATGCAAGGGATGGTAAAAGGGACATAAACTAAGAAGATGCAAAAAGCAACTATTCTCTTATTATGATGTGATTGTTCAGTGAACGCAATAGAGAGCTAAGAAAAAAACAAAGGTATCGAAAGCTATTTCAGGAGATTTTTCATGCTCAATATTTTTTTTAGATTGATAAAAGATTCTTCGTGAATAAATGTATTCTCCGACAAATCTGCTAGGGAGGTTAGATATATTCAATGACGCTTTCAACCGATAAGAAAACATCTACTTTGCTAGTTTTTAAAAGTAGCTATGGTATTCATAGCAGGCATCAGAGAAGCACCAACTTCTGTTTAAAGAATCAAGTATTCGAACTCATCACAATGAAAAATTTAGAAAAGCAACGGCTGGCTTGGATACTTCGAATATAATAAACTAATTCTTCTTAAAAGCCAAAAATATAAAAGCGGTTTTTCATTTTCCAAGTCTTACCTAAGCTATAAATCTATAGACCCAAAGAATTAAAGCAAACAATACACTCGCCATATACATGTAAATAAATACTGTGATCCAAGACTCTTTATTCATATGATTTCCAACAGCCTAAGCAATTTTTTGAAGTAACAACATTAATTCTATCCTTATATTTACGTCTCAATTTTCTCTCATCACCCTTTGTAAAAGAATCATCGATGAAATCAAAAAATACTGGTGAATTAAATAATTAAGTGTAGCCTTACTAGCAATTCAATCAAGTCCATCGTGAATATGCTTCCTTGCACAAAGGAAACTCAATAGAATTGGAGAGTTTTATAGCTAGCACTTATTTTTATGCTAACGGCACCTAATGAAAATAGTCATAAAAAAGGAGCCGATGCAATGCAACAAGCTCCTTAATCAATAGGTCTAATTCAAGATGCTATATAAACCTATTAATCATTAAACCTTTCAAGGCAGTAGTCAGTGAAAAGTCAATTGATTTCATTCCCATTGACAGTTGTCCGATCGGTAGATACGACAATGGATCACCTCCGTAATTAAACTGACCTTAAAGTAGCTAATAATTCAAAAACTATTGCAAGAATTAATACAATCTTCAGAAAACTATTGGCTGTCGAGGAGTCTTTTTAAGTAAAAATACCTTATGCTAAGTAAATCTCAGCCAGGGGAGCTCACAGTAAAAATGACAAGCGTACAAAGGTACTTTTAAATAAATCACATTTTTCTAAGCTTATCAGCTCTTGAGGCAGTAATTCTCCACAATCCCTTTTCAGATTTTGTGCTTATATAAAGGATATAAATAGCAAGGGCTAAAAAAGCAAATTCTTGAAGCTCAATAAAACGAAGCATGTTATGAAATAACTTTATTCATTTGTAACAGTAAATTGAGAAGAGTCAAATATATCAATAGATCAAAAAGTTGTTCCTAGCAGAAATTTATAACCACGATCAGTACTTGGTTTAATTTCACTATCGTAATTTATCTCATATTTTAAAGATGTATTGAACTTAGAATCTTTCATTGGGTAATACCGAAGTGTTGTCGAGAAATCATTTCCAATTTTAGTATTTGAAGAAAAAGCCGTCGAGAAAGTATCATCTAGTTCTAAAGAAATCTTGCTTGTTATATCTATTTGGTAAGAAGTTGAGAAGAGAGTTGCTGGAATCAACTTATCACAGTCCTTATCAATAGAACAAAGGCTACCTCCACTATAAAAATTAATACCTGGACCTATAGAAAAGGATAATTTATGTTTATCCCTATTAAGAATTTTCCTTGCAACACCTATTGAAGTAGTTAATTCATTTACTCCAACTGTGTTTAATGTATTTAATTTATAATCTGTATAGGAGTATAGACTAGATAGTTTTCCAAAAAATCGATCATAGCGGACATTAACTCCAGCTTTCCTTGATATAACCTCTTTATTACTTTTCTTATTTTCTACTGATGCATTAACTTCCATAGTATTTTTATCAAGAGAGTATATTGTCTTGCCTTCAAAGGAATAGTCAAATTCATTATTTGCACCTGCGGTTGAGCCAGAGAATCCAATGTTTACAGATGATTGCCAATGCTCAGGCTTGGTTTCTGATCTAATCGAAGATTGACTTATCTCAATTATTCCAAGGTTAGGATGATTAATTACCTTAACCTTTTCGGTACTTAATTCTTCCATAAGATCACCAGTTATAGTGTCGCCATTTATTAATTTATAACTAACCTCATCTGCAAAGATTTGGGGACAGCTTATTACATTTGATAGTCCAAGAAAGACAGCCAAAGGAAAAAGGTTTTTCATGAGCAACGAAAAGGGTTCATTTCTACAGGCATCTATATGGTCTATACGTATTCTGGTTTTAATTAAGTTTCTCGCATGCTCCTTTTGCTTGCATTCAAATAGTTTAGACAGGTCTCGTATTCTTCGTAAGAGTTAACCGAACCAACCAACAAAACATACTGCCTTATATTTAAGAAGTATGTTTTAGAGCTATCCATTGATTCTTCAAATGGATAGCTCTAAAACCTTTGCGATTTAGGCAAATCTTGGGATGTCAGCAATTACTGGTTTGTGGTATACACAATTAGATATATCTCATGGACAGTTGATGCAGGGTCTCCTCATGGAAAATGAATAGTCGATTCGAAGAGATTAGATCAATAGTCCTAGACTCAAATTACGTCTTTTTTAGTTGGCTTCTTCCTGAGCTTTATTCATTCAAACTCACGAAGCAAAATAGTTTTTTTTATTGCAAGGTACCTATCAAGGAATATTTCTATCACTTATTAAACTAAGCCTGAGTCTTGAGGGGAGTATTTAAGATCTCAATTTATAACCATTCTCTATTAATTTCCTATAAGTATCCCTTGCTTGAAATGATTGAAGCGTAAGGGTACGATCACTATCCTTTTGAATATTAAAAGAACTATTGTCCATTGGACACCTACTAAATCTAACTTGCTCTGCTCCTTTCTTTAGGACCCATGTCTTTCGACTTTCTTTTGCTGAATCCCAGGGTACAGAAATTAATTTGGATTGCTGTTTAGGCAATTTTGTCAACGTATAACTTGCTACAAAGTTAATCCGATTAAAAAATTTCGCAAGGGTTTAAAGCACAAAATCTTTTAACACTAACTCTCAGCCAAAGAATTCTGAACAAGAATGCTGCAAAACCTGCGTAATTTAAAGGTTAATCAAGGAAGTGGTTGTACATGCAAACTGACTACAAACAAAGGTAAAAGGCTTACTGATATTAGAAGCCCAAGCATCATTGAAAAATTTTAAGAGTCCAAAGAGAGAAAAATAATTAAATCTCACAATTCAAAATTGTTTTTTTATCGGAACATCCTTATTTAGGGATTTGTTGGCTTTTAGACGGAACAGAGCAGACAATTATCTAGTTGCACCAAAACTTCCAAGCGGGGCGAGTAAATTCACTATTGCAGGTATCAAGAAGAGAACTGTTATCAATCTAACTGCATGCAAGGCGGCAACAGCAGCCCCAACGCCAAATTCTTCTCCGACAAGACTCATCCCTATAGTCCCTCCCGGTGCGGCACCTAGTAAAGCTACGACTTTATCTACTCCAAGATATCGACTAATCAAAAGTCCGACCAAGACCCCACTTATTAGAAGTGTAAAAGTAATAATTAAGGCAGGCTTCCAAAGCAATTGCAATTCCGTCAATGTTTCTCTATTTAGTCCAGTCCCAATAACTGTTCCTATTGCTATTCCAAGAACTGTTTTAGTACCTAAAGGCCAGGCTGCAACTTCCAGTTGGCCACTTATACTTAACAAGCCAGCTCCTAAAATAGCTCCTAAAAGGGGAGCTGCGGGAATCCCAGTTAGAAGCATAAGAGAGCCCAAGGATGCTCCAGCAAGGAGATATAAAAGCAAAGTTACGAAAGAAGGCATTTAAATCGGTTAGCTACTTATTCAAGCTTCGCTCTTTTAGGGTTGATTTATCAAGGTAATTCAATATAAAAACCATTTAAAGTCGCTCTAAATTGAGACAACGCAAAACATAGGCGGTACTGAAACACTTCATTAAGTCAACCCAAGTATGATGCTTAAGCACGATGGTATTAATAATGGTATTTCTAGTTGAGGAAATACCATTAATTAGAATGCCTGAAGCTGGAGACAAGAGCAACTTTGATTTAGCAAGAGTTTTCGCTGGCCTTGCTTTACTTTTAATTGCCTTAAGCCTTTCCTTAATTGCATTGAGTCTTCGCCCAGTAGCCAAATGGGCCAGATATCAAAGTTTTTGTGTTGAGCAAGAAAGTGTGAAAGCTCCAATTAATTGGGCTGTCAGAAAGTGCAATGGGCGATCAAAGGTTTATCAAGTAAAATAAAATAAAGGTGAGTTTTCTTTAAATAAATGTATTAACAGCTCTTTTAAGAAATTAAGAACAGTATCCTTACAAAAAATTAATTAATTAATTAATTTAAATTAAGTTAGTAAAGCCCAGTCAAGAATTAATTAGCCAATTGGTAAAAATATTTAAGCTACATGAGTCGATTTATTTTCAATGGTTTGCTTTCATTGAAGAGGGTTCTAGATTTGCATGTTGCTCCATATCAAGGAAGCAGTTTAAATAGAAGCCTTCCTCTAAAGTTTTAATCAGTTAAACTATATTTCTGACTTATGATCCTCAGTTTTGACCTATGCAAGGTCTAGTTTCCTTGATTAAAGATCACTTATAGCCTTTTGGAGACTTCCCCAATCTTGGATTTGTTTTTCAGATTGGTTAATATATTTCTTAGGTATAGGTGCTTTCGTTGCTATTTGATTAGCTTTTTTAATTGGGGGTTTGCCTCAAGTTTTATTTCTGGCGTTCCTTCTTTATTAAATTCCCAGTAATTAATTGGCTCAGGGCATTTTTTATTTGGCCCACAAAGGAAAAAATAATGATTTACCTCTATTGAATGCTATGGAAGTTTGATACAGATTAATCCAATACTTTTCTCGCAAACTGTCCAAAGTTTTTTCCAGTCGATACAATCTTGAATGGCTTTGGTAAAAGTTTTAGAAGCTCAAATTTTTTTAGCTTCTATATTTAATTGATTTTTCAACCAAAACCATTTAGATTTGCCCTCAGACTCTGCATGTAAAACTTTAGCAACTTGTTTAGTTTGATCTAAATCAAAGTTATAGATACTCAAATGTGCTAGCAACCATCCGATTTCCAGATCCTTTAATCCTCTCTTTGCAAGTAAGTCCTTAAATGAGTAATGGCATTCTAACTTCGATCTAATATCTAATTAGTAACAGAAGTTGATATGGATTGTCTCATACTTTGCTTATCTTAGACGTTTCTATGTTATGAATTCTATTGTTCGAGCTAAGCAATCAAAACTAATTAAACCTATGCATAATACACCTTAGACAAGTCACCTATATTATTATATTTCGTCTAAGGAGTTAAACGTTGATAGTCATGAATTAATCACCACTTCTACCTTGCTGGAGGTCACCATGAGTTCAAGGAAAGACTCCCTAAGTAACAAGCATTTTGAGAAGTTGATTGAATATTACAAAACCAAATAGGCTTAGGTATCATTCCTAAAATAACTTAATAGAACTCTCGAGGAATCAAATGGACTTAGTTAAGACAGTTGTGATCTGCCTTGGAATTGGTTGGTTACTGTCAAAAGTATTTTTTTTCTTCTTAACACAAAGCAGCAATGTCACTTTATGGTCATCTTAACTGGAGGTCTATCAGATCTTCTACCTGAGAATCTGATAGTAAGGTTCACCCTATACTTGCCGTCTTGAAGACGATAAAGCCTTCACTTTTAGGTAAAAGCCAAATTTATATCGTCAACCAAGAGATACCCGAGAAGTTCCTAAGAACAAAGATGAAAGATGCCCTCAAAGAAAATTTTGCAAAAAGTCCGCGAGAAAATCGTTTAAATCAAGTCAATCGTAGTTCTTACCTATAGCAATAAATAAATGTGTAGGTATAACAAACACAAGCTGCAGGGTTTTACATGTCAACGACTTTCAGCAACAGATTGTGCAATAGCAGAGAGATTTTTCTAAGGAGCGACAACATGGCAGAGCTCACACTAGAGTTATATAAGGAAGTGCTCCAATACAAAAAACAAGAGCGAAACTACCTTGCTCAACCTATTGATCTGGCTAGTTATAGGTATGCATTCAACCAGAAAGCTGCTTAGACAAGCTTAACTCTAGGTGACTTTTAACTGAGTCTTCTTAGAACTGATAAAAGTGCCAAACCAATTACTTAATCTCAGCTAAAACATCTTGAAAGTATTTTTGATTCTTATTATTAAACTTAAGAGGGATTAGCGAAGTCTTGATATTCAAAACCTAACTTCTTAAGAAAGGAAGATTGACCTGAAGAAAAAGCCTCTAGCTGAAGTCTTCAATAGATTAATCGAGATTGTGACGTGATAAAAAAAATAAGTAGGTAGATATGAATTAAGAAAAACCAATTGCACAAATGATAAACTTCTACAAAAGATCTGATGGGATCTTATTATCAAATTCATTTCGAAGGATAATGCATGTCTTCGAGAGCATCTTTAAAAGTAATTTGGATTTAGATATCTTTCCATACAAATTATTCTGAATCCATTTTCTTTCTCAGCAGATTGGCAGTAAATTTTGCATTCAAGGTAGGTATAAAAAGTGAATTGACAAGTCAATCAACATAATCAGCAGTAAGAACTCTCAAAAATTACGTTATTATAAACAGGAAGAGTGTTCTCTCATTCCCAAGTTTTGTGCTTGACTTGGCAAGTCGATATCAATGTCTCATTGTTGTCGTATCTAATAGTAATCTAGATAACTGCCTAAGTGAAAGAAAGGACAACGAAGGGAGAATGAACCCTCAGTAACAAAGCAATCAGTTCTGTAGGAGGCTTTGAACCCCTTCGAACGCTGAGCTCCCTATTATTGCAAAACACTAGTGTATTTCAATTTCTCAAAACCTTAGTTTTTTTTCATTCATCTCTCTGAGTTATCAACTCAACAAAAAAAGAATAGATTTGATGACACATTTCCTACAGGAGTGAAAAATAGTATGAAGTTAGAAGCTCCTTCATGGCAATCCACTTGAAAATCACTAATTCCTCTGAAGTTGTAAGCAACAACACCTCTAAATGGTTTGCAAATTTAACTCCTTTTTTCAACCGCAAACCAGTAGAGGATGTGGTCATAGATAGGATCATCAAACAATTGTCGAATGAAGGAATAGAAGGAGAGATTTCAGCTGTTAAAGATATTAAAGTAGAAAATAAAAATGTGACATGGAACAATTTTCAGATTCGATATACCAAAACCTTTTGAGTCAACACTATTTGCAGCTAATTATAAAAACTAAATAACTTATTTAATTTTCCACATAGTTTGAATACCTTATATCAAGATATTGAGGAATATAAATTGATTCAAAGTATTCTAAAAGCAATACTTAGACAACTACCCCAGTCCTATCAAAGAAGAAATAAAAGCTGGAAGCGGTAGTTTTGAAGTCACTGTTGATATTAAAGACATATCAAATTGATGCACTGCTGGGATAGTTCTATCCAAAAGAAAAATTGCAAGGTATGGAACATTCATCGCGATCTGCCAACGCCATTTATAAGATATGACCCCCCAGACCTTTTTGGCATAAGTCTTTTGAGTATCAGTAAGACTCTCCCACTTAGTGCCAGCAAATTGTTGTATACGTTGCACGAAATCAATTTCTGACAAGCCGCCTTGTGATTGCATTACTAAAAGCCCAAGAAGCTAACCTTTATAACTCCAAGAGTATTCTCTTGAGGGGCTGTTAAGTACAGTTTTCAGACTGTTGGTGATTCTTCTATTAAATTATCACGAGGTACACAAACATATCTCCCCAGATTCAATGAAGTGAGAGAAGAAGTTCTCATGTCAGTCAAAAATCAATCTTGCAATTAAGAAGCCAGATAGCCATGCTCAACGAGCTCATCCACTACTGTGGCTCCTCGGGATTTCTCACCTAAAGAAGGAGGCATTAATTGATCTAAAACCGCGGCTAAGCAAGTAATCCAAAAACTACCATCACAGACATGAGCTTTCTTACAAATATGATTAGGAGCAACTGCAATACAACCTTGCTTAGAAGATATCTTGATACTTTCAATTTGAGCACAAAGCTCTATATCTAGTAAACTTGCTTCTTCCCAAGAGATTTCAGTTCCTTCGGCATAACATTCCAGTAAGAGTTGATAATTCATTTACATATTCTTTAGAAAAAACCTTCACCCAGCGTAGTGACTTACATTTTAGGAAAACAGCTAGTGATTTCAATCAAATCCCAGATTTCTTCTCTGTCATAAGAAGACAAAGGCTTTACTTCACTGCCTTCCTCTAGCCCTTCGGCTTTCATTTGCTTCCCAAGTAAAGCTTATCTCTCATAGCTGCTCATTACTTCAAAACGTAGTTTCCTTTCTTTTAGTGTTTCTTGCTTAATCATAAAGCCAAAGTATTTCATCGTTGCTCACATTCCTTTAATTCTATGAGTTGATTATGAGTCCCTTCTACTTTTCACTCTTTCCTTGGTTTGCATTGATATCCTTTAACTTGCAAAGTTGATCTAATGATGGACGACAGGTCAAAGTAAGACGCCAACTTGCCCAAAGTTTATAAACTTGATCAAAAACAGGCGCTAATACTGGCAAAGTTGTTGGTGCATAGATCCAACCCAGTCCAACTAT
Organism: Prochlorococcus sp. AG-412-P08; assembly: GCA_003214695.1. Lineage (GTDB taxonomy): Bacteria > Cyanobacteriota > Cyanobacteriia > PCC-6307 > Cyanobiaceae > Prochlorococcus_E. The sequence goes on from QCLI01000003.1 coordinate 124,547, forward strand.
TCGATATGCTTCTCGAAAAACATCCACATTATTGATGACCTCTCCTGAAGCTTTAATTGCATGGATCCTGCCCATTGCTTCTCTATAACTAATGTCACTAAAGAGTTCTGGTTTATAGCTTGAAGAATTAATGTCTACAAATGAGATTAAGCTTGAAACATCTTTTGAGCGAAGAAAAGACACCTCTCTTTGACAAAAAGGACATCCACCATCGAACAAAATAATGAGCTTGGTTTTTGAAACCATTGCAATAATTAAATTACTTTGGGAAGATTGCCCAAATCATCAACAAACTTATGTGGAATTATAAATCAACCAAAAATGAACCAAAGCTATTAGCCCTATATCTCATTAAGCCTCAACAAAATCCTACGGAAGGAAGTCTGCTGACTAAATATTCTAACTTGCAGAAGCAGTCCTATTAAACATCAATTCTTTATGACACTTTTCTATAATTTTTTCCCATTGCTTCTGTGTCTCAACAAGTAATTTAATAAAAAGTATAAAAACAATTTGAGATGTCCCAAAAAAATCTAAAGAAAAAAGCATCCTTAGGATTTGTCGGGCTTGGAGCAATAGGTCTTCCAATAGCAGCAAACTTGCTTAAAGCTGGTTTTTGCTTACAAGTTCATACCCGAAGCAGGTTAGCTGAAACAAGCAAGCAACTAAAGGGAGCTAAGTCATGTTCAACTCCTAAAGACGCTGCCAAAGGGTGCGATGTTTTACTGATTTGTGTTAGCGATGAAATTGCGGTAGAAACAGTTCTATTTGGACCTACAGGAGCTGAAAGCAGCCTTACAGAGGGAACAATTGTTATTGACTTGTCAACAATAAGTCCTTCCAAAGCAAGATTTCTTTCAGCCCGACTAGCCAAGAGAAATATTGAGTATATAGATGCACCAGTAACTGGCGGCACAGAGGGGGCAAAAGATGGAACTCTAACGATCTTCATAGGTGCAAGTAATGCGTCTTTCAAGAAAATATCTTCTGTTCTGAAAGCAATAGGGAGCGCTTTCTATACATTTGAGAGTGTAGGGAAAGGACAAGAAGTAAAAGCTCTTAATCAAATACTTGTCGCCGGAAGCTATGCAGCAGTAGCCGAGGCTATTGCATTAGGAAAAACACTCAACCTACCGATGAATAAAGTTGTCGAAGCACTACAAAAAGGGGCTGCAAATTCATGGGCACTTTCCAATCGTTCGCAATCGATGCTAAAAGATGAGTATCCCTTGGGCTTTAAGTTACATTTACACCACAAAGATTTAGCAATTGCATTAAGAACTGCAGAAGAGTCAGGAATAAACCTTCCAATCACATCCAAAGTAAAAGAGTTAGAGAAAGAGCTAATCAAGCAAGGCTACAAAGACGAGGACGTTTCTATTTTAAAGCGTGCAATTACAAGATAACTTAATGATTGATATCAAGACTTGCTTTTATATAGATCGACTTTTTAATCAAAGTAATTGAATTTAGAATGAAGAAATTATTACTATAAAAGAGCTTTCCACTTTTAAATAACTTAATGGAAGAAAAATAAGTGCGCTACTTTAAGCTATGAAAACGAGTGTTTTTACTCTACTTTCATCGTCTTAAATTGGCTAATACCTAAATAGGAGTCCAAGCTCATTCAAGGAAACAGTAAGAGCTGGACTCAAAGGGGAGCATCGAAATACGCTCCCCTTATTCATATAAACTTTTATATTAAATATTTTCTTCTCTTCTTGATAGATACTTATCAAAACCACATGGGATCTAATTATTAAGGAAATTAATGCTTACAAGTCTATTTACTATTGGAAAGAAATTTTGGGAATAGGGTTTAATAGCAACAATTGTATTTTGTCTGAAAGTTTTTTCTAGAACTATGACCGCAAAAATGAGTGCAGTAAATAAAACTAATACGGCTTAAATACTTAAAGATCTAGCCAAGAGGGATTCAATCTGGAGGTACTCACGAAGAAGATCTTCTCTATGGCTTTATTTATCCAGATCAATAATGTATATCATGTAAACAGAGTTATAGATCTTCTAAATTTTATATGGATAAGAAAGGTGCCAAAGGTTACTGGATTTCAACCTCCACAATTACTAATCACGAGTTGTTTTCAGAGTATATTAAAAAGGTCAGTCCATGGCTCAAAGAAGTGGGAGGGAAAGTTTTTGCAAAAGACACAGAGCCGCAGGGGAAAGAAAGAACAGAAGGAGCAAATTTAGCAATTATTTGTGAGTTTCCCTCTATGCGTGATGCAGTTGAGGCTTATGAGTCTTCTACTTATCAAGCACTGTCAAAGCTTAGGAATGCTGCAACGAAAGATGCAACTTTCACAATCATGGAAGGTGTGGATGAAGCTACAAAACTTAGAAGAGCAATGGGTAAATAAAAAAACGTCTACAAGGAGAGAATTATCCCTTGAAACCAACCTAAAATAAAACTAATTACATTAGCTCTAAATTATTAAGTAAACTATTTGAATCTTCAATGTCCTAATGCGTGAAATTTTACAGCGACAAGATTCAGGAACATTTTCTGAAGAGACTCAACAGAAAGATTAAAATTTCTCACCGACTGATCTCATTTAAGTCATCATTGGTGATGACTTAAATGATGAAATTCTCACTAAATGAATTTATACCTTGTAGTTCTTGGAGGAAAGGTTTTCGGAGGTCATGTAGAGATACACGATGTTCGCTGGGTAATAGGAGAAACAATTGAGTCCACATTCCCAACTCTAAAAACAGAGTGGGTCGGCAAAGCTTCAGGTCTGCACATAGATAGCTATAAAGCAATCCAATTTGTAGATGGCTACAAAGTTAACTTAATAAATAAAAATAGCAATCCCAGGCAGGGAGAAAATAAGCTCTGGTTCGTAAATTTTGGAGGATATAAAACCGATGAGCTTCTTGAACAGCATCACTTAGAGATTGTCGTTGCACCATCAATCCAAGTTGCAAAAAAGAAAGCACGCAACAAATGGTCTGAACCAATGAACCAAATTCACAAAGATGACCACGCTGCAATCATTCAATTAAAGGAATACACAGTTGTTTTAGAGCAAGACCCCCAATTGCGAGATGATGGGATGAAACCAGATTGGAGCGGGTACTGGGTCCTAGATTAACTGTCAAATTCCCCAACTTCAAAGCGTCAAAAGCTAGGGAACTTAAAGCTCAGCAATGTCATCCCCCATAGGGAATGCATAAATTTTTCATAAAGATTCCTAGGCAATATAATTACTATAGCTAAAAAATAGAGTTAATTTTACAAGCTATAGCAAGCATTCTTTATTTTCAAGCAAAGTCCAATAATCAAGTTCACATCTATTGCAGGCATAAACCTCCTCCCCCCAAGAAAGTCTAAATCTTGTCAAAAAATTATGATTAATCTAGTGATGAGATGGAATGTAAAGTAAAACGCGTAGAGATAGGAACTTGATATTATCTTTTGGTCAATCCCACTCTCTAGCACTTCAATTCAACTATGCTTTCTAAAGGTATTTAATTATTAAGTGACTCACGAACAAAATCTCCAAGAGAAGATTCAGCAGTATTGGAAAATTGCTCAATTATGCAAGACAAATAAACAGAAGGTGGCTTTTTTTGATGAAAATCAAGAGGCATTCAACCTAGATCCTGACGATGGAGAGGATGCTAAAAATCAATATTGGGAACAAAACGGAATGGATGATGATGATATTGAAGAGTTTGAAGAAAATGCATTGCTTGGGGATGGTTATCCAGACGAGTACAAGATTTTTGCCTTTGATTATTTAATAGCTAGCGGGAAAGCATTTTCTGGCATTACCGCGACTCCTTTAGATGAGGTTGTAAAATTAATTTCCTCTGAAAAGCTTCAAGAAAGGCTTGACAGCGAGGGACTCTCCTACAGTGGGTCAGACGCAGAAGATGAGGTAATGCTAATCCTTGAAAGAAGAGCAAAGAAAAAAGGATTCAATGTAGGCGAAGATGACTTGGAGGCAGCCACGAAAATTGCTATTCAGGACATGCGGGATTGGATTGATGATCACTACGAAGACTGAGAAAACTAATGCAAGAGATGTATTTCCTCAAGTTCAATTATTGTGACTTTTAATGATCAACAGTGATACTCCTAAGTTACAAAAGAATTTAAGTGGCAACGTGATTTCATCGATAAATGAACAAAGCAAAGAGGGCTTTAAGTATTATCTAAGAAAAATAGGGAGTGGCGCGGAGACTAGCCAATCGCTTAGCCGGCGAGAATCATCTGTAGCTTTGAACTTAATTCTAAATTCCAAAGCTACACCTGCCCAAATCGGAGCATTTATGATTGCTCATCGAATTAGAAGACCTGAGCCTCAAGAGTTAGCCGGGATGCTTGATACTTATAAGGAACTTGGTCCGAAGCTAATATCCAAAGAGAACCAGCTCAGACCACTTTGTTTTGGAATGCCATTTGATGGAAGAAATAAGACATCGCCTATATATCCACTCACATTCTTAATTCTTCTTGCTAATAAGCAACCTTTGGTACTACATGGTGGAAAACGTATGCCTACAAAATATGGAGTCACATCGCAAGAACTGTTTCAGGCACTAGGGCTGAAGTTGAGTGGTTTATCGCTAATGCAAGTTCAGTCTGGATTTCATGAAAATGATTTTGCCTTTATTTATCAACCTGACCATTTCCCACTCGCAGACTCTCTCATTTTATATCGAGATGAAATAGGTAAGCGCCCACCTATAGCAAGCATGGAGCTACTATGGACAGCTCATCAGGGCGAACATCTGCTTGTCAGCGGTTTTGTTCATCCACCCACAGAAGATCGTGCTTGGCAATGTCTTCAAATGGTTGGGGAATCCAGTGCTATGACCATAAAAGGTCTTGAAGGAAGCACTGATCTGCCAATCAGTCGAACATGCATAGCAAGCTTTACAAAGCAAGGCAAGCGTCATCGATTGATCCTTCATCCTCGCGACTATGACTGTTATGGCGAGGATCTTAAGTGGCAAAGCATTGAAAGTTGGAGGGATCATGCTTTTGATGCACTGAACAATAAAGGAGCTTTACTAAAAGCTCTTAACTGGAATGCAGGCGCATATCTATGGCTATCAGGAGCATCAAAAACACTTCAAGAAGGCATCAATCAATCAAAGTTATCTATAGCCTCAGGTATTGTGAAACAAACTCTTTCGGCATTAATAAATTGGAAAGAAAGTATTGACAATTGATCTTTTCATCAATCTATTTATAAATCAAAGGCATCAGCTGAATCCATACTCTAGCGGTTGTAGTACTTAACTCAATCTAAATTTAAATAAAGAACGCCTACTCCAATAAGGATGTAAGCAAGACGAGGGTATTTGACAACCAATTTGTTCTTAACTCCTTTGGATAAAGATTTCTTAGGGCCTTAGAAGGTAAACCATTCTGCTTCCTTCTCTTAGCTTCGCCCATAAATCTGTTTTTCTATCTCATTACCTTTACAGCTATTTTTAAAATCAAGCACTTTTTTAGCGAGCCTGAAATCAAACGTTATTTTCTTTAGGTGATTCTGAGGAAAATTGTAAGTTTTCCAAAATCGCTATGAAGTCTGAAAAAGATACAACGTCAATTCACTAACAAATAATCGTGTATTCCATTTACTTTTAAGCTTTTCCCTAAATAATTGTAGATACTATGGTTAGAATTAGACGCTATAAATTTGTTCTTCTTTCTACTAAGGGAGACTTTCCATCTTGAGAACGCATAATTAGAATAAGTGTAATACCAAAAACCATTAACAAAGAGAATAATAAAGCGGTATTTATGGTGATTGAACTCATTGGCAGCTCAGACGAAGCCAAAGCAAATGTAAATTGGTCCAAACTATTAGGTAGTGCTAGTAAAATTAACTTAGAAAAAGTACCCTTTAAAAATTTCTCTTTTGATCACTCTGGCCGAAACTTTTTATACAGATTCAAATGATCAACCTTACTAAGTGAGCTCACTGGTGTTCTTCGACAAACGAAGGTTCTATCAATGCAAGATCAATCTTTCGATAATAATGGCTAGAAACACTCCTTTAAAGAAGACAACCCAAAGCAAGCCGTAAGCTAACTAGCGAAGTTTGCGCTGGTACCAAGAGATTAATTTCTTGTGCTGGTCAATTAATTGCATTCAGTTCTCCTAATTCCTAGGTATTAGTAATCATAATGAATTTGAAAGGAATCAGCTTAAGAAATGATTATTCAATATTTTCAACAACTAGAGTCAACTTGAATATAAAAGAGATTACTTCTAGTTCTGATTTTGATGTCTTGAACAACTAAAAAACCAATTAAGCGACATTAAGGAGTAATGATACATGATTGCTTTTGCACTAGCCTTTTTTAGCGTCCGTTAGAAAGATGAAAAGAATAATTGATTGGCACAAATCTCTTGTTGAGCGCGCTCAAGAAGAGTTTGGCTTATCTGGTTACCAAATGTACTTATCTGGATTATTAGAGGGTGCTCTAGTTCTATGGGTAATTATGAAAGTTGCAAACCTGTTTAAAACAACCTCTGATTTTCCTTTTCCCTAATGGCAAGGTTCCGAAATTGGCGATACATGTCACTCAGAACTAAACGTCTAATACTGCTTCCTGTAATCGCATTCGCAGGACTTGCTTTAATTAGAACCTATACACCAATTATCATACTTGGTTTCATTGTTTATTACTTGTATCACTGGAGTGAGAAGAGAAGGTAAACCTTCTACAAACTCTAACTAATGCCTTCACTGTCACTTGTACATTGATCAATTCGAAATCCTCTGTCCTGACTTATTAGCACACAAATTCTTGCAGGGTATAGATAACCTAATTTCATCCTTGAACATATCCTCTGACAACCATTACTTGTATTCGATCATTAAAACAATCTATAGAGACCATATTGATTGACCATTCAGAGAAAGGGAAAGATTTCTTTGACTAGTCACTTCTAAACTCTCAAGAAGCCTAAAACACGGTAACAAGCAAGCTGGAAAATCTTAAGCTAAAACAAATTTCTAGTCCTTAGACAATCAAACCTGCAACTAAAGGAAAACACATCAGACCACGCACTTGCCCCTTTATAGTACTCGTGTACTATAAAGGGATAGTTTTACGTTCTAGGCGAAATGATTCCGACAATTTCTTCAATGCCTTTCAAAACACTTCAGAAGCAGGTCTACATGTGCACCAAACCATGCATAAATATGATCTGGGATTCTAGAGATAAAAGCTACATCGCTTACACACGGCCTGGCCCTATCTTCGAGCCACAACTACCTCGTATTGACAAACGTTTTAAGGCGTAAAATGATAATTTTTTTCTATATATGGTTTAGCTTTATCCTGCTAATAGCAACTCTTAGGACTAAGACTTTCTGAGCATTTCAAGCCTTTTCTGACTTTTCTTCACTTAGCTGGATAATGCATATTGTTAGCAGCAATAAAGCCAGCAAATCAAGCACGAAGAAATGAAGCATCATATAAATATAGTTGCTTATTTATAACGATAAAACGTGCCTAGTCAATCAAAGCAGTAACCATTAATTTCTAAATGATCAAGATTATGAAAGTAGTTGCACTAGTAACTAGCCAGCACCTCGTGGGCATGGCAATGTATTCCTCACATCATAAAAGACCTAACCTTCTTGATCGCTACTAATAGCAGTGAGAGGAAGTTTTCTATATACCTAAACCAATAACGCAGAAAGATCTATTCAGGTGCAAAGCAATAATTGGAGATGAATCAATTCAAGCTCAACAAAATGACAAAATTTACGAAAAGTCACTCACGACCACGAAGAGAACGAAGCTTCATTTTGCAGTTGCGCATAATTAAAACAGGGGATTGCTGTTTACTTTTAACGACTTACTATTAAACAAAGGGTTTAAATAAGAATGGCAATTGATCCAGAGGTAATTCCTCCTCATAGCTCAATGGGAAGGAAAGCTGTAAAGCCTTTACCTAGATGGCTAATTTTTGCTGGTGGTGGTTTAGGCGTTCTTTTTGTAGTTCATCTTTTAAAAAATCTTCTGCCTTTACTAGGGATGGGTTTATTACTTGCGTTCATCTTTAGCCAAGCAAAAAAGGCTGCATAAAAGCAGCTAGGAATAGTTTGCAAATGATTGACCTCAAACAAAACAGCAAAAAGGAACCTGTAAAAGCAACTGGTTTGCGCAGTAGAGCATCCTCTTCTTATACCCCTAATCAGAAAACTGACTTCAAGATCAGTAGAGGTCGTTTCTCCAATTTCCTAACCTGCAAAAGGTGCTTCTACTTAGATCGAGTAAAGGGTCTTGATGCTCCAGGAACACAGGGTGGGCGCTCAATAAAACAACTGACTTACTACTAAAAAAAGAATTTGACCATTGCCGAGAAAACCACAAAGCACATCGCCTTTTTGCACCTAATAGCTTAAGGCATATTGTTCCTTTTGATCATCCAGAGATTGACAACTGGAGGGAGTCATTGCATCACGGATTAAGGCTTAGACACAAAAACACAAGCATAATTCTTACTGGAGGAATAGATGATATATGGCAAGACACAAACACTCAACAATTGATTGTCGTTGACTACAAATCACAAGCTAAGAATGGTCGAGTGGACAAACAAGAATACTTAGACGACTGTTACCACGACGGCTACAAAGTCCAAATGGACTTCTATGCCTACCTACTTTCAGGAATGGGTTTGATGTTCATCCAACTTCTTACTTCTTGGTCTGCAATGCCAAGAGAGAAGAAGATGGCTTTTATCAAACAATGCATTTTGAAGAGTATCTAATTCCCTATAAATGGAATAGCTATTGGATAGAGGAAAAGGTTAACGAAATGGTTAACTTGATGAATCAACACGAAATCCCAGAGCCTAAGGAAAGCTGCAAGAACTGTGCCTATTCAGAGCAATATGTAAAAGCAGTCCACCTAAGCTAAAGGAAGAAAGCTCTAAGTATTCAAGGAACTTTATTTTCTTAAATGGGTGACAAAAGGCAATAGGCAGGATTATAAAAGATAAAGGAGACTCCTCATACAATTGTCTAATAGAGCGCTACTCATTGAGAGTGCTTTTTTGTCTAATGTTGTAGAGCCTGATGGTCGAGTTTTTAGTGCCTTCTATAAATTAATTAGAATTACTTTCAGGCATTGAGGTCCAATTTTTTATTTAAATCGTTGAGGCTTTTTTCTTGCATGCCAATTGATTCACTAAACCCAGATGCAAGTATCCCAGTAGGAATCGCTATAGCACCAATGCCCAAGAGAGAAGTTACTGATGCAATTGTTTTTCCAACAGCCGTAACTGGAAGCGAGTCACCATAACCAACAGCAGAAACAGTTGTAATTGACCACCAAAGACACCTAGGAATTGATCCTAATAATTCAGGTTGAATAGACGACTCTGCAAGATACATAAAGGTGCTACTTATTAGTAAAAGCAAGACTGTATAGAATGTCGATATTTGCAGTTCTTGACTCTTAGACTTAAGTGCATAGTTAAAGTGAAAGATACTTTGCTTGAATTTTTCACTTCTTCCAATTTTCAGTATTCTCAGAAGACGAATAATCCTCAAGATTTTTAATTCAGCTCGAACACCTATAAAAGAAGGTACTATGGCAATAATATCTATTATTGCCATAGGAGAGACAATGTAACGCAAAACCCCTGCGAAACCCTTGCCATATTTCCCTTCAAGCGGAGCAACCCATAAGCGGCATAGATATTCAATGCAGAACAAACCACCAATGATCCAATCCATCACGTCTATCTGATTCCCAAATTGATAATCAATCGAGTTTTCAGTCACTAAGACTGCAAAAAAAATCGAAATAAAAATAGTAACTCCACAGATCTTGTTGAACAGAGAGGTTTTACCGCCCGAATCCTTGTTAATTATCTGCTCATAGATTCTTAAACGAAGTTCATTCATTGCTATCTAAGGACTCAAACAACGTCTCTCACAATCTAGGCAGATCCTACCGGATTTCCCGCTAATCGTTGACGACCAGACCTACAGTAGCTAGTATACTTGTACTAGTGATACTGAATCGCCAAGCCAGAAGGGACTGGGCGCCGTCCTAGGGCAGGCGAGTTTTGTCCTGAATTATTCACAAAAGAATGGCTTACACAATCAGAAAAGGAGCGGTCACGCCATCAGGATGGCTCGTCAATCCAGAGAAGGAATTGATGCTGCTTTTCATTAGAGATCCAAAGTCCCTCATGCGCATGCCTAATGTTATTACTCAACTTTGGCATTCAAACAAAGGCGGGATCCCAACTACTTTGAAGAACATAAGAACGATGAATCTAGAAGGCTCCATAGAGACTTGGAATGAATTGCTTAACAATGGTTGGGAGTTAGCAGAAATAGATCATAAATCAATTAATGATGTTACTTAAAGTTAGGCCTTAGAAGATTCTCATCAGCGAACTCATTGTTGAGGTGCAAAAATTATTCAATAGGAAATTAAAAAATAAAAATAAAGCACTTAGCATCGTAACAATTGCCTTGTCAAGGAAACTCCTCTCTACACAAAGAATTTTCCACAGAGCAAAGCAGTAATATCTTCAAGGCGCAAGACAGTCCTTGCTTTTAATGGCCAAGACGCTACAGATGGTGTTCAGGGTCTCAATAGCAGTGATTACGGCTTCGACGAGATTCTTAAAAGGAGCGGAGACAACCCTATGAGTGGGGCTAAAAGAATACTTTCCTTCTATTTTAACTGCATCTAGTGTTACACCTTTTTTCAAGCCGCGTGATAGTTGCTAGTGTTAATTTATTGGCTGGGTGATGGGGATCTCTCAGGTCAGAGGAAATCTCTCTATGTGGATAGAGAGATTTTTTATTTAATGGAACAATTCATTTCCTTATCTTAAAGTTCAATCATTCTTGTGATGGAATTCACTACGAATGAAACTCTATGGCATTAAAAAAGAGCCCTTAAAAAAGAGCTCCTAGGAAATCAGCCTTTGGCTAATTCAGTTTTGATACTGCTTACCACGATAAACAAGTAAAACATGCTGCTTAGAAGCAACTGCCTTGTTTGGTGTGTAAGCTTTTCCTCTATAGATAAGAGACATTGAACCTTTCCTTGTTAGCTCAAGTCCCCGTTCCCTGGCTTGAGTCGAACTGCAGCTCAGCAATGTTGCGAGTCGAACGTTTTTCTGTAGTTGTTGCTACATAATTATCATATCAATTCGATCTCTTTGGTGCTGTTCAGCTTGATACAAGTGATCTTTATTCCTCTTGATTGATTAGTCTCTTCGATCAGAAAGAGGCAAGTAATGAGGGATCTCATTTCAGAAGCTTCCCTTTCTCGAGCTTCTTATATACAAAAAAGAGTCCTATCAGAAATATAAGAGTAACAAAATATCGATTAATAAAAGCAAATACAAAATAGGCCGCTATTGGGACAAAGAAAAGTCTTTTAGCAGCAAGTTTTTCATGCTTGCTTAAGCTCTCCCATTCCAAATATCTTCGCCACTGAAAGACTCGCTTCATTTCTCTATCTTTATATTTTGCTTTCTTGCTAAACGTATTGAGTAATTCCTTTAAGAGATCAATAGGATTCATCGGTGGAAAAGCAAGTCTCTGAAAATTGCCTATTATACTTTTAGAGTATTCCTAATTCCATTTCAATCAAGCTCCATCCATTTTGAACTAATGATCTATTCATATTAGTTTCTTGGTTAGTGGCAGATATCATCAATAACAACTAAAGCTCAACTACTAGCCACCATTGCAAAATCTGACTGAATCTGAGATAGGATTTCCTATCTCTTTAATTTCCTCGACACATGCATTGAATAACTTCGATTGATATTGAAGTGGATGCATCTTTATTGAGATTGCAACAAGAGCAAGTGCAGCAAGTCCCTTTGCACCTAATCCTGCTGCAGAAAATGCAAACCAAAGCATTCTTCTACTTTTGTCGGAAGAACATTTCTTTGACTTCTTTCCCATTCGTTAAATCTCGTATAAGAGAATAATATTAGAATGAAGGCAAAAAATCACATCTTCCTCATACTTTTTACTTAATCTTTATGTACATTTCACCTAATTATCAAGTCTCTATATATGGGAAGCAAGCTTAAATAATACAGCCAGTCTTTATTTAAAGAAACTTCAATGCTGATCAATTATCTTCAATTATTTTAAGCAAGCATCTACATTTGAAATAAATTCCTTGTTAATTTAAGCGGTCCAATAATAACCAAAAGACTAACTTCTCTGAAATATTAGTTTTAAACTTGTTCTAAAAGACTTTAATAGCATCAAATGGTCTTCAGACTTCTTTTAATAGAATTTCAAAAGAATTAGTCAGATGAATTGATTTCATAGACTCTTAAAAGAACAAGGGTCATGAAGCTGCCTTTCTAAAGGCAGCCTTCATTAAAAGAGTGTTGCAGCTGCTATTCCCATCAAAAAGCCAAGTAACCAAGAAAAGCAAAGCATTTGATAGTTAGTTAATTTAAATTTCTTTTGAATAAATTCAGCAGCTGTTTTATCAGACTTGATCAATCTCCTTAAAAGCATGCTTAAAGTTCAATAGCTAATTAAAGCATGCCAGTTAAACCAAAAAGTTACAAAGCACTTTTAAGAATTGGGCTAGCAAGTAAAGACAAGTTTTTCAAGCAGCAGTATTGACAGGCAGAAGGTTCGTTTCCAATGCATTGTCTATTAATAGAGACCATAAGATATCAATCTTTAAATGAGTGCCTTGCAATATAAATACTAAGAAAGCTATAAAATCTATTGAAAAAGGAAAGGTATATTTTTCTCTAGTTATTTAGATGAAATCGACAATAGCAACAAACCACTTATTAAAGTGCACAGGACAGGACTATAACGTCCAAGTTAATCTTGCTAAGAACAGGGACTAATAGATTTAATCACCTCCACCATTGCAACTCCACACCTTGGATACGATACCTCTTGTATCTTGCCCCTTAATACGAAAAGTCCTTTCAACACAATCATTTTGGTTATTAGCCCAAGTCGAAATGGGTTCTAAAGATTTAGAAACTTCTTCTAAAGATTTAGAAACTTCTTCTAAAGATTTAGAAGCTTCAACTACAGATAAAGCGGCAATCACAAGTGTAAGCGTACTTACTGCTGCTAATACTGGATAAGTATAAGTACGGAAGATTTCACGTGGTGTCATCTTTAGGCCTTTTTCACTAATCATAAGTAATCAAGATTGATTGGCTGAACTTATCTTATTGAGCTTTAGAGTTAGCGCTATTTACTCCTAACATGCGATCGTTCATCAATTAATAATGAGGAGGTCTTGATTCTTCAAAGGGGAAATATGGTTTATCTTCTTCATCAGGGTTTTGTTCCCTCCAGTATTCCTCTAAAGGGTCTAAGGAGTCATTGTCAGGATTTATTTTTTCATTCATAGCATTGAAGATATTAAAAGTAAGACTATCCCAATTACTACTAACAAAACAATGACCACAAGCAAAAAGAAAAAGTATTTTTGAACCGCTGCAGCAAAGTCATTTTCCATTTACTCATCATAAAAAAAAATCGCTGCGTTCTAACATCAGCTAGATCGCAATAGGTAGCAAAATTACAGAGAGGTCTGATTTTCCATACATTGTGCAGTATCAGCCTGACATCTTCTAACTATTAGCCCATCATCTATAAAAGCTAATAACTATGACTTCATCATCATTAGGAGAACTTCTTTCAATAGAAGAATATAAAGCCGTTCTTGATGAAGCTTCTATTAGGAATGAGCATTCGTTAGAAACAGGTCACTTGCATATAGAAAAGGAATGTCTCTCAAGAGCTAAATGGTTTAAAGGAAGCAAAGACAGAGGGTTCAGAGGAAATCTCGCGGCACAAAAAAGATAATTCAATCAAAAACCTTTCAACAGAAAGCTCAGTAATTCACCCCTATTTTGAATGAACTCAACTGATCACTAAAGAGACCTACTCTGAAAGAACTGGTTCTCCTATTTTGAATTTAGACATAAAGTAATTGAAACAGAGTAACAACAAAATTATGGGCATTAAAAACGTTTTAGGAACTAAACTTCAATCTTGTAGCTGTAGTCCTATGACTGGTTGGTATCGAGATGGTTCATGCAAAACAGATGCAACTGATATGGGCATGCATACCATTTGTGCCGTAATGACAGATCAATTTCTTTCGTATAGCAAGGCTCAAGGGAATGATCTTTCAACTCCTCAAATAGGCTTCCCTGGTTTGAAGGCAGGGGACCATTGGTGCCTTTGTGCACCAAGATGGAAAGAAGCATATGAAGATGGCATGGCCCCTCTTGTCAACCTTGAAGCGACAGAAGAAAGCACTTTAACAATAATTGATCTAGATATTTTAAAGCAGTTTGCTTTTACAAATAGCTAATGCAGAATCAAGAACTTGCCATATCTAGAAAGAATAGATATACATAGGAAACTGCATCTAGTTTAGAATGCTCAACGTTATCACTGTATTTTTCTCTCTATTTATTTTCGGCCTAACTGGATGGACTCTTACGACTTTTGTAAGCAAAGACGATTCCCAGAAGGTTATTAAGGAAGAGCTTGAAAACATGTTCGATATTACCAAGAGGCTTCTTCTATCAATTAAGAGTCTCATTCAGATTTTAACAAAAGCTTCTTTTTCATCTAATTCTGACAAGCCAACTTCTGATAAGGCAACTGGGGTAGATGAACAACTATTAAAATTTGTTCCTTCTATTTCAGATAACCAAGAAGATAAGGCTGCTTAATTCACAAGATTGTTAATATTTCCATCTTTCTTATTTATACAGCAAGTGATAAGAAGCTATAGAGGAAGTACTTCGTTAATGCATGCCGACTCATATCCGATAGAGCTATATGGTGAAACATTATCAGAGTCTATGATGATGTTATCAGTATCTATCGCAGTCAATGCAATCAAGGCGGGACAAGTTAGCCAATGTGGAATCACAGAGCCGCCTTAGAGAGCTGCTATTAAGCAAAGTCTATTCACACAGACTATCCCCCTTGAAGCAATAACATTGATAGAAACAAGTTACTCAAAATGACAACCAGATCTGTTCTTATACCGATCGATCTAGCCCTTTAGCAAAATTTATTCGGTCCTTATCTCCTTTTCTAAAGCAAAACAATGATCGAGAAATCTGCAAAATGGATTACATCCTTACGCGAAAACATTCGAAAAGAATGTGGGGATGGATGGATGGTGCGTGGTATTGGGAATGGTCATGTACAAAAGGTTCAACTAACTGTTCGTTACGAAAACGGCAAGCGAGCAAGGATAGTGCTTGGACCAAAGGCTAAGAGTGACCCAGATTTTATTCCATGGGTAGGGACAAGTGCCGGATGGATATTGAACATTTCTGCAGATATCTCATCCACAATGAACTCTCAAGGCAAGAGTTTATCTGAAGCATATGAGCTAGTAAAACAAAAGAAGGAGTCGGCTTTCTATGGAAAGCTCGACTGGGAAAAGTTATTCGTAAAATTCAAATTACATAAAACAAGTAATGGGAATAAAAGTGCACGGGTATGGAACAGAAACTACCGAACGACAATTGACCGCACCTTAATTATTCTCACTAGCAAACCTCAGGTTTCCAACGGTTATACAGTCTTAAAAACACTTGTCGAACGTCATGGAGGAGAACCTGGTTCTACTAGCAGACGGCTCCGAATCCAATATGCTGCAGAATTTCTACGCTTTGCTTTTAAGAATGGTGCAAATAAAAGTTGTTTACCGCCAGAGGACCTCAGCTACTTCATTGGAGAAAAAACTTCTATAAATAAACAGAAAGATAATGCAAGTAAATCAGATCATTCCTGAGCAGGCTTCATTGCCATTGATTTCACACCACCAATGTTAATTGAAATCAATGTCAGGTAAAAAATACAACCTGTTGACTCAAACCTCCACTTTTCGCTGAGATTAGAGACTATAGTTTTTATATTTTACTGGCTAACAAAAAGTAAGCCTACAGAAATCAAAAAGGGTTAAAAGCAAAGACAAGGTTCTTTTTAAACTCTATTCACACTTTTCAACTAATAAAAAAATGCGCACCAAAATGTCCCCTAGAAGAGCATTGCTTACTGCAGCAATAATGGCCGTCACACCAACTCTTCTCTTTATCACTTGTTCTGAAAGATTTTCAGCCTTCGGTATTCTAATTGCATCCACCCTAATTAATTGGCCAGTGCTTAGGTGGCTTGATGATCGTCAATGGTATAGAGAATGGGTAAAAGAAGAGTCTAAATAGCAAAGCAGATCACAAAACTCTCTGTGATCCCATTGCAAGGTAGGAAGCATATATTAGGCAAAATGAACACTACTAAATTTGGATCTTGACTAAAAGCAAAGACTTAAGACTTTACATGTAATAACCTACTGAAATCATTAGATCTGCCTAATCCAGTAGCTGGAAATGGTGCAAGCTAACGTTCATGGTAAATAGACGAAGGAATTACAAGCAAGATTCTAAAATTTTCATCATAATTCAACTCTCTAAAGAGTTATCATTTCTTGTTTTAAGAGATAATAGAAGTAAGAAAAACCCTAGATCAAAGGTTTACCCAAAATTCACACATTGTCTCAAGTGGAAACAAGTCCTATACCAACCACCTCCAACCTGTGCGAATCACCGACAACAAAAACTTTCGCTGAATTTTCACAACGGGCTGACTATTTATTCATGGATTCACTCCAAGCGGATCCTCAAGCGACCGACGACGGGCACGACCACAACCCTCGTCAAGTGTTCTCGGGTCATTACGTACCTGTGACTCCCACGCCCATTCCAAGTCCTGAATACATAGCACACAGCAAAACCTTATTTAACGAAATGGGGTTAAGCCATAACCTTGTATTTGATGAACAATTCCGCCGTCTATTTTCAGGCGACATCACAGTAGCACAGGAGCCCATGCGTCCTATTGGTTGGGCAACCGGCTATGCCCTATCGATTTACGGCACTGAATACATACAACAGTGTCCATTTGGAACTGGCAATGGCTACGGTGATGGCCGAGCAATTTCCGTGTTTGAAGGTGTCTTCAATGGCAGACGCTGGGAAATGCAACTGAAAGGGGGAGGCCCGACACCATACTGCCGTGGCGCCGATGGACGTGCCGTACTTCGTTCCAGCGTGCGAGAGTTTCTTGCGCAGGAATACATGCACGCTCTGGGAGTGCCCACCTCACGGTCACTAACCTTGTATGTGTCCCGAGCCGAAACAGTACGCAGGCCCTGGTACACCCAGAACTCAAGATCCATCGATCCGGACGTCATGTTAGACAATCATGCCGCGATCACAACACGGGTCGCACCATCATTTTTGCGAGTCGGTCAACTTGAGCTATTTGCCCGTCGCGCACGCAGCAATGCACATCAGGAGGCTCTGAACGAGCTAGAAATGATCGTGAAGCACCTAATCGAGAGGAACTACCAGCAAGTAATTGATCCGAATCTTATATTCAGCGATCAAGTGGTCGAACTAGCCTATTGCTTTCGCGAACGGCTCATATCCCTAGTAGCCAATTGGATGCGTATTGGCTACTGCCAGGGCAATTTCAATAGTGACAATTGCGCCGCAGGTGGCTTCACTCTCGACTATGGCCCCTTCGGATTCTGCGAACTATTCGAGCCCAGATTTCAGCCCTGGACAGGTGGAGGAGAGCATTTCTCATTCTTCAACCAACCAGTTGCGGCCGAAGCCAATTTCCAAATGTTCTGGACAGCTATCCGGCCTCTGCTCACAGACAACACTGAGGCACTAGCAAAACTCAATCAAATCAGAGACGGATTCGCCAAAGAAATGAGTCAGGAGATTGAGGGCATGTGGGCACAGAAGCTCGGTCTAATCAACTATGACGCAACTCTGGTAAACGAACTACTACAATTAATGGTTCTCTCCAAAGTAGACTACACGGTCTTTTTCCGAAAGCTGTCTAATATTCCAGAGCAAATGACAGCATTAAAAGAGAGCTTCTATCTTCCCAGCTCAGAACAGATAGATAAGCAATGGGCTAATTGGCTTCTACAGTGGAGGGATCGCATAAAAAACTGCGGTGAGCCAACAGTGATATCCAATAAGATGAAACGCATCAACCCGAAGTACACCTGGCGCGAGTGGCAAATAGAAGAAGCATACAAGAAGGCTGAACAAGGTGATTACAGCCTCATCAAAGAGCTACAAATTGTACTCAGCAATCCCTACGACGAGCAAGCATCAACAATAGAGAGGAAGTATGACGTCCTAAAACCAAAAAAATTCTTTAATGTCGGGGGAGTATCCTACTACAGTTGTTCGTCATAGCATTTCTTTCTTCTTCTCAGGGGAATCCATTCAAATGTTTAGATACAAGAGATAATAAAAACAATCAAATAATTTGGCCTTATACAGATCTATTAATAAACGATATGGAGCCTAATCTTGATGATCGAGTAGCAGAACATGGTTTAACTGAATCCCAATAATGGCGTACGTCACCTTTAGGGGGTATTGGTTTAACCAAGAGAGCGAATAATTATGCAGAATCCCTCCATGATGATCGTACCAGGTCAATTGGAAGAGGCAATCTTATGGCATGGGGCGAAGCCGAGTGTTCTAGACATGCTTACAAAGCATTATCAAAAAGAGAAAAACATGATCTTCTAGAATAGCTGAATCAACTTTAGACTTTTTCGTATATAGAAATGTGCTTATAGAGTCCTATGGGTTATCTGCAGGTTGAAACGGTGCAGGGGTACATATCTCAACTCCATTGTTGTTTTGATATGACCTTTCAATTCCCCATGATCTTTGTATGATCCTGACTGACTTAGCATTTTTCGGTATCGGTCGAGATGCCATTCTTGCTCGTTCCATTTAGAAAAACAATCCTAGCCATATTGAACTATTGATTGCTCCAAAGAGCAAATCAAAAAATACCACCAAAGCGATCATTTGAAAGAGTTCCAGGTATCAAATTATTGGTCTCGGACACTACCCGAGGTCAGTTCGATTTTAGAAACCTTAAGTAAGAGTAAAAATGAATAATTAGATAGTCACAAAAGTAATTCCAACATTCTCATAACTAAGCACTATCTTCAATTTCGCTAGGCACCTTTCGGATGTATACATCTTGATCATTCATTTCTTCCTTTGGTCTCTAGCATGAGCCTTTAGCCTAGATCCAAGCGTCTCTCATCAATTCTCATTCTTCTAATGGCATCCATAGAGACATTTCCAGATAAGAGCTAATCAAACAATAAAATGCCAGCCTGAAGGATTGACCAAAGCACGATTTTTCGCAGAGGTTAAGCAATATTTATTTGTTAACCCTAATAGCTAATAAAAGCGGGAATATACCTATCCCAAGTATTCATGGAAAAGAGTGCTTCTATTCACAGGTTAAAAAGGAGTAAAGAGTATAGTAGTGATCGTCGACAAGTCAGAGAATCTGAAGATAAAAGCAACAAAACTCACTGACAGTTCACGAGATTCCTATAATCAATTTATGACTTATGTTGTGTTATACATTGCTGCTATATATTGCATTTGGTGGATCTATCGTGTCGGCTGGCTGGAAGCTATCAAGAAAATCCTTAGTATATTGATTCCATCAGCATTAATCATTCTTTTCAATGTGAAAGCAGGTCAATTACTTTTTAAAAGTCCTATAGTTGGAATTATAAGTATTTTCCCAACTGCCATTTTTATATACCGGGGATCTCTACCTTTAGTAGCTGGAATTAATAATTGGATCGAAAAAAAAACCTATGAGTTTGTTGAAAATCAAGATGTAGTTGAAGCAGAAGTTATCTCCAAAGAGGATGCTTGACGCAAATTTTTAACAGACTGAGAACCTAACATTAAACTTGCTGCTTCCTCTGCTTTTTATTCTCCTCACAAAAGTGAGACTATTTATCAAAAATCAACTGTTGGTAAGATTCAAGGCCTTTGATTTGGCTATCAAGAGATGTTAGATATTTCTCTACTGATTCTAATTCATTTCGCAAATGAAATCTCTTGCTTTGCAACGCCTTTAGCCTTCTGTGCATCTCCAAAAGTCGCCTCCCACGATTTTCTTCAGCTGCGAAATATATCGATGACCTCTCATTTGATGAGGGACTGAATTGATTACTCATGGCCATACTCCTTGTTTTTTTAGCGGAAGACTACCAAGTACGGAAGATCTTTCTAAGGAATTGAGCTAATAACTACGAATAATCAACCCATGTCCCTAATCTAGGTCTAAACGACAAGATCTTAAAAGTAAATCAGTGTTAACGCTGGAGCAATTGCACTCCCATGTTTTGACCTAGGTAGATAAACCTGAAAGCATTCTAATAATAGGAATATTTTGTATCAAAGGAAAACCTTTCTTCCTTTTCTTGCATCAGCAACTTTACTGTTAATCCCCTTCGCCTTAAGTGGAGGTAGTTCAGACACAGATAATCCTCCCTCAGAGGAAATGCACAAAGACCATGATCACCATGGACATGCGCATTAAAAACTCTTTCAAGAGCAACCCAAATAAATTCACCTAGACTTATTTTTTAAACTTCCGCCCTTCATGAAGAGTTACAGTCCAGTACCGAACGAACTGCTGGCCGACATAAAAATGATGCGCTGCAATTCCAATGGCTAGAAAGAAGCTGTGAGTCCTTTGCAAGCTTTTCAGCCTGATCACTAGGGAGAAATCAAAAAGGTATCGTTTTTCATGCGGAACTTCTAGAATTGTTCTCCACTTGCTTAGTTTAAGATTTCAAAGAGCATCACAGAGTTATTCGTTAGCCAAGGACTCTAACCTGGTAGGCATTGCGAGAGAAGGCTAAAAAAACATACTAATAATTCTTGAAATACACTAAGATAATACTTAAGGCAACATTAAATTAGGCATTCAAATAGGTATAAACTCTCTTGAATAAATGCTTTGGTTGTCATATAAATTTATTACTCGAAAAGGAGGATTATGAAGTTGGTATCACCTTTCACCATCCTTAACGGCGCCGTAAGTGACGTTTGGAGGATGCACGATTTCAATTACAATTTACCAATCCCAAAAAAAGATAAAAATTTCAAATGGGAAGCAGAATGCCTTAGCAATCCCACAAAAGCGAACTGCAAGTTGTATGAAGTTTAAACAAGATTTTTTGTAAATATCTTGTAACCTACATACTGAAGCTCGCCATTCTCTTTCAGACGAAAAGCTAACGACCGATGCACCTATAGATAACGAGAGCCAAAGTCATAGTTTGCACCCATTGACCTAGTCGCAACTGAATTGGCAACATGTTTTTTGACAGTTATGGGTATTGCGGCCAAGAGAGAAGCTTGGGAGATCGGAGAGATTACAGCAGAAATTGATAAAAAGATGACTTTGAAAGGACCTAGGGAGATTAAATCTATTTCTATTAAACTTTTTATGCCTATTGATTTATCAATAGAAAAATTAAGAGTTCTTCAGATGGCAACGGAAGATTGCCTGGTAATCAGAAGCCTTAAAAGCTCATTAAAGGTCACAATCAAGTAGATCACTAGCAAAAGGAGGCATTAAAATGTATCTTAACTTTCTCCCCATTCGAATGTTTCGAGAAACACCTCAGGTCACTTTTTTTGATGCAGGTGTACGGAACAACGAATGGTTGCGATATCGTCATTCATCATGGGAGTGCGGTATCTCCTCCGAATGATTTCGAGCATGAACAATATTATGTGCACCAATATCAAATTGATCACAACTTAGTGTTGGAAGGCAATAGAAAGTTCACTTTGCTAAATCCTTCATGGGATGAACTACATCATATGATTTTTCTAAAGCTAGATATTAGAGCACTTCAAATTCCTATAGGGACTTATCACAGATCAGTTTCAGGAAAGAAAGGAAGTATTGTGATCAATCAATACGGAAAAAGGGTTTTGACCCAGACAAAGAATTTCTTCCTATAAGCTTTCGAGAAGAAAAGATTTGATTGAAGCAAAAGCCACAAAACCTATTTTTTGGGTATGTGAAAACAATCAAACAAAAAGAATTGAACTCAGCCTATTGGGAATAGAATCCTCACGAAGATTCTATTGATCTTACGACTAAAATAAGTGCTTCACCAGCAAGTGCATGGCTTCTTTGATCACGTTCATAGATCCATTAGACAAATGCATTCTCACTATTCTTTAAGAGTAATTGAGCATTCTCTATGCAAGGCTCTCTTTTCGAACAGCGTTTAGAAAGGCTTGATTTAGTTTTTCCAAGGGTTCATTGCTCCAATCATTTAGAGCAGACCTCATTGCGCAAGATCCATTTCTATAGGCAATTGTCATTTCTAAAGCAGTTAATTGATGTGTACCTAGTAAGATCTGAAAGACTAATTCAGGATTGCTATATGGGTATTTTTGAAGACACTTACTCACCTCTTGCAAACCTACCTGTAATGTAACTCCTCTTTTCTTTACAATTGATTCAAATTCCTGTTTAGCGACTTCGCCATAATTATTTGCGCCTTCCTCAGTAAAAATAGTTCCAATATTATTATCTTCATCAGGCCACTTGTGATCTATCCCCATCAACGCTTCTATTCTTAAAAGTCTTTGCTCAAGATTCTCATCAGATACTGTAGTTGCTGAGTCCTTTAATTGTTCGACCACAAAATCCGTTAACGTTTTTCCTTGCTTAATTGCTTCGGATTTCAACTTTAGCAATAAAGCAGGGTCAATATTAATATTCAGCTGAGTCCTTTCTCTAGGCATAGATTTCTTTAGTTTTCTGCATATTATAACCAATTATTTTTTTTCAGCAAAGAGAGAGAAGGTTTAAAGAGCATTTATTAGCTCAACTATTATGACTAGCTTTTCGCTTCGGCTGCTGAGATTCTTTCCCTACACTCCCATCGGCTATTAATCCTATATTCCCAGTGGTTTTCTCAAGAAATAGTTTTTTATAAATAACTTGCTCCTTTAATTTGTTGATAGATGAATCCATTCCTGTCATTTTCCTATTTTTATAAAAGGGAAGAAACGCTAATTAATTACATAATTAAAAGCTTTGCAACAGTTCTGCCATAAAAGGGGGAAATACTCATGGACCTTTGCTTAAAGGAATGGTTTAGTTGTTCAAGTTCACTTGATTCATGATTAGCTTTTTCCTTCCTATAGGAGTAGAGAATGTAGTTAGCTCCTATCAACCAATTAGCTATGGGTTTATCAGCCTCTTCTTCTTTCCTATAATTTTTGGAATTTCTATTTACTCACTGAGCAAATATGATGAGCACCTTAATAATAAGCTAATAACAAATACTGTTGGAAAAAATCAATTGACAACAACTCCCACTCCTATCAAGGAAGGACTCATAGAAAATAAAAACCTATGTAATCCTATTGAGAGTTTTATTATAGATACTATAGCTTTAATTAAAGGGGATTTAGGTCAATCGAAGACCATAACTCAGACTCAAAAGTTACTTGAATTTGGTGCTATTTCACTTTTAGCAGTAGGTGGCACAAGCCTAGTAACACTTGATGTTCTTAAAAATTCATCAAGTAAGCTTTCTCCAGTACATGTAGAGTCAGTTAGAGATATTGGGAATATCAATATCTCTTCAAGAGTAAATGTCCAGGATTTTGCAGTCAAAAAGATTAGATATATAAGCTCTTCATTAGGAAAAAATTATATTGAAAATAATAATACTTACAAACCTTATTTGCTTAGCCATATCAAATTTACAAAAGAAAACTTTGTTAGAGTTAACTTTGCATGATTAAGAAAATAATATTGCAGAATATAGGGTTCCCTTCTGACTACATTTTTAGTGAATTATTTAGCCAAAATGATTTAGGTTGTCTTTCTATTTAAGCGACATAGTTATGATAATGAATTGATATGCAAAGACTTTTAATTACTTAAGGCATTGGAATTACTGCTATAGGTGTTCTATACCCTTATTTAAGACAAATAGGCTTAAGTCAAGTACCAAGAGGCATCATTTTGAAAGGAGGGAAATCGACTTTTTATTTCCCAGTTTCTACTTGTATTATTACTAACTTGCTTCTTAAACTCATTCTAGGTTTATTTTGATCCTCCTAAACGCCCTTAAAAAAACCTATCTCTGAGTCTATGTTGCGCCTATGGCGAAAGGTTCGTAGATATGAGTTAACACGCACTCTTCGCTCAACTGAGAAAAGGATGGAATATGTCAAAAAATCATTGTCTTATATAGACCAAGTGGAAGGCAGAATACCAAAACAAATGACTGAAGAGGCAGGCAGAGAAACTACAATAGAAAGAACTGGGACTTGTTCTTATTGATTATCTGCGGTTCATGGATGGCGCATATAAACTGGAGCAAAATTACTAGACTGCTTGCTCCACAAAGATATACAATTCAATGAGGATAAACATGCATAGGAACAATCAACTAAGAATTTCCCGAACAACCTGAAATATTGCTCCGTGGAGTAAATGCTACTGATACAAAAGCCTTTAAGAGATAGCTGATCTTAAAGTTGTAGATATGAAAGTTTATGGTCCATACAAAAAATGTACAAAACCATACCATCAGCAAAGAGCTCGCTATTAGCTAATTTTCGAAAAGTGTCCTTTATCTTTTATACTCCTGCCAAGTGCTTGCATGAAGAGAGGATCTCATGAGGGAAGCTAAAATGATTAAATGTATAATAAAAAATAGAATTTTAAATAAAAGTTTATCTAGAACTAAAAGAGAATTAATTAAGTTTGTAATAGTTGGCTTATGTTCAACTTTTTATAATTATATTACATATATTATTTTATATTTTTTATCCGGAAATATTGTTTTGGCTTCTATTATTGGATATAGCGTTGGTCTTCTTAACTCTTATCAACTTGGTAAAAAATGGGTATTTAGAGTTAACTCACCTAACAATAATAGACTGGTCATTTCATTTCTACTGGTATATGCAATTGGATGCTTTGTAAGCTCAGCAATAATATTCGCGATTGCTAGAGTTTATGATACCTATAATATAGCTTGGATTATTGGTACAGCTTACGCAGTAGTAAATAATTTTATTGGTTCAAAGTTTATTATTTTTAAACGTGATTGAATTATTAAATTCATGATTATGATTCCTCTTCAAAGCATTAAGTATCGTTTTGCCATTGGAAGCTCTTTTGCATGTTCACATGTAAGCAACTCACGGCTAAAAAAAAACCTGCCGTTAAGCAGGTCCTTTTGAAGATCTTAAGCAAGTGTTTCCTTGTTTCCACTGCTGAAGGATCTAAACTCCTCACAGAGAAATCCTACCTAAAAGT